>NZ_JBFRFP010000019.1:0-90507 GCF_052114885.1 Paenarthrobacter sp. 2TAF44 | reverse complement strand
ACTTCGGAACAACACTGTGACGAGTCACGCCCTAGCGGGCGGACAACCTTCTGATCAAGTTACCGAGGTGGGCCGGGCGGTACCGGCCGCCCCACCCCTCGGATGGACAGATCCCACTCCAGGACACCCTTGCGGGGCCAGTCACTTACYGAGTCACATCCAAGGGGCAGCACGGCCAATACCCACTCTGCCAGCCAGTCCCAGACCAGCCACAACAATCCTCACAGTCACTTATGGCCCATGGCAGCGGCCGACATGGGCCTTAAGTGACCTCGCGTTGCTGGGGTTGCAGTTACAGGGGTTTCAGCCGGAGCCTTCCGGTACCGCAGGCACCACACCAACATCAATACCGACGTCACCACGTAGAAGGAGTGCAACAGCCACACGGGTCCCGCCGGAAGGTCGAAGACGTAGAAGGAATGCACTGCGTTGGCGATGTTGGTCAAAGTGATGTTGCTCAAACTGTAGGAGGCCAGGTCCTTGGTGCGGACTGCCTTGACCAACATGGGCAGCATGCTGGATGCAAAGAGCACGGTGGATACGGTGCCGGCGAGCAGTGGAATGTTCATAAGCCCAAACTATGAGTCCGGCGCCCTCTGCCGCGTCGGCCAAATGACGCATCCTGCTGGATGGGACATGGGTATTTATGCGCATGCCGGGACGTGAGAGAAGATCGGGAGAAACCCCGCAGGACGTGAGAGAAGATCGGGAGAAACCCCGCAGGACGTGAGAGAAGATCGGGAGAAAGGCTGTGGGATGTGAGAGAAGATCAGTTGGTCAAGTGGTGTTCGAAGGCGTACCTGGTCGCAGCAACCCTGGAGGGCAAGGAGAGTTTGCTGAGGATATTGCTGACGTGCCGGGCAACGGTTTTTTCGCTGAGATACAGTTCCCGGGCAATGGACTTGTTGGCTTTTCCGTCAGCTACAAGCCGCAGGACTTCCAGTTCACGGTTTGTAAGTTCATGGGCGGTGGGCGCAGATCCATTCCCACCACCTCCCACCCCGCCGGCTCCCGCACTGCCTCGTCCCGCAGTAAGGCCCAGCACCTCAGTTACAGCAGGCGTTGCTTCGAGTTCAGCGAACTCGGCTGTGGCTGCTTCGAATTCCATGGCGGCAGAGTCGGGATCGCCCAGTTCCAAACAGGCGCGACCCGTCAACACCCTGCACGTGGCCGCGCCATAAGGAGCCTCAAGGCTGTACCAGAGCCGCCATGCCTTTCTTGAGGCCACCAGCGCGTCGCCCGCGTTGCCCTCTGCGAGCAGCACTTGGGCTTCCGCCTGCGCCGCAAGCGCCCGTTCCAGGGGCCTGCCCGTTTCAAGGACCGGAGCCGCGAGTTCGTCAGCCGCGGCCCTTGCGGCTTTAAGGTCACCAGCGGCAAGCTCGACGTCGACGACGGCGGGAAGCAACCGCCGTCGGTTGGCGGGGTCCGAGCCTGCCATGGCCCGTCGCAACATGGCTTGGGCCTGAGACACTTTTTGCTGGCCTGCCAGCACCAGCGCGAGCCCGGGGAGAGCTTCGAAGCCGGTCTCTGCAGCCTTGGCATAAGCCGCGCTGGCTTCATCAAATTGGCCCTTCAAACGCAGAATCTCGCCCTGCAGATACCACGCACCCCAGGCCGCTTCCGGATCGCCGCGGCGCGAGCGGTCCTGGGCAATGTGGACGGCTGCTATGGCGTCGTCCCAGGCGCCATGGAGGATGAACAGTTCTGCCCTGTGGGACTGGCACTGCCCGCTGAACATCACCATGTCCGGCCGGTCCCCGCACCAGCGTTCCAACGCGGCGGTCCATTCATGGGCACGCTGGACGTCGAAGGCGAGGCGGCAGCTGCCGATGACGGAGCAGTAGATGATGCCTGAAGGAATGGGCGATACTTCCCCCGCCGTCACGGAAACCATGACTTCATCCAGGATCTCCAAGCCCCTGTCCGGGAATCCAAGGGTGATGCTGGCCGTGCCCAGGCCCAGCCGTCCAAGGGCCATGAGGTCCTTGTCGCCGAATCGCTGTCCCACAGCCAAGGCGCGGCCAAAGAGCTCATTGCTGGCTTCAGGATTTCCTCCGTACAAGGCTCCCAGCGCGGACGGAATCAGGAGGTAGCCTTCAGCTTCGGTGGGCTCGTCTAGTTCTTCCACCAAGTGTTTTGCCCGGGACATCCAGCCCGAGCTGCGGGCTGGCTCCCCGATGTCCATGAGGAACAGCACCAGCCACGTTGCGCAACGGGCGGCTGCAGCCATGTCTCCTACGGTGACATATTCATCGTGCGCCCGCGTCAGGTAGGCGACGCCTTCGGAGTCCTTGCCCAACAGCATGGCCACCGAGGCGGCGACTTCAATGTCCTGGGGTGGAAGTCCGCCCTCCGTGTCCGCCCGGGCAAGGCAGTCAAGCGCATCGCTCCAGCGGTGCTCGGAGAACGCGGAACGTCCCAGATCCAAGGCTGTAACCGGCATAGTCCACACTCATTCTGCGACCGCGAGCAACCCGGTTGGCGCACCCAATCGGCCGTATTAGCGTCAGGGTACCGCCGCCGTCGTAAGCCCACAATGGCTCCACGAATCCCTGACGCGCCGTGTGGGTCCCTGACCTTCTCTGGTCCCGAGATGCCACTTTGTCACCCTTTTTCGGTTGCACGGCGGGTGCCTGGGGTTCAAAGTAGGTCAGGACGCCCCAAGGCGATGCCACAATCGCAGCCAGGAAGCGCAAGAGGGCAGAAAAAAGCCCTGGCCACGAGTGACCAGGGCTTTTTCGAACAGGCTGTTAGTGCTGGTGGCCTGCGTGTGCGTTTTCGTCCTCAGCCGGCTTCTCGGCAACCAGGGTCTCGGTGGTGAGAACCAGGGCAGCGATGGAAGCGGCGTTGCGAAGTGCGGAACGGGTGACCTTGACGGGGTCGATCACACCGGCGGCGATCAGGTCCTCGTACTCGCCGGACTTGGCGTTGAAGCCGTGGTTGGCTTCGAGTTCGGAGACCTTGGAAACGACGACGAAGCCGTCGAAGCCGGCGTTCTGGGCGATCCAGCGCAGCGGCTGGACCAAGGCGCGGCGGACGATGCCAACAGCTGCTGCTGCGTCACCCTCCAGTGCCTTGACGGCCGGGGACTCGTCCAGTGCCTTGAGGGCGTGGATGAGGGCGGAACCGCCACCGGAAACGATGCCTTCTTCAAGGGCAGCACGCGTGGAGGAAACGGCGTCCTCGATGCGGTGCTTCTTTTCCTTCAGCTCAACCTCGGTGGCTGCGCCGACCTTGATAACGCCGATACCGCCAGCCAGCTTGGCCAGGCGCTCCTGCAGCTTCTCGCGGTCCCAGTCAGAGTCCGTGCGGGTGAGTTCGGCACGCAGCTGGGCCACGCGGTCGGAAACGTCCTGCTCGGTTCCGGCGCCATCAACAATGGTGGTGTTGTCCTTGGTGACCGTGATGCGGCGTGCCGTACCCAGTACCTCAAGGCCAACGGTGTCCAGCGAGAGGCCAAGGTCCGGAGAAACAACCTGGGCGCCCGTGAGCGTAGCGATGTCCTGGAGCATGGCCTTGCGGCGGTCGCCGAAGCCCGGAGCCTTGACAGCCACAACGTTCAGCGTGCCGCGGATGCGGTTGACGATCAGCGTGGACAGGGCTTCGCCTTCAATGTCCTCGGCGATGATGAACAGCGGTTTGGAGGCCTGCAGCGCCTTCTCCAGCAACGGCAGGAAGTCCTGCAGCGAGGAGATCTTGCCCTGGTTGATCAGGATCAAGGCGTCTTCGAGGACTGCTTCCTGACGTTCTGCGTCAGTGACGAAGTACGGGGAAAGGTAGCCCTTGTCGAACTGCATGCCTTCGGTGAGGACGAGTTCCGTCTGGGTGGTGGAGGATTCTTCGATGGTGATGACGCCATCTTTGCCCACCTTGCCGAACGCCTCGGCCAATAGTTCGCCAATTTCGTCGCTCTGTGCGGAGATGGCGGCAACGTTGGCAACCTGGGTTCCTTGCACTTCGCTTGCGTTCTCCAGGAGGCGGGCTGCGATGGCTTCAATGGAAACCTCGATGCCGCGCTTGATCTCGCCAGGAGCGGCACCAGCAGCAACGTTGCGCAGGCCTTCCTTGACCAGTGCCTGCGCCAGCACCGTAGCGGTGGTGGTGCCGTCGCCAGCGACGTCGTTGGTCTTGGTCGCTACTTCCTTGGCCAGCTGTGCACCAAGGTTCTCGTAGGGGTCGTCAAGCTCAACTTCGCGGGCGATCGTCACGCCATCGTTGGTGATCGTGGGAGCGCCCCACTTCTTGTCCAGCACGACGTTGCGGCCGCGCGGGCCAAGCGTCACCTTGACAGTGTTGGCGAGCTTGTCGATACCGGCCTCAAGAGACCGGCGGGCAGCATCGTTAAAAGCAAGCTGCTTTGCCATGGTTGTGTCCTTTCAAGACGGAAAACCCGCACCGCAGAAGGTCGGAATGATTCCAACGCGGCTGCGGTGCGGGGCTCCAGGAAGTTACTTTACGACGATCGCAAGGACGTCGCGGGCGGACAGAACGAGGTACTCGTTGCCGCCGGTCTTGACTTCGGTTCCACCGTACTTGGAGTAGATGACGACGTCGCCAACAGTTACGTCAACCGGGACGCGGTTGCCGTTGTCATCGAAGCGGCCGGGGCCGATTGCAACAACTTCGCCTTCCTGCGGCTTCTCCTGCGCGGAGTCCGGAATTACCAGGCCGGAAGCCGTGGTCTGCTCTGCTTCGAGCGGGCGAACAACAATACGATCCTCAAGAGGCTTAATCGAGACCGACACTCGGACTCTCCTTTTCATGAGCTGATTCATGGACTAAGAACTAGGGTGCCGTGGCGTGCAACCGTCGTCGCGGTGCCGGTGACGCCTGGCGTGATTAGCACCCTCCGGGGGAGAGTGCTAACACGACTCTATGTAAGCGTTAGCACTCGGTCAAGGTGAGTGCCAGAATTTCGTCCTGAGTGAACTCCCGTTACCGACCGGTGAGGTCGTCCAAATCGTAGTCTTCGCCGTCGTCGTCCTCATCTGCAGGGGCAGATCCACGGTTCAAATACAGCACGACGGCGGCCGCCAGGGCCACGACGCCGGAAATCACCAAGGCGATAATCCCGCCAATGCGGGCCCCACTGTAGAGCTCCCGGATGTCGCGGGCTTCATCAGTAGCGTCATTCACGCTCTTGCCCGTCACGGAGTACGCCGCAGCGTTGAATGAGTCCAACGCGAAGATGACGATCAGCAGGCCAATGCAGATTACAGCGATCACGGCCCCCGCGATCAAGGCAGGACGGGCAAAAGCCACGAGGGATCGACCGGAGGAATGCTCTGAAGCTCCCGGGGCAGTGGAGTGGTTCCCGCCCGGGTTGTTTGCGTCGGAGGGCTGCGGAGCTGCGTTGTCTTCCATGAAAACAACCCTATCGGGCTGGTTCCCAACTCACGGCGTCATGGCGGGCGCCGTTAGGCTTGATCCCATGTCTCACGCACCGCAGGAACAGATCGCACCCTTGCTGACCACTGAAGGATGGGAACTCCTTGCCTCGCTGGGGCCGTACCGCGAAGACGAAGCGTTCAGCGTTAACGCCGACCTCCGAAAAGCAGGCCACTCCCCTGAACTCGTGGCCGCGGTACTGACGCAGTCCCGGCTCCGGACCCGCGCCGAAGCAAAGTTCGGCGAGTTTGCCCGCCAGATGCTGTTCACCCAGGCCGGACTCGAACAGGCAACCCGCCTCAACGTCGCGGCCCGGCACGCCGAGCGTTTTGCCAAGGCCGGCATTTCCCACGTAGCCGACCTCGGCTGCGGCCTCGGAGCTGACTCCATGGCCTTGGCCTCCATGGACATTGCCGTGACCGCCGTGGAAATGGACGAAACCACTGCCGCCTGCGCCACCATCAACCTCATGCCCTTCCCGCACGCCACGGTGGTGCATTCCGATGCCACATCAGTGGACCTGAACGGGATCGACGGCGTGTGGCTGGACCCCGCACGACGCACAACCTCGACGTCCGGGACCAAGAGGATCTGGGATCCGGAAGCGTTCTCTCCCCCGTTGTCGTTCGTTGAAGGCCTGGCCTCGGCCGGCCGGGCAGTGGGAGTCAAGATGGGTCCGGGGATGCCGCACGACTCGGTTCCGGTGAACTGTGAAGCGCAGTGGGTCTCCGTAGGCGGCGAAGTCACTGAGGTCGCCCTGTGGTTCAACGCGGTGGCCCGTCCCGGGGTCCGGCGCGCGGCACTTGTCATCGGCTCCCAGGGCGCTGCCGAGCTCACCAGCGGCGAGGATTTCGACGGCGGCCCGGTAGCCGCCGTCGGGCCTGTTGAGGGGTTCCTCTACGAACCCGACGGTGCGGTCATCCGCGCAGGCCTGGTAGCCGACGTCGCAGAACGCCTTGGCGGGCACCTGGTGGACGAACATATCGCCTACATCTGCGCCCCGGAACTCCATGACTCGCCTTTTGCGCGCGCATACAAGGTGCTGGAAGTGATGCCTTACAACGTGAAAGCGCTCAAAGCCTGGGTCAAAGCGAATGGCGTCACGGTGCTGGACATCAAGAAGCGTGGCACGGCCGTCACTCCGGAAGAACTGCGGAAGCAACTGCTTCCATCCAAGCGCGACAGTAAGCCCGCGAAAACAGCCACCCTGGTCCTCACAAGGATTGGCGAGGAAAGAGTGGCTGTAGTCGTGGAGCCTGTGACGTTCTAAGTCACGTCAGCGACGGGAGAACTCTGAGGCTTCGCGGACCTGATCAGCACTCGGGCGGACACCCGTGTAAAGGACGAACTGTTCCTCCGCCTGGATGGCGATAACTTCGGCTCCCGTGATCACCGGCTTGCCGGCGTTCCGGGCCGCGGTGATGAGCGGCGTCTCGGAGGGAAGGGCGACGACGTCGAATACTATTTTTGCGGCGGCAATGGTTGCGTCGTCGAAGGACTGGGCAGTTTCGTCGGCGCCGGCCATACCCAAGGGCGTGACGTTGATGATGAGGTCTGCAGTTGAGCCATTGACGTCGTCCTGCCAGCCGAAACCGTAAAGGTCCGCGAGCGCACGGCCGGTGGTTTCGTTGCGGGCCACGATAGTGACAGCGGTGAATCCAGCGTCCCTGAGGGCGGCGGCGACAGCCTTTGCCATACCACCGGCACCACGGAGAAGAACGGTGTGGCTGCCAGGTACTTTGTGGTCCTTCAGGAGCCGGGCGATGGCGATGTAGTCCGTGTTATAGGCGGTAAGGACGCCGTCGTTGTTGACAATCGTGTTGACCGAATCGATGGCCTTTGCCGACGGATCCATGACGTCCACCAGCGGGATGACAGCTTCCTTATAGGGCATGGACACCGCGGCACCCCTGATGGGGAGGCCGCGGATGCCAGCCACTGCAAGAGTGATATCCGCGGGGGCGAATGCCTTGTAGACAAAGTTCAGTCCGAGCAGGTCGTACAAATAATTGTGGAACCGGGTTCCGATGTTGCTGGGCCGGGCCGCGAGCGAAATGCACAGGGACATGTCTTTGTTCAGGATTGGCATTCACCCATTAAACAACGGCTTCTTTACGCTGCTGCTTTACAGTGCCGCGCGGTTAGCCCTGGCGGGCCTTCATGCGCGGATTGTTCTTGTTGATGACGAACGTGCGCCCACGTCGCCGGACGATCTGCGCACCCGCCAGCAATCACGCATGCTCCGGCTGCACTAGACTTGAGCCGACCGCTGACGGCCCCGCAGCGGGTTGCGTCCAGCTGAAACTCCAGCAGAAACAAGCAACGAGGGGACTACGTGCAGATTGAGTTTGCGCCATCCAGGCAATCGACACTGGGTGTGGAATGGGAGTTGGCGCTCGTCAATGCACGCACCGGGGAACTGGTCTCAGTCGCGAACGACGTCCTCAAGGGCGTGGCCGCGAACCACCCGGACCTCAACGAAGACGACGAACACCCCCACATCAAGCGCGAACTGCTCCTGAATACCGTGGAGCTCGTTACCGGAATCTGCGAAACGGTCAAGGAAGCCAAAGAGGACCTCAGCCGCTCCCTCGCCGCTGTCCGCGAAGTCACCGATCCCATGGGAGTCGAGGTGTTCTGCGCAGGCAGCCATCCCTTCAGCCCTCCCCTGCTCCAGCCGGTCACCGACAAGGAGCGCTACGCCAAGCTGATCGAGCGGACCCAATGGTGGGGACGCCAAATGGTCATCTACGGTGTCCACGTCCACGTGGGCATCGATCGCCGGGACAAAGTACTCCCCATCCTGGACGGCCTTGTCAACTACTTCCCGCACTTCCAGGCCCTCAGCGCTTCCAGCCCCTTCTGGGCCGGCGAAGAAACCGGCTACGCATCCCAGCGCGCCCTCATGTTCCAGCAGCTCCCCACCGCTGGCTTGCCGTTCCAGTTCGAAACCTGGGAAGCATACGAGTCCTATGTCCAGGACATGTTCACCACAGGTGTCATCGATGCCACCTCTGAAATTCGTTGGGACATCCGACCCGTCTCCAACCTGGGCACTATCGAGATGCGCATTTGCGATGGCCTCGCCACACTCGAGGAAGTGGGCGCGATCGCAGCACTGACGCAGTGCCTCGTGGACGAGTTCTCCTCCATCCTCGACGCCGGCGGCAGCATCCCCACGATGCCGCCATGGCACGTCCAGGAAAACAAGTGGCGTGCCGCCCGCTATGGCATGGAAGCCATCATCATCCTTGATGCCAAGGGCAACGAGCAGTTGGTCACCGAGCACCTGGCAGAAACCGTCGCACGCTTGGAACCCGTGGCAGCCAAGCTCGGGTGCTCTGAGGAACTGGCCGACGTCCTGAAGATCATCGAACGCGGCGCCAGTTACCAGCGCCAGCGCCGCGTGGCCGCTGAACACAACGGGGACCTGCAGGCAGTAGTCATGGACCTCGTGCAGCAGATGCGCAAAGGCCCGGACGCTTAAGTCCAGGGAACTTACGCAGCCACCGACACCGTAGTAACGGGCATGGAAGAATCCGGCGCGAAGGCTATTCCGCTGGGCCCGATTCCGGCCATGATCAGTTGAGCTCCAAGCGCTGCCACCATGGCACCGTTGTCCGTGCAGAGATCCAGCGGCGGCACGTGCAGCTTGATGCCCGCCGACACGCACCGTTGACCGGTTAATTCACGCAGCCTTGAGTTGGCGGCAACGCCACCACCAAGCAGCACGTCAGTAATGCCGTTCTCCTTGCAGGCCAGGACCGCCTTGGAACTAATGACGTCCACCACGGCTTCCTGGAATGCCGCTGCAATATCGGCTACAGGTACTTCCTCAGCGCGGGCTTCGAATTGCTCCACGCATCTGGCCACCGCGGTTTTCAGGCCGCTGAAGGACCAGTCGTAGCGGTGCGGTCCCTTTTCTTCTGCGGTGCCCATGTATTTGGGTTGCGTAAGGCCGCGCGGGAAGCGGATCGATTTGGGATTGCCCTGGCGTGCGAGTTTGTCTATGGCTGGACCACCGGGGTAGCCAAGGCCCAGGATCCGGGCCACTTTGTCGTAGGCTTCTCCGGCGGCGTCGTCGATGGTGGAGCCCAGGAGTTCCACGTCATCTGTGATGCTGCGAATGCGGAGGATCTCTGTGTGTCCACCCGAAACCAGAAGCGCACCGAGGTTCTGCGGCAACTGGCCGGCACCCAAGCCGGCGGCAGCACCGGCGTCGGGCCTTGCCTCCAGCAGCCCCACGCCAACGTGCGCCACAAGGTGGTTGATCGCATAAAGCGGCTTGCCCGTAGCGACGGCCAAGGCCTTCGCTGCGCAGACACCGACCATGAGGGCGCCGGCCAACCCGGGACCTGACGTGACAGCAATGGCGTCGATGTCCGCCAGGGTCACCCCGGCTTCATGGAGCGCTTCCTGGAGCGTGGGGACAAAGGCATCCAGGTGGGCACGCGAAGCGATCTCGGGGATGACGCCACCAAAGCGCACGTGCTCGTCCATGGATGAGGACACCGTGTTGGTCAGCAGCGTTGTACCGCGCACGATTCCGACGCCCGTTTCGTCGCAGGACGATTCGATGCCCAGCACCAACGGCTGCTTGGGCTGTTCTGGATAAGGGCCGCTCACGCGTTGGCTCCTTCTGTGGGATGTGGCTTGTTGAGGGGCAGGCGCATGATCAACGCGTCCGTTCCGTCCCGGTAGTACCGGGGCCGCACGTGGATCTGTTCGAATCCGAAGCGCAGATACAACTGCTGTGCACGGGGGTTGTCCGCACGCACCTCCAGGAGGACGTCCGCCGCGCGACGCCGCCGCGCCTCTTCAATCAGTTCGGTCAGGATGGCCGAACCGATGCCCTTGCCTTCGAATTCGGGAACGACGGCGATCGTCTGGACGTCCGCGATCGGCTCAATGCACATCAATCCGGCGTACGCCACGATCTGGCCCGCAACTTCGGCCACCATGTAGCGGCGAGTCTCCGCCTGGGACAACTCGTCGAAGAACATTTGCAGGGGCCAGGCATCCACGGGGAACAATCGCCGTTCCAAGGCTTCTACGGCCGGGACATCAGCCTCTGTCATGTCTCGCAGGGAAACTCCGGAGAGCTCCAGTTTGGGTGAAAGTTTCATCGTTCCCCTTTCATCACAGGGCACGCTTCCTGGGACCCGGCACTTGGGCGTCCGATTCGCGCAAGTACAAGGGTGTGGAATCCAAGAGTTCCTGCCCTGCCGTCAACCGGGCCAGCGCCACTTGGCCAAGGGAGGCCGCGTCCGGCTGTGTGTCCGCAAAGTCTTCGTCCCCACGGAGGACGTCGGCGTACAGTCCAGCGCCGGCCCCGAACACGGGAAGGTCCGGCAAGTCCGAGGCGAAACCCACATGCGGTCCGTCGATGAGTTGGGGTAGCTGGCCCTCCTCCAGGACGTACCGTGCCCAGTAAACCTCTTTGCGCCGGGCGTCAGTGGCCACCAGGAATTCGGGAACAGCCGCAGTGGACTCCGCCACTTCAAGGGCGATCGCATCAAGGCTCATCAGGCCATACAGCGGTTTGTTCCAGACGAAGGCCAGGGTGCGTGCGCTTGCTATGCCCGAGCGCAGCCCGGTAAACGGTCCGGGCCCCACCCCTGTGACGATCACGTCAATGTCCGCGCCGGTAACCCCTGCTCCGGCCAGGAGTTTCTCGATGCCGGGTGCAAGGACTTCGGCATGGCTGCGGGTGTCCTCGGTGGAGAAGGAATCCACCACGCCTTCCATGGCAACGTCCGATATCAGCGCAGCGCTGGCCACTGCTGAAGTGTCGATGGCCAGGATCAGCATCAGTGGCCTCCTTCGGAGATCGTGGTTTCAAGAAGCTTCGGTGCCTCGGCCCAGCGGGGGCCGAAACCGCGGAAAACGATGGTGCGCGGTTCGTCGTCGTCATCAGTGTCAAAGTCGAGGACCGTGGCGCTGTCAGCGACGTTGGTGGCCTGCATAACGCCTACGCTACCCACCGACCGGTGAAGATCCACTTCGAGGCGGCTGTCCGAGAGGTGCTCCACCCTGTCCCTCCCCCACTCCACGACGGTTACGGCGGTGTCCATGGTGTTTTCAAGATCAATGTCATCGATCTCGGCAGCTGATTCCAGCCTGTAGGCGTCGACGTGGACCAGGTCCGGGCCCCCGGGGCGCGGACCATCCGGAAGGTTCGGATGGATCCGAACCAGCACGAACGTAGGCGAGATGATCCCGGAACGTACGCCCAGGCCCTCTCCCAGCCCCTGGGTGAAGGTCGTCTTCCCCGCACCCAACTCTCCGGTCAGGACAAGGAGGTCCCCCGCCTCAAGCACCCCACCCAGTGCTGCGCCGAGCGCGTGGGTCTGCTCCGCCGTCGTGACCTTCAGGCTGCGTTCCCACAGCGGTTCGCTTGGTTCGATCAGTGGTTCGTTCACAGCGTCGCCGTTTCAGATGCTGTCTGTGTGCCATGGTGGACGTCCGGGCGCGCAGGAACCTCGTTGATGTAGCTGCGGGGCACGCGTGGGCTGATGCGCGTGACGATCTCATAGTTGATGGTTCCCGCTGCGGCCGCCCAGTCATCCGCGGTGGGGCCACCATCCGCACCGTCGCCGAACATCACGGCTTCGGCGCCCTTGAGCCCACCCGCTTCTTCTGGTGTGAGCGGTCCAAGATCAATCACCATCTGGTCCATCGCGATCTGGCCCACCACAGGGTAGGTGACGCCGTTGACGCGAACTGGACCGCCCGTGGCGATGCGCGGGACGCCATCGGCGTAGCCCAGGGGAACCAGGCCCAGCGTGCTCTCCTGGCTGGTGTGGTACTTCAGGCCGTAGGAAACGCCTTGGCCTTGCGGGACTTTTTTGCAGTTGGAGAGGAGCGTGCGGACGCTCATGGCGGCGTGCAGGCCAAGTTCGGCGGAGGTAACCCCTTCGAAGGGCGACAACCCATAGATGCCGAGCCCGACCCGGACGAGGTCGAAGTGCGAATCCGGCCGGGACAGCGCAGCGGGAGTGTTGGCGATGTGCCTGACCTCGGTATCAACGCCAGCATCCTGAGCGATGGCGAGTGCATCACGGAAAACCGTCAATTGTTCGTCCGTTTCGGGACGGTGCGGCTCGTCGGCCACGGCCAGGTGGGAGAAAATACCCACGACGCGGAGCAGGCCTTCGTCCTGGTATTCCATGGCCTGGCCCACCAACTGGTCCCAGTCGGCGATGGGGCAGCCGTTGCGGCCCAGCCCTGTATCCACCTTCAGATGGACGCGCGCGGGGCGCTCCTGTTCGCGGGCGGCCGCCACGACAGCGTCCAACTCCCAACCAGAAATCCCGACGTCGATGCCGGCGGCAACTGCGGCTTGGAAGTTGCTTTCGCGGGTGTGCAGCCACGCCAACAATGGCGCGTCAATGCCAGCGGCGCGCAAGGCGAGCGCCTCGGAAATGTGTGCGACGCCGAGCCAGGCCGCTCCGGCGTCGAGGGCTGCACGTGCCACCTGCACCACGCCATGGCCATAAGCGTCGGCCTTCACCACAGCCATCACGGAGGCCGGGGAGGCTATGGCAACGAACTGACGAACGTTGTGCCGCACGGCCTCAAGATCGATCACGGCGGAACGCTCCAGCACCGCTGACTTTGCTATGGAGGCTTTTGATCCGATCCCGATGTCTGCAGCTGCTTCGTAAGTCACCCTAGAGATTCTAGTGGTGTGGGTGAAGAGGGGATAACTGCCGCTCTTCTACTGGGCGTCCGACAAGTGCGCGATCGTCGCCCGGGCGCGCCGTTGGGCCTCGGCGGGGATGTCCTTCACGATCGGCTCAAGGAAGGCGAAACGCCGCAGCCACTGGCTCGATTGGCGTTCCTTCCGTGCGTTGGCGCGCTGCCACCAGTCCGCGATGTCGCCCCAGCCGGGTGCGGCCAAGGACCCACCCACTTGTTGCACAGCCAGTGAGGCGCAGAGGTTCGCGAACCGGAGGCGGTCCCCCAGTCTCCACCCTGCCAGGCAGCCCACAATGAAGGCCGCCCCGAAGCAATCACCCGCGCCCGTCGGATCGTACGCAGACACTGGCAATGACGGCACCCATTCCTCTTCGCCCGTCTCCGAGTCCACGGCCATGGCGCCCTGGGCGCCGAGCGTCACCACAGCCACTGGAACGCGATCGGCCAAAGAATATAGCGCCGCCCAGGGGTCGGTCTTGCCCGTGAACGCCATAGCCTCCGGCGCGTTGGGCAGGAAAGCATAAAAGTGTTCGAGTTGCTCCAGCCTGCGCTGTGACCACTCTCCGCTGGGGTCCCAGCCCACCACGCCGAAAAGCTTGGTTCCGGCAGTCTTCGCCGCCAGCATCCACGGTTCCAACTCCTCGTCCAGATCCGCGACGGCGGCGAGCGCCTTGGGTGGCTGCCCAATCAGGTCCGAGGCCTTGATCGGCGCAGGGTGCCCGTGGGTGACCATGGATCGATCCTGGTTAACGCACATGGACACCGTCACCGGCGAGTGCCAGCCCGGGACGCGACGCGACAGGGATAAGTCCACGTGCTCCTGGCTTTCAAGGATCTGCCAGTTGTAATCGCCGTAACCGTCGTCGCCAAACGCTGCCGCCAGGTTGGTCCTCAAGCCAAGCCGGGCTGCTGCGATCGCTTGGTTGGCAACCCCGCCCGGGCAGCTGCCCATGCCTTCGCTCCACACTTCAGTGCCGGGCTCGGGAGAGTGCGGGAGTCCAGTGAAAATGATGTCCTGGAAGACCGTCCCTGCCAGGAGAAGGTCGCATTGACCGTCGCCGTCCGTGCGCACGGCAGCAAGGGGATCAAAACGTCGCTGGGGCATTGCGTCCATGCACGGCACACTACGCTGCGCCTTCCGGGCTGCATAGACTCGGACCATGCGGCTGATGATCGCCGGTGGCGGCGGATTCCGGGTACCCCTTGTGTACCGTGCCTTATGTACAGGTCCCTTCGCGGGGCTGGTGCACGAGGTGGTGCTCTACGACGTCGATTCCGCGCGTCTCGCCGCCATCAAAGCTGTCCTGCGCGATATGCCCACGGCGGAAGGCTCCCGGCCCGCCGTCGTTATTTCCACGGACCTGAGGCAGGCACTCAGCGGAACCAACATGGTCTTTGCGGCGATCCGCCCCGGCGGGACGGCAGGCCGTATCGCCGACGAGCGCGTGGCCCTGGACCTCGGTTTGCTGGGCCAGGAGACCACGGGCGCAGGCGGTATCTCTTACGCCCTCCGTTCCATCCCGCACATGCTCGAGCTCGCCGAGGGAATGCGCCACTATTGCCCGGATGCGTGGCTCATCAACTTCACCAACCCCGCCGGGATGGTGACCGAGGCACTTGTGCCGGTGCTGGGACGAAAGGTCATTGGCATCTGCGATTCCGCTGGCGGCTTGGTCCAGCGTGCGGCCCGGGCCGCCGGTTCGCCCCTTCCAGAAGGAACGCTCGACGGCGTGGGCTACTACGGGTTGAACCACCTCGGCTGGCTTTACCGGTTGGCGCCCGGTGGCAGGGACCTGCTGCCCGGACTGTTGTCGGATCGTGGGGCGCTCGAAACGATCGAAGAAGGGCGTTTGTTCGGCCAGCACACTCTGGAGAAACTCGGTTGCCTGCCCAATGAATACCTTTACTACTACTACGAAACCGAGCAGGCCACGGAAGCCATCCTGAAGCAACGCGAAACGCGCGGGGCGTCCATCCACCAACAACAGAGCGCGCTCTACCCTTCCCTTGAGGAGTCCTCGAACGCCTACGCCATGTGGGATGCGGCCCGGCGCTCCCGCGAGGAAGGCTACTTGGCCGAGGCCCGTACGCACGGGGAGCATCGCGACGAAGAAGACCTCGCCGGGGGCGGCTACGAGCGTGTGGCGTTGTCCGTGATGCGGGCTCTATCCGGAGGTGGGACCGCCCAGTTGATCCTCAATGTCCCCAATTCACCCGTCTCCCCCTCCTCGGCTAGTGAGGCGGGAGTCGCCGTGCCCGGGCTGCCGGGGGACGCCGTCGTCGAAGTTCCTTGTGAGGTAACACCCGACGGCGCCCTGCCGCTTGCGCAGGAACGGCCCGGAGGGCAGTTCCTCACCCTGATGCAACACGTCAAGGAAGTGGAGCGGCTGACGGTCCGGGCAGTGCGGGACGGTGACCGCGACGCTGCAGTGGAAGCCTTTGCCGCCCACCCGCTGGTAGGTTCGGAATCGCTGGGCGCGCAACTCCTTGACGGCTACGAGGCAGCCTTCCCGGATCTGCGGCGACTCTGGAAATGATTTGTGTGGGCTCCTAGAGCTTCCGGTACATCACATGCAGGCCGACGTAGCCGATTTCAGGGTGATCGAAGGCCTCAGGGACCGTGGCCAGGATGCGGAAACCCATCGATTGCCACAACCACACCGCGCGGACGTTGCTCTCCACCACAGCATTGAATTGCATGGAGCGGAATCCTGCCGCTTTGGCTTCTTTTAACGAGTAGGCACACAGCGCCCGTGCAATTCCCTGGCCCGAATGTTTGGAGCTCACCATGTACCCGGCGTTCGCCACATGACTGCCGCCACCGGCCTGGTTCGCATGGAACTCGCCGGTGCCCAGGACCTCGCCTCCGGCGTGCGGCCCATCCGCAGTACGCACCGCCACAAACGTTTGACCCGGCGCTTCCTTCATCCACTTCAAACGGGCAGCTTCTTCACTGGTGTCGCGGTCCCAGGTGAAGGTCTCCCCCTCACGGAGGATGGGCTCCATGACGGACCAGATACCGGGCCAATCTTCGGATGTGGCTGGGCGAATGTCGAAAAGGGTTTCTTGGCTCACAGCGCACACGCTAGCAGCCTTGTCCACTTAGCCGGGATTGCTTGTCCACATAGCCGGTATCGGCGCCATGTAGTGCTCGGCTTCAGGAGTAGTGTTTTCTGCAGGGCAAAAGTGGTTTGGCTTCACAAGTTGGCTTCACACGAAGGAGGAAAATGTGCCGTTGATCCGGCGGGTGGCATTCCTTTCATTGCACACCTCCCCCATGGAGCAGCCAGGGGCAGGTGACGCTGGGGGGATGAACGTCTATGTGCGGGCACTGGCCCTCGCACTGGCGGAGTCCGGCGTAGAGGTAGAGATTTTTACCCGTTCCACCAAAGCCGGCCAGGCCGCCGTCGAACATCCCGGTCCAGGTGTATGCGTCCACAACGTCCTGGCCGGACCGCGGCGGAAAGTCCCGAAGGAAGAATTGCCTGCCCTGCTCCATCAGATGGTGGAGCAGATCGATCGAATCCGGCACGAGCAACCGAACGGCCGCTACGACGCCATCCATTCGCATTACTGGGTGTCCGGGGTTGCGGGTCTGGAATTGTCTGAGCTCTGGGGTGTTCCGCTGATCCACACCATGCACACCATGGCGAAGGTCAAGAACCTTGTTCTCGAGTCCGGTGAGCGCCCCGAGCCGCGGCGTCGGGAGGAGGGCGAGCAGAGGATCGTTGATGGAGCTACCCGTCTCATCGCCAATACAGCTTCCGAGGCAGACGAGCTGGTCTCCCACTACGGTGCAGATATCGACAGGATCGACATCGCGCCTCCGGGCGTCGACCTCCAGATCTTCACGCCATCATTCCGTCGTAAATCCCGAGCCCAGCGCGATGTCAGGCCGGACAGCTTCCATATTCTGTTCGCGGGCCGGATCCAACGGCTCAAGGGTCCCCAAGTCTTCGTCAAAGCAGCCGGCATCCTGCGAAAGCGCAGGCCGGACATCGATTTGGAAATGACCATTCTGGGCTCGCTCAGCGGCGCCAAGGACTTCAACCTGCAGCACATCATCGAGGAGGCCGGGCTGGCTGACATCGTCACGCATCGCCCGCCGGTTGTAGCGCCCGAGCTTGCCAGCTGGTTCCGCTCCGCCGACGTCGTAGTGATGCCCTCTTTCAGCGAATCCTTCGGACTTGTGGCCTTGGAAGCACAAGCGTGCGGGACCCCCGTGGTGGCCACCAACGTTGGTGGGCTCTCTCGCGCCATCTCCGATGGACGGACAGGTATCCTCGTGGATGGTCACGATCCTTCCGACTGGGCTGATGCCCTCGAGGATTTGTACGACGACGTCCAGACACGCGAGGACATGGGCCGTTTGGCCGCAACCCATGCCGAATCCTTTGGCTGGCAGCGCACTGCTGCGATCACCTTGGAAAGCTACCGCGAATCTGTCAGCGGCCTGCTGGTCCCCCGGCGGTGAACCTCACGCGGTTACTGGCTGCTGACTGATAGATTGTCGCGCACAGCGTAGGCGGGCGCGGAGCGTCGGCCAACACAGCGTAAGCACTAAGCCGAAGGACAACGATGTCTGAAAACAAGGGCCTGAGCGATCTTGAGATAGCCCATAGCGCCACCATCCTGCCCATCGAAGAGATTGCGCGACGGGCGGGCATCAACGTGGACGCATTGGAACTGTATGGGCCTTACAAAGCCAAGATCAATCCGGCCAAGCTTGTGCTCCCTCAGGGCAAGGCGCCCGGCAAGGTAGTCCTCGTTTCAGCCATGTCCCCCACCCCTGCGGGCGAAGGCAAATCGACAACCACTGTAGGCCTCGCCGATTCCCTCGCACGCGCCGGCCACAAAGTGATGATCGCGCTCCGCGAACCGTCACTTGGGCCCATCCTCGGCATGAAGGGCGGGGCAACTGGAGGCGGCTACTCACAGGTACTGCCCATGGACGACATCAATCTCCACTTCACCGGCGACTTCCACGCCGTCACCTCGGCCAACAACGCCCTCATGGCACTCGTGGACAACCACATCTTCCAAGGCAACCAGCTCGGAATCGACCCCCGCCGCATGACGTTCAAACGGGTCATCGACATGAACGACCGCTCCCTACGGGAAATCATTATCGGGCTCGGCGGTCCCGCCCAGGGCGTACCCCGGCAAGATGGCTTTGACATCACAGTGGCCTCCGAAATCATGGCCGTTTTCTGCCTGGCCGCGGACTTGGACGACCTCCGCACGCGCTTGGGCCGGATCACCTTCGGCTACACCTTCGACCGGCAACCGGTAACTGTTGCGGACCTTGGTGTGGAAGGTGCCCTGACATTGCTCTTGAAGGATGCCATCAAACCAAACCTTGTCCAGACCATCGCCGGGACGCCGGCGCTGGTCCACGGTGGCCCCTTCGCCAACATTGCCCACGGCTGTAACTCGCTTATCGCAACGCGGACTGCCCAGCAACTTGCCGACATCGTGGTCACCGAGGCCGGATTCGGCGCGGACCTGGGTGCCGAAAAGTACATGGACATCAAGTCGCGCATCGCTGACGTGGCGCCGTCCGCCGTCGTTCTTGTGGCCACGATCCGTGCGCTCAAGATGCAAGGCGGAGTTCCAAAGGACAAACTCAGCGAGCCCAACGTCGACGCCGTGGCCGCTGGGGTGGAAAACCTCAAACGCCATGTTGGGAATGTTGCCAAGTTCGGTATCTCGCCGGTCGTCGCCATCAACAAATTCGCCACCGACACCGACGAAGAACTTCAGTGGCTGCTGACGTGGTGCGCAGCGGAAGGCGTGGAAGCCGCCGTCGCCGATGTCTGGGGCCGTGGCGGCGGAGGCGACGGAGGGGACGAGCTCGCATCCAAGGTGGCAGCGGCAGTGCAAAGGCCGTCAAATTTCCATCCCTTGTACCCGCTGGAACTTTCTGTGGAGGACAAGATCCGGACCATTGTGCAGGAGATCTACGGCGCCGATGGCGTGGAATTTTCCGTCCCGGCACAGAAGCGGCTTGTGGACATCCAAAAGAATGGGTGGGGCGGGCTCCCCGTCTGCATGGCCAAGACGCAGTACTCATTCACCGACGACGCATCCAAGCTTGGGGCGCCAAAGGGATTCCGGGTACATGTTCGCGAACTCATTCCAAAAACAGGCGCGGGCTTCATCGTCGCGCTGACCGGAGCCGTCATGACCATGCCCGGCCTGCCCAAGGAACCGGCCGCCATGCGCATGGACGTCGATGCCGACGGCAAGCCAACCGGCCTCTTCTGACCTTCTCTCACATCGTGGCCGCTTTCCACCGATGCTCTCTCACCTCCACGCCACTTTCCACGGATGCTCTATCACCTCCACGCCACCTTCCACGGATGCCCTATCACCTCCACCGGCATGCCCAAAAGGCTGACGGTAAGTGAGAGAACGACAGCCGAAAAGCGTCAGGACGTGAGAGAGGGAAGGCCGAAAAGCGTCAGGATGTGAGAGAGCATCGGAAGCACAAAAGACGCCCTCCCACGGGAGTGGGAAGGCGTCTTTTGTCAGCGCTCGGTCTTTAAAGGGCGCGGGCTTTAGCGCTCGGCTTTAGCGCTCGATGTCGCCGCGGATGAAGGCTTCCACCTTGTCGCGGGCCAGGTCGTCGTTGAACTGCTCCGGCGGGGACTTCATGAAGTAGCTGGATGCGGAGAGCAGCGGGCCGCCGATGCCGCGGTCCAGGCCAATCTTGGCGGCGCGGATGGCATCGATGATCACACCTGCGGAGTTCGGGGAATCCCATACTTCGAGCTTGTATTCGAGGGAAACGGGAGCATCACCGAAGTTGCGGCCCTCGAGGCGGACGAAGGCCCACTTGCGGTCGTCAAGCCAGGCAACGTAATCGGACGGCCCGATGTGGACGTCGTCAGCGTGAAGCTCAGCCTCAACGTTGGAGGTGACGGCCTGCGTCTTGGAAATCTTCTTGGACTCAAGGCGATCGCGCTCAAGCATGTTCTTGAAGTCCATGTTGCCGCCAACGTTCAGCTGGTACGTGCGGTCCAAGGTGACGCCGCGGTCCTCGAACAGCTTGGCCATCACGCGGTGGGTGATGGTGGCACCGATCTGGCTCTTGATGTCGTCGCCCACGATCGGAACACCCGCTGCAGTGAACTTGTCAGCCCACTCCTTGGTGCCAGCAATGAAGACGGGGAGGGCATTGACGAAGGCCACGCCAGCGTCGATGGCGCACTGGGCGTAGAACTTGGCAGCCTGCTCCGAACCAACGGGCAGGTAGCAAACCATGACGTCTACCTTGGCTTCGCGGAGGACAGCAACGATGTCGACGTCCTCCTCGGGAGCTTCGACGATGGTCTCGCGGTAGTACTTGCCCAAGCCGTCAAGGGTATGTCCACGCTGGACGGTCACCCCGGTGGCAGGGACGTCGGCGATCTTGATGGTGTTGTTTTCGCTGGCGCCGATGGCGTCGGCCAGGTCCAGTCCAACCTTCTTGCTATCAACATCGAAAGCAGCAACGAACTGAACATCGTTGACGTGGTACTGGCCGAACTCGACGTGCATCAGACCCGGAATCGTGGCCTTGGGGTCAGCGTCGCGATAGTACTGAACACCTTGGACCAGCGATGCGGCGCAGTTTCCTACGCCGACAATGGCAACACGAATCGGATGTGAAGACACGAAACTCCTTTTGAGAACTAAACCTCAGGTGCCAGGCGCAAACTCTGACTGAGCTCAGAGCACGACTGATTGGCACGGCGCCAGTTGGCGCACACTTGCATTGTAGCCAACAGAGAAGGGGCCGGCTTTGTTCCCGCCGGCCCCTCCTGTTTTATGTCTTTTCCCTCGGTTTACTTCTGCGCCCACAGATTGATGTCGGATTCGACCCCGAACTCATCGATCGCAGTCAGCTCATCTGTGGTGAACTTCAGGTTGTTGATGGCACTCAGCGTGTCTTCAAGCTGCGCAACGCTGGACGCTCCAACAAGCGCGGATGTTACGGGAGAGCCCTTCGGCTGGTCACGGAGAATCCATGCAATGGCCATCTGTGCGAGGGTCTGTCCACGGCCTTCGGCGATGGCGTTGAGCCCCCGAACGCGGTCCAGCTTGTCCTCCGTCAATGCGGATTCGGAGAGGAACCGTTCCTTTGCGGCCCGCGAGTCAGCCGGAACACCATTGAGGTATCGGTTGGTCAGCATCCCCTGGGCAAGAGGCGAGAAGGCGATGGAGCCGGCGCCCACTTGGTCCAGTGCCTCGTAGAGGTTCGGCGAACCATTCTCGGTCCATCGGTTCAGCATGGAGTAGCTGGGCTGGTGGATCAGCAGTGGCGTGCCGAGTTCCTTCAGGATCCGCGCCGCCTCGAGCGTTTGCTCGGGCGTGTAGGAAGAGATACCCGCGTACAAGGCTTTGCCGGACCGGACCGCGTAGTCCAGCGCCCCCATGGTTTCCTCCAACGGAGTTTCGGGGTCAGGACGGTGGCTGTAGAAGATGTCCACGTAGTCCAGGCCCATGCGCTGCAGGGACTGGTCAAGGCTGGAGATCAGGTATTTGCGCGATCCCCATTCTCCATAGGGGCCCGGCCACATGTAGTAGCCGGCCTTCGTGGAGATGACGAGCTCATCACGGTACGGCTTGAAGTCGTCCTTGAGGTGGCGCCCGAAGTTCGTTTCTGCCGATCCGTCCGGCGGGCCGTAGTTGTTGGCGAGGTCGAAGTGGTTGACACCCAGATCGAAGGCACGGCGCAGGATGGCGCGCTGTTCGTCGAACCGCTTGTCGTCGCCGAAGTTGTGCCAAAGGCCCAGCGAGATAGCGGGGAGCTTGAGACCACTGCGTCCAACGCGGCGGTAGGGCATGGTTTCGTAGCGGTTTTCCGCAGCCGAATAAGTCATACCTACCATCCTGCCACTGCACAGATCACCGTGTTCGGGCTGTCCGCGATGTGGGCGCCGTCACCCTTGTCATTGCTCGCCTTGCTGGACACGCACGACGGCGGCGCTCCCGCCCGGAAGGGTCAGCGAACCGTCCTCGAGGACTGCTTCGGTGTCGGTGGCCAGCAGCAGGGACCCACCCATAGGCGAATCCAGCGGCTCGTCTCCAAAGTTGCACACCACTCGGATGGCGCCGCGTGTCATCTCCAGCCAGTGCTCGTCGTCGTCGAACTCCACCGTGGTCTCGCCAAAGCCACCGTTCACCAGCTCCGACGTATTCCGGCGCAGCTGTGCTAAATCCCGATACAGCTGCAGCAGGCGGGCGTGGTCCCCGGCGCTGGGCTCGCTCCAGTCCAGCTTTGAGCGCTTGAAAGTTTCGGGGTCCTGGGGATCGGGCACAACGGCAGGGTCCCAGCCCATCCGTTCAAATTCCTTGATCCGGCCCTTCGCTGTGGCCTCCCCCAATTCCGGTTCGGGGTGGGAGGTGAAGAACTGCCACGGCGTCGAGGCCCCAAATTCCTCGCCCATGAAAAGCATGGGCGTAAAGGGGGATGTCATGGTCAGCACTGCGCCGATCGCGAGCCGGCCATATGACAGTGAGGCCGTGAGCCGGTCACCGGTGGCACGGTTGCCGATCTGATCGTGGTTTTGCAGGCAAACCACCAATGCGGAGGGATGCGCGAGGTCGTGCCGGATGGGCCGGCCGTGGTGACGCCCCCGGAAACTTGAATAGCTGCCGTCGTGAAGGAAGCCGTGCTCAAGGACCTTGGCGAGGACAGCGAGGGACTCGAAGTCCGCGTAGTACCCGGTGGTTTCACCGCTGAGGTTCACGTGCAGGGCGTGGTGGAAGTCGTCACTCCATTGGCCCTCCAGGCCATAACCGTTGTCCTTACGGGGATAGATGAGCCGCGGATTGTTCAGATCCGATTCTGCGATCAGGGTTTTTGTCACCCCGGTTTCCGCTTCGATCTGGTCTCCCAGCGCACCAAAGTCCTCAAGGATGTGCACGGCCCGTTCATCGCGCAGGGCGTGCACGGCGTCGAGCCTGAGCCCATCCACGTGATAGTCGCGGAGCCACATCGCCGCGTTCTCCAGGATGTAACGGCGTACCTCGTCGGAGCCCGGGCCATCGAGGTTTACCGAGTCGCCCCACGTGTTCCCCTCCCCGGATTTCAGGTAGGGGCCAAATTTGGGCAGGTAATTGCCGCTGGGGCCAAGATGGTTGTAGACCACATCCTGGATAACGCCCAAGCCCGCTGCGTGGGCGGCATCGACGAATCGCTGGTAGGCCTCCGGGCCACCGTAGGGCTCGTGGATGGCGTACCACAGCACGCCGTCGTAGCCCCAGTTGTGAACTCCGTTGAAAGCATTGACTGGCAGCAGTTCGATGAAGTCGACGCCCAGGTTAACCAAGTAGTCCAGTTTCCGGGCGGCAGCGTCAAGTGTGCCTTCGGGAGTGAACGTGCCCAGGTGGAGCTCATAGATGACGGATCCCTTGAGGCTGCGCCCCTTCCACTCACCATCCCCCCAGTGGTAGGCGGCAGGATCGAAGATAGCGGACAATCCATGCACCCCGTCCGGCTGCCGCCTCGAGCGCGGATCGGGAAACGGCCCCTCGCCGTCCACGAAGTACCCGTACGCAACCGCGTCGCCTTCCTGGCCAGTGACCTCTACGGACGCGCGCCACCATCCTGTAGCGCCGCCGTCGTGGATTTGTTCCATGGCGTGCTCGCTACCTCCGGCGAGCAGCTTCACAGATCCGGCGTTGGGCGCCCAGACGTCATAACGGTTTTTTCCAGCAGCGTGCTCCAGCATCGTGTCCCCTGTGCTTGTTTTAGCTTGCGTTGCAGTGGCGGTGTTGGTTTGGGTGTTCGTGTTCAGCGGATCAGTCAGCGGGCACCAGCAGTGCGACCGGGTAGTGCTCCAGCAGCGTAGCAACCGCGACGGAACCGGCGTCGTACGTGGTTCCGGTCAGTTCGTCATGGCAGTTGACCGGCAAGTCGATGGCCGTATCCCGCCAACCGCCTTCACGCGCGAGGCGCTTGGGCAGCCGCGTGCCAACGGTAATGGCACCGGGCGCGTCCACACCGCGGCTGAATGCAACCACATGCTCAGCTGCCGCGCCGCTCGCGTGCAAAGGCCCGTAGCCGCCGAACAGCTCTGGCCGGTCCCGACGCAACCTGAGCGCCCTGGAGACCACCAGCAGTTTGGCAGATTCGTCCGTGAACTCAGGCCGCGCACCAGCATCGAGTTCCGCGAGCGCCGCGGTCCGGGCTTGGAAGTCCACTGGTCGCCGGTTATCGGGGTCAGTCAGTGACCCATCCCGGAACTCTGTGCCCTGATAGACATCCGGAACGCCGGGCATGGTCAATTGGATGAGCTTGGCTGAGAGCGAGTTCGAAGTTCCGTAAGGTTCGAGTTCCTCGACGAAATTCTCCAACGCGGCAGCGACCTCGGGGACGTCAAAAACGGCGTCGACGGCGGCAGCCAAATGACGCTCGAAGTCCAGGTTGGGGTCGGTCCAGTTGGTCGAATTTCCGGCTTCGCGGGCGGCCTTGAGCGCATACGATTGGAGGCGCCCACGATCGGCGGGCCAAGCGCCTGCAATGGACTGCCAAACAAGGGCGGCCAGCGGACCGTCCGGGATGGGCGCCAGCTCCTGGACAGTGCCAAGGAAGAGTTCCCATTCGGGGACAGATTCGGAAATCACCGAAATCCTGGCCCGGGCGTCCTCGCTGCGCTTGGTGTCGTGGGTGCTCAGCGTGGTCATGGAGAGCGGGATCTCTGCCTGACGACGTGCCATGCGCTCGTGGAACTCATCAGACGAAAGCGCAAACTCAGTGGGATCGGCGCCCACTTCGGTGAGCGTCCCCAAGCGTGTGTAGCGGAAGAATGCGGTGTCCTCCACACCCTTGGCCATCACCATGCCGGAGGTCTGTTGGAAGCGGCGGGCGAGTTCCCCAGTGGTATCAGTCAGGAGTGGACTTAGCCCGTTCAGCACAGACCGGAGCCCCGGCCGATGTTGTGCTGCCCGTTCCATGGCTTCTTCCAGGATCTCCTGGCCGTGCGGAAGGTAGGTCCTGTAGACGGGGAACCAGCAAATAATCTCGGCCAGGGCATCGGCTACCTCGTCGCGCGGCAATTCCGGTGACTCGGGAACAAGCCGCGACAACCGGAGGATTTCAGACCTCAGGATGCCATCGGCGATGCGCCGTTTGGTCCCGTGGATCATGTCCGCATAGTCAGCCGGCTGGGCTGCATACCGCAGCCGGGCATCGAGGGAGTCCAGGTATTCCTCGGCTGCTGGGTCAACGAACAGGCGGTCTACGTCCGCCAGTGCGTCATACCCTGTGGTGCCTTCGCAATCAAAGGTTTCCGGCAGTTTCTCTCCCGGCTCAAGGATCTTCTCCACCAGGAGGTACGCCCCGCCCGTCTCCTTGCGAAGCCTTGCAAGATACCCTTCAGGATCCGCCAGCCCATCGGGGTGATCGATCCTGAGACCATTCACCAGCTCTTCGCGGAACCATCGCACGATTTCCTCATGCGCCTCATCGAATACCCACGCAACCTCGACGCGAACGCCTGCCAGGGTATTGACTGCGAAGAAGCGGCGGTAGTTCAATTCAGCGTCCGCGCGGCGCCAGCCCACCAGTTCATAGTGCTGCCGCGAATGAACCTCCTGCGGGCTGTCTCCAGCACTGAAGCTGCCCTCGGCCAACGGGAAACGGTGATCGTAGTAGTGCAGTTCGCCGTCCACCACAGTGAGTTGCCCAAGGTCGTCATCGCTGCCGAGCACGGGGATACGGATCTTTCCGCCGCCGAAGTCCCAGTCGACGTCGAACGCTTCCGCGTACTTGGACGAGCGACCCTCCTTCAGGAGCTGCCACCACCAGGCATTCTGTCCTGGCGAGGCGACACCCATGTGGTTGGGAACGATGTCCGCCAGGATGCCAAGTCCTTTCGAGCGCGCGGCCTTGGACAACGCAGCCAGACCCTCGGCTCCGCCACGGGCAGGATCCACGGACGAAGGATCCGTGACGTCATAACCGTGGTCTGAGCCTTCTTCCGCGGTGAGGATCGGCGATACGTAGACCCAATCGACCCCAAGGTTGTGCAGGTACCCGGTGAGTTCCGCGGCGTCCTGAAGCGTAAAGCTTTGGCGGATTTGCAGCCTGTACGTTGACACGGGGGTCCTCATGAGTCCGCCTTCTTCGAAGTACGGCGCCTCCGTGCGGGTTTTGATTCCGCAACGGGTGGATCTCCCCCGTCGGAAGCGCTGACCGCCTCTGCCCCATTCGTAGATCGAGCGTTCGTCGACGAATCTGTCCGCTTCGAATCCACCGCAGGAGCCGTGAGCGACGCCGTTTCGGGCGTGCTCGTCTGACTTAGGGCGGCAAGGGAGGCGGCCACAGAGTGGTCCGGCTCAGACTCTGGTGTGCTGTGGGCACGAAGCACCACGAGTGACTTCGCTGCGATCATCAGGATCTGATCCGCCTTCACGACGTCTGAATCAGCGCCTTCACCCCCGGTGTCGATCATGACGTCCCACGCAGGGGCATATTCGTCTGATGGCACCCGGAACCCAACCTCGTCCGCGTCCGCATTGAAGTAGAGGAGGAAATTGACGTCGGTGATCCGGCGGCCCTGTGTGTCCCGTCCGTGGATGCCGTCACCGTTCAAGAACACGCCAACAGAACGGCCCAGCGCGGTGTCCCAGTCCGACGGCGTCATGGTGCTGGCGTCAGCATCCAGCCATACGATGTCCGGAAGCCGCTCCCCCTCGCCTCGCAGCACGGGCCGTCCGTCAAAGAATCTGCTTCGGCGGAGGCTGGGGTGCTTGGCCCGCAGGGCGCTAACAGCAGCCGTGAACTCCACCAAGGGCTGGTCAACGCTATCCCAATTGATCCAGGTGAGCTCGGAGTCCTGACAGTAACCGTTGTTATTGCCCTGCTGCGTCCTTCCAAGTTCATCGCCATGCAGGAGCATGGGAACGCCCTGCGACAGGAAGAGCGAGGCGATGAAGTTCCGCTGCTGGCGGGCCCTGAGGCCTAGAACCTTGGGGTCATCCGTGGGGCCTTCGACGCCACAGTTCCACGAGCGATTATGCGATTCGCCGTCGTTATTGCCCTCACCGTTGGCCTCGTTGTGTTTCTCGTTGTACGACACGAGGTCGGCCAATGTGAAGCCATCGTGGGCAGTGACGAAGTTGATGGATGCCACAGGCCGGCGCCCGGAGTGTTCGTAGAGGTCGGCAGAGCCTGTTAGACGCGAGGCGAACTCACCGAGCGTGGAGGGTTCTCCGCGCCAGAAGTCGCGGACAGTGTCCCGGTACTGGCCGTTCCATTCCGTCCATTGGGGTGGGAAGTTGCCCACCTGATATCCACCCGGACCCACATCCCACGGTTCGGCAATGAGCTTCACCTGGGACACGACGGGGTCCTGCTGGATGAGTTCGAAGAAGGTCGAAAGCTTGTCCACGTCGTAGAATTCGCGGGCCAGCGTGGACGCGAGGTCGAACCGGAACCCATCCACGTGCATCTCCGTCACCCAGTAGCGGAGCGAGTCCATCAGCAGCTGGAGTGAATGCGGACTGCGGACATTCAATGAGTTGCCGGTGCCGGTGTAGTCCATGTAGTACTTTTGGTCGTTCTCCACCAGGCGGTAGTACGCGGAATTGTCGATGCCCTTGAAGGACAACGTGGGCCCCAGATGGTTGCCCTCAGCCGTGTGGTTGTAAACGACGTCCAGGATGACTTCGATCCCGGCGTTGTGCAGGGAACGCACCATGGCCTTGAAGTCCTGGACCTGCTGGCCGGTATCACCCTTGGAGCTGTAACTGTTGTGCGGGGCGAAGAAGCCGATGGTGTTGTAGCCCCAGTAGTTGTTCAGGCCCTTATCCTGCAGGATGCCGTCGTTGACGAACTGATGCACCGGCATGAGCTCGATCGCCGTGATTCCGAGCTTTTGAAGGTGGGAAATGACCGCAGGGTGGGCCACGCCGGCGTAGGTTCCACGCTGTTCCTCGGGGACCTCTGGATGCAGCTGGGTAAGTCCCTTGACGTGTGCCTCGTAGATGACGGACTTGTGGTACGGAATCTTCAGAAGTTTGTCACCGTCCCAGTCGAAGAACGGGTTAATGACGACGCCCAGCATCATGTGCGGTGCGGAGTCGGCGTCATTCCGGGAGTCCGGGTCCCCCATGTTGTAGGAGAACAGTGCCGGGTCCCAGTCGATCTGCCGGTGGATGGCCTTGGCATATGGGTCCAGCAACAGCTTGTTCGGGTTGAACCGTTGGCCGGCATCGGGGTTGTAAGGTCCGTGCACCCGATAGCCATATTTCTGTCCCGGTTGGACTTGCGGCAGGTAGCAGTGCCACACGTAGCCGTCCACCTCGCTGACATCTACGCGGACTTCCCCGCCGTCGTCGTCGAAGAGGCACAGTTCCACTTTCTCGGCCTTCTCGCTGAACAGCGCGAAGTTGGTGCCGGTGCCGTCAAAGGTGGCTCCAAGCGGATAGGCCGATCCAGGCCAGACTTCCATGCGTTCTCCTCTGGTGATGCGGATAACTTGCTGCAAGCCTACTCATGACCCCTGACACGGACAGTAACCTTACGGTCTTGTGCGGTCGTATTCCGCAGTCAGCGAACCTATGACGCTCGGTACCGCTGCCAAGATCGCCGAGGCTGTAAGGGGGCCACCATCAAAATCTTTCGACGCGATCGAGCCAGCGCGGCCGTGAACGCTGGCGGCAACCGCGGCCACACCAGCCCAGCGGTCGTCCAGTTTCAAACCCATGGCTGCGTACGCGCCGTCGTCGTCCTTGACCGAATCCACAGATTGCGCCAACAACGCGCCCAGGATGCCGGCCAGGACATCGCCGCTGCCGGCTGTCGCCATCCAGGCGGTGCCCTCGGACTCGCTGAAAACAACGCCCGACGGCGAGGCCACCAGTGTGGTGGCACCCTTCAGCAGGACGGTGGCGCCGGTTTGTTCGGCTGCTTGCCGTACGAAGTGCAGCGGCCGGGACTCGACATCCTCGCGGGTCACGGCGACCTCACCCGTGGACGGAAGGGACGCCAGCAACGTGGCCAGCTCCCCAGCGTGAGGCGTGAGGATCCAATGCGCAGGACAACGCTCCGGCAGGATGCTCAGTGCTCCGGCATCGACGACGCATGGCAGCTCAGCGGCAATCGCTGACTCCGCAGCGTCCCCGGCACGTCCGAGTTGGTCCTCCCCGTCCACACCAGGACCAAGCAACCACGCTTGGACGCGGCCAGGCTCGTCCGTCTCCCACAGGGCCTCCGGCGTCCGCGTCAGAACTTGGCGTGCCGCAGATTCCGGCCCTACATAGCGGACCATCCCAGCGCCGGTCACTGCTGCCGCATGGACGCTCAGCACGGCTGCCCCGGCAAAACGAGACGAGCCGGCGACTACGCCCAGCACTCCACGGGAGTATTTATGGGAGCGGCGTCCGGGCTTGGGGAGCACGGATTGCAGATCTGTGGCAGTAAGCCGCCGCAACTCAGGGGTAGCCAGGGAGTCTTCGATCCCAATCTGCACCAGAACCACGCGTCCCGCACAGCCTTCGCCGGGGTCTGTCATCAACCCGGCCTTGATGCCACCGAAAGTCACAGTGACATCGGCGTCCAACACCGGCCAGTGGACTTCCCCTGTGGTCGCATCCAGTCCGCTGGGGAGATCGCACGCCACCACACAACGGGGCTTCAGCTCCTGAAGCGAAGCAACCAACTCCGCAGAAGCATCACGCAATCCGCCCCGCGCGCCGGTGCCCAGGAGGGCATCGATAATGACATCGTCACCAGCGCAGAGGACGGCAAGCTCCTCGGCATTGCCGGGATCCAGTCGCAGCACACGGCCACCCGCCGCCAGAAAAGCCGCCAGCGCGTCAGGGTGGACCTCCGCTGAGGCGAGGACCGCCGTCGTCCGCATGCCACGGCGGGCAAGCATGGAAGCCGCGAAGAGGCCGTCACCGCCGTTATTGCCCTTGCCTGCAAGAACTGTGACGCTGGCGCCGGTCAGCTGGCGCCGGGCCTTGACCACGCGAACCACTTCCTGCGCCAGGCCGTAAGCGGCCCGTTGCATGAGAACAGCGCCCTCACCGGAGTCCAGGAGCGGTTGTTCCGCGTCCCTGATCTGTTGTCCGGTGAAGGCGCTGATCATCGTTATGTATAGGTCCGTTTAGCCCTCGGCGAGGACATACGCCGTAGCGATGCCGCCATCATGGCTCATGGACAGGTGCCAGCGCTTGACGCCCTTGGCATCAGACACGGCCAAGACCGTTCCCTTGACCTGGACGGTAGGACCATTCTGGTCAAGGCCGATCCAGCAGTCCTGCCAGTTCATGCCTGCGGGAGCACCCAGGACCTTGGCCACCGCTTCCTTGGCAGCGAAGCGGGCCGCGAGTGATCTGGTGTTGAGTTCGCGCTCCGCAGGAACGAACAGCCTGTCCCGAAGCCCGGGGGTCCGCTCGAGTTGCCGGGCGAACCGCTGGATGTCTACGACGTCTACGCCAATGCCAACAATCATGCGGTTATTCTACGGTCACGCTCTTGGCGAGGTTACGCGGCTGATCGACGTCGTAACCCTTCGCCCCGGCCAGTTCAGCAGCAAAGATCTGCAGTGGCACGGTGGTGAGCAGCGGCATGAGCAACGTGGGCGTCTCGGGGACGTAGAACACGTGCTCTGCGTAATCCTTGACAGACTCGTCGCCTTCTTCAGCAATGACCAGCGTACGGGCACCACGTGCGCGGACTTCCTGGATGTTGCTAACAACCTTGGAGTGCAGGGAGTCACGGCCGCGCGGGGACGGGACAACCACGAAAACGGGCTGGCCGTCGTCGATCAGGGCGATCGGTCCGTGCTTGAGTTCACCGGCGGCGAAGCCCTCAGCGTGGATGTAGGCAATTTCCTTGAGTTTCAAGGCGCCTTCCAGGGCCACCGGGTAGCCAACGTGGCGGCCCAGGAACAAGACGGACTTTTCATCCTTCATGCTGCGAGCGAGTTCGCGCAAGGGACCTGCGTTGTCCAGGATCTTCTGAATCTTGGCCGGGATCTTGTTCAGGTCCGCGAGGACGTCCTTGATCTGGCCGGAGAAGATGTTGCCACGCAGCTGGGCCAGGTAAAGGCCAAGCAGGTAGGCGGCAGTGATCTGGGCGAGGAACGCCTTGGTGGATGCAACCGCGATTTCCGGACCAGCATGGGTGTAGAGCACGGCGTCGGATTCGCGAGGGATGGTGGAACCGTTGGTGTTGCAGATGGAGATCGTCTTGGCACCCTGCTCGCGGGCGTAGCGGACGGCCATGAGCGTATCCATGGTCTCGCCGGACTGGCTGATGGAAACCACCAGGGTGTTGGCGTCAACGATCGGATCGCGGTACCGGAACTCGTGTGCGAGCTCTACTTCCGTGGGGATACGGCACCAGTTTTCGATGGCGTACTTGGCAACCAGGCCAGCGTATGCCGCGGTACCGCATGCCAGAACGATGATCTTGTCAACCTGCTTGAGGAGCTCAGGATCGATGCGGACTTCGTCCAGCGTCAGCTTTCCGTTGAGGTCCGAACGTCCCAGGAGAGTCTGGGCTACGGCGTCGGGCTGATCGTGGATTTCCTTCTCCATGAAGGAGCTGAAGCCACCCTTTTCGGCAGAAGCCGGGTCCCAGTCAACGTGGTATTCCTTGCCTTCAGCGGGAGCGCCGAAGAAGTCTGTGATCTCCACGGAGTCCGCAGTGATGGTGACGATCTGGTCCTGGCCGAGTTCCACGGCGCGACGCGTGTAGTCGATGAAGCCGGAGACGTCCGAGCCGAGGAAGTTCTCGCCTTCGCCAAGGCCAACCACAAGCGGGGAGTTACGGCGGGCGGCCACGACGACGTCGGGCTGGTCCGCGTGGACGGCGAGGAGGGTGAACGCACCTTCGAGGCGCTGGCAGGCCAGTCGCATCGCGTGGGTGAGGTCGCCGCCGTTGCCGTTGAGTTCGTTGCGGAAGATGTCGCCAACCAGTGCGGCAGCAACTTCGGTGTCTGTCTCCGACTCGAAGGTGACGCCCTTACCCAGCAGTTCCTGCTTAAGCTCGGCGAAGTTTTCGATGATGCCGTTGTGAATCAACGCCAGACGCCCGCCGTCGGAAAGGTGGGGGTGTGCGTTACGGTCGGTGGGCCCACCATGCGTGGCCCAACGGGTGTGGCCAATGCCGGTCAGGGATTCGGGAACCGGGTTTGCTTCCAGTTCACTGATCAGGTTGCTCAACTTGCCGGACTTTTTACGGGACGAGATGGTTCCATCAGCCACCACTGCGACGCCAGCGGAGTCATAGCCGCGGTACTCAAGACGACGCAGCCCCTCCACGACGACGTCAAGGGCGCTGTGACCAGCTGCCTTACGAGACGAATTGCCAACATAGCCTACGATTCCACACATGGGTATAAGCCTAACGGCTAGGTCAAACAACTGATGTGGGACATCCCTTCTCCTCCTATTACCAGTGACTGGTTAATCACCCACAATTCACCTTCACGTCGTCGCGCATTTCCTGATCCGCCGGGCTAAGGGCAGAATCAGAACGTGACTTTGCAACGCACCGAAGCAAACGGCGACGGCGCTTCCCCCTTTGTTGAGCTGGACCGCCAAACGTGGTCCCGGCTCGCAGCACAGATGGAGCAGCCCCTCAACGAAGAGGACATTTTCCGCCTCCGAGGCCTCGGCGATCCCCTGGATATGAAGGAAGTGCGGGAGGTATACCTCCCCCTTTCGCGGCTTCTGCACCTCTATGTAGAGGCTTCCCATCAACTTCATGCGGCAACAACCACGTTCTTGGGTGAGCAAACGCAGCGCACCCCGTTCGTCATCGGTGTGGCCGGTTCCGTGGCTGTTGGAAAGTCCACCATCGCCCGTGTTCTTCGTGAAATGCTGCGGCGCTGGCCGGGAACACCAAACGTAGAACTCATCACCACAGACGGCTTCCTGTACCCGCTGGCCGAGCTGAAGCGCCGGCATTTGCTGGAACGCAAGGGTTTCCCGGAGTCCTACGACCGCCGTGCGCTATTGCGTTTTGTGTCGGAAATCAAAGGCGGAGCCGAGGAAGTCCGGGCACCGTGGTACTCCCACGTCACCTACGACATCGTCCCGGGCAAGGAAGTTGTTGTCCGCCGCCCGGACGTCCTGATTGTGGAAGGCCTCAACGTTCTGGCCCCTGCTAGACCCCGCATGGATGGCAAGCAGGGCCTCGCGCTGAGCGACTTCTTTGACTTCTCCATCTACGTTGACGCCAAGACCTCGTACATCGAGGAGTGGTACGTGGATCGATTCCGGAAGCTCCGCACAACGGCCTTCGCGCAGCCCGAATCCTACTTCCACCGCTACGCCACGCTCTCCGACGAAGATGCCGAATCAACAGCCCGCGGTATCTGGAAGCGCATCAATGAGCCGAACCTCGAAGAGAACGTCCTCCCCACGCGCGGCCGCGCTCAGCTGGTACTCACCAAGGATGCGGACCACTCCATACGCCGCATGCTTTTGCGGAAGGTCTAAGTGGACATCCAACCTCAGCCGATGCCCAGCCGCCGGGCATTCGCGGGTCTCCTCACCGCCGGCGCAGGCCTGGCCGCACTGGCTGCCTGCACTCCGGATGGCTCCGCAGCCTCCCCTGCAGGGACCTCTCCTGCCGGGACTTCGGCGACACCTTCCGCCACTGCCTCGAGCGCCACACCAACTCAAGTCACTGCCGTAACGCCCGCGGCGGCTACAGAACCTTCCAGCAGCCCTCCCACCGCAGCGCCCTCACAGGCCGCAGCCAAGCAGTTCTCGCTGACCGATCCAGCCAGCCCGTGGGTGGTGGTCAACAAACACCGGCCATTGAACCCGCAGAACTACGTCCCGGCGGATTTGGTTCAGCCAAACATCCGGCTCGCCGTCAGCGGCGAAGCCACACAAATGAACAGCACGACGGCGACTGCCGCAGAAAAGATGTTTGGCGCAGCGGCAGCCGAGGGCGTCGTCATGACATTGGCATCCGGCTACCGTTCCTATTCCACCCAGGTGGTCACCTACAACGGCTACGTCGCCAGCAGCGGCCAGGTGGCAGCCGACCGGGCTTCGGCACGCCCCGGTCATTCCGAACACCAAACGGGCTGGTCCTTTGACATTGGCGACGGCGGAGGTGCCTGCAGTTTCCAACCCTGCTTCGCCGACCAACCTGCGGCTATTTGGGCCAAAGCCAACGCGCACAAATTCGGTTTCATCGTCCGCTATCCGTGGATGTTCCATGAAACCACCGGATACTTCTACGAGTCTTGGCACCTGCGCTACATCGGCGTCGAAGCAGCGACAGAGATGAACACCCGAGGCATCGCAACGCTTGAGGAGTACTTCGGGTTGGAAGCAGCACCCGACTACCTGTAGCGCCGGTCCTTTTAGAGCCCGTCCTTTTAACCAGTGCGGCCCGCCCTCCTGCAAACCAGTAAACCGGTGATCAGGAAAGCGGGCCGAGGTTGCTTGGGTCCTATACAGCCAGTTCGCTGGGAGCGCTAAGGCGTTCCTTGACTACGGCAGCCAGGCTGTTGCAAATTCGTTCAGCAGTCTCCATGTCGGCAGCTTCCACCATGACTCGCACCAGGGCCTCGGTTCCGGACGGACGGAGCAGCACGCGCCCGGTTTCACCCAGTTCCAGTTCAGCAGCAGCTACCGCTGCGGCCACGCCTTCGTCGGTGCCTGCACGGGCCTTATCCACGCCCTTGACGTTGATCATGAGCTGCGGGAGCTTGGTCATCGCAGTAGCGAGTTCTTTCAAGCTACGGCCCGTCAGGGCCACCTGCGCAGCAAGCTGCAGGCCGGTGAGCACGCCGTCGCCGGTGGTTGCGTAATCGGAGAAGATCACGTGGCCGGACTGTTCGCCACCCAGGTTGTAGCCGCCGTCGCGCATTTCCTCCAGCACGTAACGGTCGCCTACAGCGGTTTCGCGGATGGTGATGCCGGCATTGCGGAGGGCGATCTTAAGTCCGAGGTTGCTCATGACCGTGGCAACCAGGATGCTGTCCTTGAGTTTGCCCGCTTCATTGAGTGCCAGCGCCAGGATCGCCATGATCTGGTCGCCATCTACTTCGTTGCCTTCGTGATCCACAGCGAGGCAGCGGTCGGCGTCGCCGTCGTGGGCAATGCCGAGGTTCGCACCGTGCTTGACCACCGCTTCCTTCAACGGACCCAGGTGGGTGGAGCCCACGCCGTCGTTGATGTTCAGGCCGTCCGGCTCGGCGCCAATGACGACTACGTCTGCGCCGGCGTCCTTGAACACCTGCGGCGAACAACCACTCGCAGCGCCGTGAGCGCAGTCCAGGACAACCTTCAGGCCCTCAAGGCGCTTGGGGAGGGTTCCGAGCAGGTGCACAATGTAACGGTCCTCAGCGTCGGAGAAGCGCTGGATGCGTCCAACGTCGCCGCCGACGGGTCGCTGTGGCTCTTTGCCCAGCTGCGCTTCGATAGCGTCCTCGACGTCGTCGGGCAGCTTCTGGCCGCCGCGTGCGAAGAACTTGATCCCATTGTCAGGGGCCGGGTTGTGGGAGGCCGAGAGCATAACGCCGAAATCGGCGTCGAGGTCTGCCACCAGATAGGCCGCGGCCGGCGTGGGCAGCACTCCGGCGTCATAGACGTCGATGCCGGAGCTGGAGAGCCCCGCTTCGACGGCGGCGGCAAGGAACTCGCCACTCGCTCTGGGGTCCCGGGCGACGACGGCGCGAGGCCGCTTGCCATCGGTTGTGCGGTCATGGCCGAGTACGACGGCGGCGGCCTGGGCCAGCTGCATAGCCAGCTCGGCGGTGAGCAATCCGTTCGCGAGACCGCGCACGCCATCTGTTCCAAATAATCTAGACATCGGCTCAAGTTTAGACGACGACGGGACACCACCCGTCCAGCAGCGTGTCGGAACGTCATGTGCGCAGGTCAAATCCGGCTCCCAGCACGCCGGTTCGAACAGCTTAAAGCGCAACTTCTTAAACGGCGAAAGCCCGCCCCGCCGAAACGGCGGAACGGGCTTTCGAGCAAGCGCAGATTAACGCTTGGAGTACTGCTGAGCCTTACGTGCCTTCTTGAGACCAGCCTTCTTACGCTCGATGACGCGGGCGTCACGGCGCAGGTAACCGGCCTTCTTGAGGGTGGCGCGGTTGTTGTCGACGTCGATCTCGTTCAGCGAGCGAGCAACACCGAGGCGCAATGCACCGGCCTGGCCGGAGATGCCACCGCCGTGGATGCGGGCGATGACGTCGTAGGCGCCTTCAAGATCAAGGATCTTGAAGGGCTCGTTGACATCCTGCTGGTGCAGCTTGTTCGGGAAGTAGTTCTCCAGCGTGCGGCCGTTGATGATCCACTTGCCGGAACCCGGGATGACGCGAACGCGTGCAACGGCTTCCTTGCGGCGGCCAACAGCTGCACCGGCAACGGTCAGTGCCGGGCGCTCCTTCTTGGGCGCATCTTCAACAGATGTGCTTTCAGAGGTGTAGCTGGTGAGGGTTTCCTCAGCCTCGACGGCTTCGGCGGTCAGTTCTTCGTTCTGAGCCACGGTTCTCCTTGTAATAAAAAGTTGTTTGGTGGCCAGGACTACTGGGCGACCTGGGTGATTTCGAAAGTCTTCGGCTGCTGCGCAGCGTGCGGGTGCTCGGGGCCTGCGTAGACCTTGAGCTTGCCCAGCTGCTGAGCGGCGAGGGAGTTCTTGGGGAGCATGCCCTTGATGGCCTTCTCAACAGCGCGAACCGGGTTGGATTCCAGCAGCTCGGCGTAGTTGACGGAGGTCAGGCCGCCCGGGTAACCGGAGTGGCGGTATGCACGCTTCTGCTCCAGCTTGGCGCCGGTGAGGGCAACCTTTTCAGCGTTGATGATGATGACGAAGTCGCCCATGTCCATGTGGGACGCAAAGGTCGGCTTGTGCTTTCCGCGCAGCAGTGTTGCGGTCTGGCTGGCAAGACGACCAAGGACAACGTCGGTGGCGTCAATGACGTGCCACTGGCGGTTGATATCGCCGGGCTTCGGGGTGTACGTACGCACGGTTTTGCCTCGTTCTTGTTCTGGCGTTCATGTTTTAGGCGACACGCAGTGAGGCGTGTACCTACTATGTATGCGTTACCGGAGCAGAGGTGAGGGCTCTATAGACCAGTCATCCCAGAATCTCGATATGCCTCTTGAGTTAGCGACCCTGCAACTGGATCCCCGAGAAGGCATGTGTCATCGAGATAGGACACGCACAACGACTATAAACAATACCTTCAACGGGCCGTCCGGGTCAAAATGGGGTATCCGCCCCTCGGGGTCGCATGCGCTTTGAGGGAGAGTACATGACCAACGGTCCCGTTTTCCTGCTCCTGCTCGCCGTTGCCGGCTTGCTGTTGAGCCCGGCCGTCGAGTTCGTGATCGCCCGTGCCATTCCGCGACTCGGCGAGCCACCTTCCCTTAAGGTCCGGATCACGACGGCGGCAGTCACCGCGCTGCTGTTTGTCTTGCTGGGGTGGCGCTTTGGTTTTACCGCGGAATTGCCGGCGTTCCTTTTATTGGCACTTCTTGGGGTGCAGCTTTCTCGAATTGATTTCACCCTCCATTTGCTGCCAAACCCCCTCGTTTTGCTCCTGCTTGGGGGTGGTTTTGTCCTCCTTGCAGCTTCCGCTGCACTCGCTCCGGCCTGGCCCGAGCTGCTCCGAGCACTCGCCGGCGGCCTCATACTCTTCGTTGGCTACCTGATTATGGGACTTATTTCCCCGAGAAGCCTCGGAATGGGCGATGTGAAGCTCGCAGCACCCGTCGGACTGTACTTGGGGTACTTGGGTTGGAAGCAAGTACTCTACGGCGGACTACTGGGATTCGTGGTGGGCGGGGTGCTCACGGTGCTTCTGTGGCGGCTAAGTCGCAAGGAAAAGCCCGCAGAAACAGCTCACGGACCGGCGATGGTTGTCGCGGCGCTGGGCGTGACTCTGCTACTTCAGTAGGCCTGCGCCCGTTGGCATTTCGGAGGCTCTTCATGGGCTCAAAAATCTAAGGCTGCTGTCTATTCCAAGTAGTCGCTTGCCCTTTCTGACTTCCAAACTGAGTACTCCCCTGCCCTTCTACGGGTGACAACTGGATTTGTGTTGCAGGAATTCGAGTACGACTACGCATTGTTCAGCGGTACGTCCAGGGTGAATTCTTATCTCATCGAATTCCGAACCACTAAAGGCACCATGGGGGTAGTTCGGGAATCGAAGGCAAATTCCGATAATTTGCTGGACCTATTTCAATCAATTACCAAAACCCAATAATTCATTCTGGGAAGGATTTTCCAATGTCTGCTCTTATTCTCTCCGTCACCTCGTTCATCGCCGGCGTCAAGACCCGCTTCACCAAAGAAGAGAGGGGCGCCACGATGGTGGAGTACGGCCTCATGGTCTCCTTGATCGCGGTAGTCGTCATCGCTGCTCTTCTGATTCTGGGCCCGGCAATCGCGAACCTCTTCACCGGCGTCGCGGCTAGCCTCTAGCCGGACACAAGCGGTTGGCTGTGACGGCGACCTCCGTCGCCGTCACAGCCAACCTCCTTCTTTAAGGGCACTTAAGCTGCCACGATTCTGGGTCTGGGAGACGGTCGTGAAGACTAAAAAGAAGAACGAACGCGGGGCAGTAGCCGTGGAAATGGCGATTCTGTTGCCAGTCCTACTGCTGATCTTGATCGGGGTAATCGAGTTCGGACGGGCCCTCAACGTCCAGGTTTCGCTGACACAGGCCGCCCGCGAGGGCGCGAGGTATGCAGCGGTCCACTATCAGGACGGCCCACTTGATGTTACCGGCACTGCGTTAGCTTCCGCCCCTTCCTTGGCTGGTCTTGGGGTAACGGTAAGCAATAACGCGTCGAGCTGCGCCCCTGGCTCTAACGTCACAGTCACAACCAGCGTTTCACTCCCCTCGATGTCCGGATTTCTGGACGCCGGCTTCTTTGGCACGGCGGGCATCTTCCCCCTCAACATGACCGGAGTAGGAGTGATGAGATGCGGTGGATGAGGAATTTCCGAAAAGTGCGTCAGTCTCACCTGGATGTCGCCGAATCCAACGAAAAGGGTGCGGCCGCAGTCATAGTTGCCGGAATGATGGTCGTGCTACTGGGCTTCGCAGCTCTAGCCGTTGACGTCGGCGCGCTCTACGCCGAAAAAGCGCAGTTGCAAAATGGTGCGGACGCCGCGGCCCTGGCGATCGCTACGGATTGCGCCCATGGAAGTTGCGGGAACAGCGCCTCCACTGGCAACCAATTCGCAAATAACAACGCCAACGACAACGCCAGCGGAGCTGCCGTCACCTTCCCCGCTGCAACTACCGTCAGGGTGGTCACCAACGCCAGGGACACGTCGGGCCAGAACAGCTTCTCATTGTTCTTTGCCCGGGTGCTCGGATTCGATACCACGCCCGTAGACGCAGCGGCAGAAGCATCTTGGGGAGCGCCGTCCAGTGCAACCACGCTGCCGTGGACTGTCAGCGAGTGTGTCTTTAAGAAGTACCTATCCCCAGCACAGCTGGCGTCGCTGAACTCCACGGGAAACTTCACCGGAGACCCTGTTCCTACGCACGTTCTGTTGCGGTATGACACGAACGCCCCCACGGTGTCCGGTTGCGCAGCACAAAACGGATACCAGCCGGGCGGATTTGGCTGGCTCGTCACCAATTCGGGGTGTTCCACCGACATCTCCCTCAATGCAACGGTCAATGGCCAAACCGGCAACCACTTTCCGAACGCTGCCGCCTGCAATTCCGTGTTGGCCCACATCATGGACGAGCCGGCACTCATCCCACTCTTCAAAACGGCGACGGGTAATGGCTCCAATGCCAAATACACGCTGATTGGTTTCGCAGCCTTTCAGGTGACGGGTTACAAGTTCAGCGGCTCAGGCGCAGTCCTGGATCCTGCCGCGCCGAACTGCACCGGGAATTGCCGGGGCCTGCAGGGCTACTTCAAACGGTTTGTTTCGCTCGAGGAAGGAATGACGGTTACTGGCGGCACCCCCAATTACGGAGCATCCATCGTGACGCTCACCGAATAGTCGCTCACACAGCACTGGCAGTATCAAAATTAGAAGGGAGTTAGAAAGTGAAAGCACGCCTACTGGGAGGCATTGCGGCACTGCTTTTAGCAGTCATCGGCACAGTCTTGCTGGTTACCTACATTCAGGGAGCCGACAAGCGTGCGCAGCAAGGGCTCGATCCCGTGAACGTTCTTATCGTCAAGGAACGCATTCCGGCCGGCACCAAGACCGAGGATCTCGGCAACAAGGTGAAGACTGAAACGCTGCCGCAGTCTGCGGTAGCACCAGGCACCATCAGCGCACTCAACGACCAAAAGGGGAAAGTCACGTCAGTTGACCTGCAACCTGGCGAACAGTTGCTGGGCCTGAAGTTGGTGAACCCCAATGAACTGGTTCCTGGAACAGTTCCGGTACCGGAAGGCCTGCAGGAACAGACTTTCATTCTGGCCCCCGAAAGGATCATGGGTGGCCGCATCGAAGCCGGCGACACGGTGACCGTGTTTGCCTCCTTCAAGGCAGACGGCGATATCCCCTCCGATGCGGATATCCCCGCCGAAGTTAAGGGCTGGAAACAATACACCAAGCTGCTGTATCACGATGTATTGGTGACGGCCGTCCAGCAGGCAGCACCGGACGCAGAGAAGAAGTCGGCCAACACGGACGGCTCTGTACAGCTGCCCAATGGATCGGCTTATGTCACCGTTGCCCTCAGCGACGCGAACGCCGCCAAAATGGTCTTTGGCGCGGAATTCGGCACTTTGTACTTGTCCAAGCAAACCGACAAGACCGCTAAGAGCCAACCACCGGTAACGACTCTGGGAGGCGAGTTGAAATGAGCCGCTTCGTAGCCATCACTGCGGTCCGCGATTTCGAAGGCCGCGTGCGTCAGGCAATTACTGGAGCACTCCACGGCGACCTGCAGACGCTGTCACCCGATGTGCTTCATGGCGGTTCCGATGACGTCTTCAAGCAACTGAGTGGCGCACCACCAGAGGTCATGATTCTGGGCCCTGGTGTGAATCCCGACGATGCTTTGAAGTTGGCCACTGTCTTCGATCTTCAATACCCCGAAATCAGCCTGCTACTCGTCTGCCAGCCCGAACCAGACATCGTGCTACGGGCCATGCATTCCGGGATTCGTGATGTTGTTTCTCCTGAAATCGACATCAATGAACTTCGGGTACTGCTCGAGAGAGCCTGTCTTGCCTCCGCCAGTCGTCGACGCGGAATGCAGCCAGCTGCCGAATCCGGCCAGGACCGAGGACGAGTCATTGCTGTCATGTCGCCGAAGGGCGGTGTGGGCAAAACGACCGTGGCCACCAACCTGGCCGTCGGGCTCGGCGCCATGGCTCCCATGGACGTTGTGATCGTGGACCTGGATCTCCAGTTCGGCGACGTGGCCTCCGGCCTGTTGCTGGAACCCGAGCATTCCATCACGGAGGCGGTTCACGGTCCTGCGGCGCAGGATTCGATGGTCCTCAAGGCTTTCCTTACGGTTCACCCAGCCGGCATTTATGCCCTCTGCGCACCTCGGAAGCCATCGGAGTCGGATTACATCACGGCGGACCACGTCTCCAGGCTTCTCAACCAGCTGGCCAGCGAGTTCAAATATGTGGTGGTGGATACGGCTCCGGGACTCGGCGAACACTGTCTTGCCACCTTGGAGCTGGCCACCGACGGTGTCTGGGTGTGCGGCATGGACGTGCCAAGCATCCGCGGGCTGCGCAAATGTTTCAGCGTGCTCAAGGAACTGCAACTCCTACCCCAAGGGCGGCACACGGTGCTGAACTTCGCGGATAGGAAGAGCGGGATTTCCGTACAGGACGTGGAGTCGACGATAGGAGTCCCCATTGACACCGTGATTCCCCGTTCTCGGAACCTGCCTTTCTCCACCAACCGCGGAGTGCCGGTGCTCCAGGGGACCACCCGCGATTCTGCAACCAAGGGTTTGAAGAAACTCGTGGAACGGTTCGACCCCCGCTTGGCCACTACGCCCCAAAACAAACTGCACAGAAGGGTGGTGGTGTCATGAAACTATCAGAACGGCTATCGAAAAGCAGCCCACTCGGGGCAGTGGAGTCACCTGTTAGCAGCGGTGAACAGCCTGCAGGCAACGAAGTACCCGCAATGTCAGTCCCGGCGACGTCTGGGCCGATGCTCGGGGGATCGCTGTCGGCCCCGGCTGTCGACGCGCTATCGGGTCTCAAGAAACGGGCCGCGGCGGCCCTTTTCGAAAGCATGGGCACCAGGAGCAGCGACACCTCCACCTCGGAGGAAGAGCTCCGGTCTTTTGCCGTTGACGAACTTTCAACGTTTATCGACGACGAACAAGTGCCTCTTTCCCCGGAGGAACGTCGGCGGCTGATTCGGGAAATCTCAGATGAGGTCATGGGATACGGGCCCCTCCAGCGCTTGCTGGAGGACCCCTTGGTCACGGAAGTCATGGTCAACCGATTCGACCAGATTTACGTGGAACGACACGGGCACTTGGCACTGACGGACCTGCAATTCAGCAGCGATGACCATCTGAGAAAGGTCATCGAGAGAATTGTTTCCAAGGTGGGACGCCGGATTGACGAGTCCTCACCATTGGTGGACGCACGACTCGAAGACGGTTCCCGTGTCAATGCGATCATTCCTCCCTTGGCGGTTAACGGCCCTTCACTCACCATCAGGAAGTTCAGCCAAGTTCCGCTTACGGTCCGCAACCTCATCGAGTGGGGTTCCATGAGCCACGAGATGGCGGAGCTGCTGAGCGCCTGCGTCCTTGCCAGGTTGAACGTTATCGTCTCAGGCGGTACTGGCACCGGAAAGACAACGCTGCTCAATGTGCTCTCCACGTTCATTCCTGAGTCTGACCGCATTGTCACCATCGAGGATGCCGTGGAACTCCAACTGCAGCAACGGCACGTAGTGCGGTTGGAAAGCCGGCCACCCAACATCGAAGGCAAGGGTGCAGTCACCATCCGCGACCTCGTTCGAAACTCGCTGCGTATGCGTCCCGACCGGATCATCGTTGGCGAAGTGCGCGGTGGCGAGTCACTGGACATGCTTCAGGCGATGAATACCGGTCACGACGGTTCTCTCTCCACCGTGCACGCGAACTCACCGCGTGACGCGATCGCCAGGTTGGAGACTCTGGTCCTCATGGCTGGCATGGACCTGCCGCTCCGGGCCATCCGTGAGCAGGTATCCTCCGCCGTCGACCTTATTGTGCAGGTGACTCGCCTCCGTGATGGCACCCGGCGCGTCACTCATGTGACGGAAGTACAAGGCATGGAGGGAGACGTCGTCACGCTCCAGGATGCATTCTTGTTCGATTATTCGGCAGGCATCGATGCCCAGGGCCGGTTCCTGGGCAAGGCCCTTCCGACGGGGATCCGACCACGGTTCCTCGACCGTTTTTCCGAACTGGGTATTTCGGTGTCCCCGTCAGTTTTTGGCGTAACACCGGTCCCCGTGGGAAGGCGGTAGCCATGGATTCGCCAGTTCTGTTTCCTGTAGCCATAGGGCTGTGCGTTGCTGCCCTGGTATTACTCGTCGTCTTTGTTCTGAAGCCCCGGAACGGGAGCATACCCTTGGAGCGGCGGCGTTTGGACGCCAAACCCGATGACTCCGCCGTCGGCCGTGTTTCCCATTCGGCCGTGCAATTCGTAGACACAGCCATTGGCCGCTCTGGCGGCCCTTTTAATCGGGAAGTGCTCTACAGGGCCGGAGTCAGGCAGGCTCCCGCTGATTTCACCGTAATGGTGGCCATGGGCACTGTGCTCCTTGGAATTGCAGGTTCGTTCCTGGTCAATGTGATCATCGGGATCCTGTTGGCCATTGCAACTCCGTTTGCCGCCAAACTTGTTCTGGCCTTCAAGACAGATAAACGCAGGGCCAAATTTGACGCCCAGCTCACCGACACAATCCAGATGCTGATCGGTGGGCTACGGGTGGGACACAGTATCATGCGATCACTCGAAGCGACCGCTCAGGAAGCGCAAGCACCAACGTCTGAAGAGCTGTCCCGCATCGTCAATGAGGTCAGGATCGGCAAGGACCCGCGCCAAGCCGTTGAAGACTGCGCCGACCGCATGGACAGCGACGACTTCAGGTGGATCGGACAGGCCATTCAGATCAACCGGGAGGTGGGCGGTGACTTGGCAGAAGTCCTGGAGCAGGTTGCAGGAACCATTCGGGAACGCAGCGAGATCAAGGCCCACGTCAAGGCCCTAAGCGCTGAGGGGAAGATGTCCGCTTACATCCTTATGGCTCTCCCCGTCGGCGTAGCCCTGCTTCTGACCATCATGAATCCGCATTACATGTCCGTCTTCGTCCAACACCCCTTGGGAATAGCCATGCTGGTTGCCAGCGCGGTCCTGTTCGTCATAGGTGGATTCTGGATGAGCCGCACCGTGAAGATCAAGTTCTAGGAGGGTTGCCATGACCGTCATTGCGTGGCTGATCATCGCCGCCATTATCCTTCCGCTGGCCTACTTCGCGTGGTCCATAGCAAGCATCGACCGTAAGGGGATCGTAGCCATCCAGAGCAACTTGGGTTCCGGGTTTGCCCAGGGTGCGGGTGTCAGCGTTCAACGCCCCCCGTTCATGCTCGGCTTAGCGCGGAAACTCACTCCTGGCAGCTACGAAGCGAAGCTTGATCAATGGCTCGCGTTGGCTGGGCGTCCGCAGTCGATGCCCCTGACAAAGCTGATTGCCATCAAGCCCGTCCTGGCGGTATCCGGGGCTACCGCAGGGCTGCTGCTGATAGTTGCAGGACCAAGCCCATTGAGTATCGGATTCGCCATCTTCCTCACTGCCCTCCTGTACTTCATCCCAGACCTGCTCGTCTACAACACTGGGTTGAAGCGCCAAGAAGAAATCCAGCTGGAGTTCCCCAACACCTTGGACCAGATGCTGATTTCGGTTGAAGCCGGGCTCGGATTTGAGGCAGCCATGGAGCGGGCGTCAGCCTATGGAACCGGGCCATTGGCGCAGGAACTCATGCGGACGCTTCAAGATATCCAAGTAGGGCGGCCTCGGACGGAAGCCTACGGGGCGCTGGCCGAACGTTCCACCGTTGCGGATGTCCGTAGCTTTGTCCTGGCCGTGATTCAAGCTGATAAGTACGGCATCGGCATTGCTAACGTCCTCCGCGCCCAAGCAAGGCAAGCGAGAGTCAAGCGCCGTCAAATCGCCGAAGAGAAGGCAATGAAGCTACCCGTCAAGGTGCTTTTCCCGTTGCTGTTCTCCATCTTCCCGGTGCTGTTCATAGTCCTTCTGGGTCCCGCTGTCATCAAGATCATGCAAGCATTCAGCTGATCTTGACCTTCGGGAATTAGACCGGCCGTTCGCGGATCCCAGACCGTGGGCGGCCACAACGGCCCCCTTCCGGTACCCAGAGCCGGGAGGGGGTCCTCCAACGTTCGGACCTACTCGCGCCGGGCCCTCGTCAACTCAGCCCGCGCCAGCAGCTCGCTGTCCGACGGGTAAGCAACTTCCTCCAGGACCAACGGGTGCGGTGCGGCCAACACGGACTTGGCGTCACGCCTCCGCTCCAGAAGACGTTCATGCAGCCAGCCCGGTTGCTCCAGGCCTTCCCCCACGCGCAGTGCCGAGCCCACCAAGGACCTGACCATGTTGTGGCAGAACGCATCGGCCTGAACAGTAGCGACAATGACCCCGTCGCTCCCCCGTTTGAAGTCAAACTTCTGAAGCTCCCGGATGGTCGTTGCGCCCTCGCGGGGTTTGCAGTAGGAACGGAAATCCTGGAGCCCCAGCAACTGGGAAGCGCCTTCATTCAACAGCGCGACATTCAGCGGCGCCTTATGCCACAGCGTGATTCCGCGCAGCACCGGATCCCAGCGCTCCGCGCCATCCGCAATGCGGTAACTGTAGCGACGCCACAAGGCAGAAAACCGGGCGTCGAAACCTTCCGGCGCCAGACCGGCGTCGTGCACTTCTATGGCACCGGTCAGGTCACCGAGAATGCGGCTGAGGGCCCCGCGAAGGCGACGCAAAAGCGCCACGGCGGGGTCCAGTTCGTGCCCGCGCGGAAGTCCAAGCCACTCGGCTTCCGTCAGATCCAGATGGACCACCTGGCCGCGGGCGTGGACGCCGGCGTCAGTGCGACCAGCAACCGTGACCCGGACCGGACGGCGCACGAGGAGGGCCAGCGCTTCCTCAAGTGCTCCCTGCACGGTGACCAAGCCGGGCTGCAGTGCCCAGCCGTTGAAGGGTCCTCCGTCATAGGAAAGATCCATGCGGACACGCAAAAACCCGCCGCCCCCCAAAGCGGGGGCAGCGGGTTTTCGTTCGTTCATAGACTTAAGTCTACTGTGAAGAATTCAGTGAATTACTTCTTGTCCTCAGCGGCCGGAGCCTCTTCGGTCTCAGCAACTTCAGCGTCAGCAGCCTCGGCCTCAGCGGCCGGAGCCTCTTCGGTTTCAGCAGCTTCGGTCTCTACAGCCTCGGTCTCAACAACCTCTTCCTCAGCAGCCGGGGCAGCCTTGGCAGCAGCAGCGGTTGCTTCAGCAACTACGGCCTGCTTCGGGGAAACCGGCTCGAGGACGAGCTCGATGACAGCCATGGGAGCGTTGTCGCCCTTACGGTTGCCGATCTTGGTGATACGGGTGTAGCCACCATCGCGGTTGGCAACGGCGCCGGCGATGTCGGTGAACAGCTCGTGGACGATGCCCTTGTCGCTGATCAGGCCGAGAACGCGGCGGCGGGAAGAGAGGTCGCCACGCTTGGCGAAGGTGACCAAACGCTCTGCATACGGCTTAAGGCGCTTGGCCTTGGTAACCGTGGTGGTGATGCGCTTGTGCTCAAACAGTGCAGCTGCCAGGTTCGCGAGCATCAGGCGCTCGTGAGCCGGGCCGCCTCCGAGGCGCGGACCCTTAGTGGGGGTAGGCATAATAATTTCTCCTGTTGTGTAAGCCGGTCAGGTCCATCGCTGGACCTGACGGCCAAGATCTGCTTTTTAGAGCTCGTCGTCGCTGAACGCGGCGTCGTCCTCTTCGATGGCTGCGGCGCGGGCTGCGAGATCGAAACCGGGAGGGGAGTCCTTGAGGGACAGACCCAGTTCGACGAGCTTTGCCTTGACCTCGTCAATGGACTTCGCACCGAAGTTACGGATGTCCATCAGGTCAGCCTCGGAGCGGGCAACGAGTTCACCCACGGTGTGGATGCCCTCACGCTTGAGGCAGTTGTAGGAACGGACGGTAAGGTCCAGATCCTCGATCGGCAGAGCCATGTCCGCTGCCAGGGCAGCGTCCGTCGGCGACGGGCCAATCTCGATACCTTCAGCTGCGGTGTTCAGCTCACGAGCCAGACCGAACAGTTCCACCAGGGTGGTGCCTGCAGAAGCAACGGCATCGCGCGGAGCGATTGCCTGCTTGGTCTCGACGTCGACAATGAGCTTGTCGAAGTCGGTGCGCTGCTCAACACGGGTAGCTTCCACGCGGAAAGTTACCTTCATGACCGGCGAGTAGATCGAGTCAACCGGAATACGGCCGATCTCGGAGTCGCCGGACTTGTTCTGAGCTGCCGAAACGTAGCCACGACCGCGCTCGATGGTCAGTTCGAGTTCGAACTTGCCCTTCGAGTTCAGAGTGGCAATGTGCAGATCCGGGTTGTGGAATTCGACGCCGGCCGGCGGAGCAATGTCCGCGGCGGTGACGACTCCGGGGCCCTGCTTGCGCAGGTAAGCAACAACCGGCTCGTCGTGCTCGGAGGAAACCGAAAGGTTCTTGATGTTCAGGATGATCTCGGTGACATCTTCCTTGACACCCGGAACCGTGGTGAACTCGTGCAGCACGCCATCGATCCGGATGCTGGTTACAGCGGCACCGGGGATGGAGGAGAGCAGGGTACGGCGGAGGGAGTTTCCGAGGGTGTAGCCGAAGCCCGGCTCCAGCGGTTCAATGATGAAACGGGAGCGGTTCTCGGATACAACTTCTTCAGACAGGGTGGGGCGCTGTGCAATGAGCACTTAGGTTTCCTTTCGGCGAGCATCCGCTATATGACGCAACACAGGTGGTGGAAATCGGCTTCGGTTTCCAGCCTGACCAGCCGGGCCATGCTTGTAGATGGTCTAAACCATGTACAGCAGGCCCGGCCGGTCAGACAGGGAATACCTAATTAGACGCGGCGGCGCTTGGGCGGGCGGCAACCGTTGTGGGCGCTGGGGGTGACGTCCTGGATGGAGCCAACCTCAAGGCCAGCAGCCTGAAGCGAACGGATTGCGGTTTCGCGTCCGGATCCCGGACCCTTGACGAATACGTCAACCTTGCGCAGACCGTGCTCCTGAGCGCGCTTTGCAGCAGCTTCAGCAGCCATCTGGGCAGCGAACGGGGTGGACTTACGGGAGCCCTTGAAGCCAACCTCACCGGCGGAAGCCCAGGAGATTACAGCACCGTTCGGGTCCGTGATGGACACGATGGTGTTGTTAAAGGTGCTCTTGATGTGCGCCTGGCCAAGCGCAATATTCTTCTTATCCTTGCGACGCGGCTTACGAACCGCTCCACGAGTCTTCGGGGGCATTGTTTCTCCTACAGAAAGTTATCGGGGGAAAACCAGGTCAATCCCGAGGGATTAACGTCCGGCCTTCTTCTTGCCGGCGACGGTGCGCTTCGGGCCCTTACGGGTACGAGCGTTGGTCTTCGTACGCTGTCCGCGTACGGGCAGGCCCTTGCGGTGGCGCAGGCCTTCGTAGCTGCCGATCTCAACCTTGCGGCGGATGTCAGCGGCTACCTCGCGGCGAAGGTCACCCTCAACCTTGTAGTTGCCTTCAATGTAGTCACGCAGCTGGACCAGCTCGGCGTCAGTCAGGTCCTTGACGCGAACGTCAGCGCTGATGCCAGTGGCAGCCAGGGTTTCGTGTGCACGGGTCTTGCCCACGCCGTAGATGTAAGTAAGCGCAATTTCCAACCGCTTTTCGCGGGGAATGTCTACGCCAGCGAGACGAGCCATAGTGGCGGTACTCCTTGAATAAACCGGAGGTCGTAGGCAGTACACCCACACGATCCGTGTGGCCCCAGCCTCCGACCGGGGGTACGTTGACCAGGCTCTGTAATGCAGTCCTGGCACAACTTGTGCTGCCTTTATTTACTTGCGTGGGCTAGCAACCCAGGTTTGCCCTTGCGGGCGCTGATTCCCTGAAGGGGAATTAGCCCTGGCGCTGCTTGTGGCGCGGGTTCTCGCAGATCACCATGACCCGGCCGTTACGGCGGATCACTTTGCACTTGTCGCAGATCTGCTTGACGCTCGGCTTGACCTTCATGGCGTTCCTTTGCGTGTTTTGCAGTTGATCTGCTGGAGCGGCTTGGCACTATTGCCTTCGGCCGCCCAGCAATTTACTTGTAGCGGTAGACGATACGACCACGTGTGAGGTCGTATGGGCTTAGCTCCACCACTACGCGGTCCTCGGGGAGGATTCGAATGTAGTGCTGACGCATCTTCCCAGAGATGTGTGCGAGAACGACGTGCTTGTTGGTGAGCTCAACACGAAACATCGCGTTGGGCAGCGCCTCAGTCACAACGCCCTCGATCTCAATGACCCCGTCCTTCTTGGCCATATCCTCCGCTAACTGTTGTTTGCCGCTGTCCTCCGGTAGGCACCGAAAATCCAACGGACGTTTTTTGTTTGCTTGGCCCTCTTGGAACCACGACACTAAAAAGGGCGTGGCTGCACAGACAACCAACAAATAACTCTACGCCAATGGGGCCGGAAAGTTAAATCCGTCCATGGTAGCGCACGTACCGTCGCCCGTCACTCCCCTACGGGTCGGTAAGCAGGGAAGACTCCCGCCGCCGTCGTGACACTTTCGGCCGCCTCAACACCGTCCAGGATCGCCAACCGCACTGCTTCGGCTGCGGCACTTTGCAGCGTTATCAGCGATACCTGCCGTGCCTGCTCGGTACTGCGATCAAGCCCGACGGCGCCAGTCGCCAAGGCGAACACGGTGTCACCGTCCGCCAAAGTATGGGACGGATCCAAGGCCCGCGCCAGCCCGGCATGCCCGGACGACGCCGTCCGCTTGCACTCGGCAACATCCAGGACAGCATTCGTGGCGATCACGACGAGCGTGGTGTTGAGCCCTTCCGTAGAAGCCACTGGGTCTGCGACCCTCTGCGCGCTCGGTCGTGCCTCCCTTAGACGCGCGCTGCCGGGCCCCAGCCCCACCGGCGTCCCGAGCGCGTTCACGACCGCGATCGCGCCCACGATCACCGGGCCGTCAGTGGAGATGTTGTCAAGCGTGATCGAGGATGTCCCGACGCCGCCCTTGTACTGCCCGCGCGCAATCACAGCGCCCGTTCCGGCGCCGACGTTTCCGCGTTCGACGGCGGCATGGTCACCTGAGGCGAACGCTGCGGCGGCTGCCTGGTAGCCCATGTCGGCGTCGGGTCGCGCTTTCACGTCACCAGCGCGTCCGAGGTCGAAGATGGCGGCCGCCGGAACAATCGGCACCACGGTCCCGGGAACGGCAAAGCCCCTGCCCCGCTCCTCGCACCAGAGTTGAGCGCCAGTAGCTGAGGCCAGGCCAAAGGCGCTGCCACCCGTGAGCACGATGGCGTCGACCGTGGATACCAATGTTGTCGGATCAAGAGCGTCAGTTTCGTGCGTACCAGGACCTCCCCCGCGCACATCCACCGATCCCACGGTTCCCACGGGCGGAAGGACGACGGTCACGCCACTGAGCCACCCGCCGTCGCTCTTCTGAACGTGGCCAATACGGATGCCCGGCACATCGGTGATCGCACTCATGGCACCATTGTCCACCTCGAGGCAACGCAGCTGCGTCGCCGGTGGGGCTGGGACCGGGTAGCGCTCGGTTACGGGATGGGGACAGGCACGACGCCGAGCGGCGCCAACTTCTCCGCGCCTCCGTCCGGGGCAGACAGGACCCAGATGCCCTTGTCGTGCACAGCCACGGAGTGCTCCCACTGGCAGGAGCGCTTGCCGTCGGTGATGACAACGGTCCAGTCATCGTCCAACGTGGCAGTCTCGATGCCACCGCGCACCAGCATGGGTTCGATCGCGAGGCACAGCCCCGGGCGAATCTTCGGGCCGCGGTGATTGGTGCGGTAATTCAGGACGTCCGGGGCCATGTGCATTTCCGAACCGATGCCGTGGCCCACGTAATCCTCCAGGATGCCCAGCGGCTTACCGGGGACGGAAGAAACGTAGTCATCAATAGCGTTGCCGATATCGCCCACGAACTTGCCCTTGGCCAGCGCAGCGATCCCTCGCCACATGGCGGCCTCGGTGACATCCGAGAGCCGCTGGTCCTCAGGGTCTGCCGTGCCAACGATGACAGTGCGGGCGGAGTCCGAGTGCCATCCGTCAACGATGCAGCCGCCGTCGATGGAAATAATGTCACCATTGCTGAGGACACGGTTTCCGGGGATACCGTGGACGACTTCCTCGTTGACTGACGTGCAGATGGTGGCGGGGAAGCCGTGGTAGCCAAGGAAGTTGGACTTGGCCCCGGCGTCATTCAGGACGGCAGCAAATACCTCGTCGAGGTCCTTGGTGGTGACGCCTGCCTTGGCCGCCGCAACGGCAGCGTCAAGGGCACGGCTGAGGACCAAACCGGCCTCGTGCATCTTGCGCATTTGCTCGTTGGTTTTGTACTCGATGCGGGGCTGACCGAACGCCATGTTCTCCTCTGGATGTTTGCTGTAGGGGCCGATCAGGCCCCGTGCTCCAACCATTTTCCCGCATCGGAGAGCGTGGTCGAAATTGGTTCGATTCCCAGCTCGTCGCGGAGTCGGTCCAAACGGTAAGTTCTGTCCCGTCCGAGCTGGCTGACCGCATAGCGCGTGAGGCGTGGTGCCCGTCCGGAAACGAGGGCAGCGGCTTCGGAAATACCGGCAAGAACCATGGCAGCGGGCTCGGGGACGTACCTGATGCCGACTCCGGCATGGCCAGTGACAGCAAGCACCTGCCTGAGCACGGTCCCGAGCTCCACAGGCTCCGCGTCCGCCACGTTGATAGCCCCGCGGGCATCGGACTGGCAAGCTGCCAGCGCTGCCTTTGTCAGGTTTTCCACGTGCGTGAGTTGATGACGAATACCGGCATGGCCAACGGTGAGAAGCCGTCCGTGGCGGACATTGCTGATCAGGCGCGGCAGCAGCGTCCGGTCCCCCGGTCCGTAAACTCCGTGGGGCCGAAGAACCACGGCATTGCGATGCCGTCGGGTCTCCACGTCGGCGAGCGCTTTACTCCTTGCGTAGGCGTTGAGGTGGCGCACAGCCACGTCTTCTTCGCCGCGGTTGGTGCAGGGCTCCCACCACGGGTAGACGCTTGAACTGGAAATGTGAACCAGTCGTGTTGTTGGGTAGGCCTCAGCCACGGTACGGGTTCCCAGCACATTCGTGCGGTAGAACGTGCGGGCGGTGCCCCAGTCAGCGACGTAGGCGGCGGCGTGAATCACGGCGTCTACGGCCGGCAATCTGCCAGGCGGCACACCCGTTAGGTCCCAATACGTCAGCCCAGGGCCCTGGCGCCGTGCGAAACGAACAACTTCCCAGCCTTGGACCTCGGCGGCAGTGGCGGCTGCTCCACCAATGAATCCTGTAGCCCCGGTGACCGCGATTCTCACTGCGCGCCGGCTTTGTCAGCGGACCTGCGGGCAAATTCGCATCGAAGTGCTTCCCGGTCCGGCTTTTTGTGGCGTCCGCTGTGGGGGATGGCATCCAGGATTTCGATGTGATCGGGGAGAGCGGATTCGTCAATCATCGCCGGGAGGACCTTGGTTAGCTTTGCTTTCAGCTGCCTCCCCTGTGCCTCTGATTTCCCCTGTGCAGGCACGACCGCCAGCCACACAGCTTCATCACCGATCCCGTCCGGAACCCCCACCATGACGGCCTGCTGAACTCCGGGCACGGAAGTGATCAGCGGTTCATACAGTGCAGGGTAGATGTTGGTCTTGCCCCGGATGATCATGTCCTTCTTACGCCCGATCATCACCAAGCGTGCGGGACCCGTTCCGGGGCCTCCCGCGCCGTGGTCCAGCCGCACCAGGTCTCCGGTGGCGTGCTCAATCATGGCTTCCTCGCCCAGATATCCGTGGCACATGTTCGGTCCCCGGGCGTACAGTTCGTGGTCCTCCCCCACCCGGATCCCGACGGCGGGTAGCGGCTCTCCGAGAAAATCGCCTTCGCCACTTCCATCCGGCGACGTGAATTCGGCTTCAGCGCCGGACGCAAAGGCCAGCTTCTCCCTACCATCGGCTACGGCGATTGGCAGCAACTCCGTCATGCCGTAGATAAGTTTGAACTCGACGCCGGGAAGCAGCGCCGTTGCCCGTTTCAGGAACGGAGCCAGCACCGGCGCGGCTCCAAGCATCACGGTCCGCAGTGTTCCGGGGAGCCTGACGCTGCCGTCCTCGACCGCATCCAGGATGGGCGCCAACTGGGAGGGCACGAGGAAAAGGTGCGTCGCGCCGTCGTACGAGTCTTCTTTGCCAGCCACCGGCCCAAGCTCGCGTGCCAAGCGAAGAGGATCAATGTGCGCGGAGAAGCCATAGCCGGGCATGGTCCAGTGCGCGCCGGCGATGAGTGCCGGCAAGCCCATCATCAGCTGCTCGGAGTGGATGCGATCGCCCTCGCCAAACGTACAGCGCTGGTTGAGCTGCTCGAACCCTGCCCCAAGCGAACCCCGTGTATGTACTACGCCCTTGGGCGCACCGGTGGTCCCGGACGTAAAAATAATCACGGCTTCCTGAGTGGAAGAAGCCCCTGTAGAAGACGGAATTCTATCTCCAAGAAGCGCCGCACTGGCCAGTCGCTTCACGGGCGTCGCGCCTCGGGGTACGCCGGGGAGCCACGGTCCGGAGTAGTAGTGCCGGACATCCATGGCACCGTAATCCGGCAGCAGCAATCCCCTCCGCCGAGCCAGTGGCCGTAGCAGGCTCTTGGTACTCACCGCGTATAGGAGTGACTCGGCGGCCGCCCACCGAGGGGCAGCCAGCCTGGCCCGGTCATGGAAAAGCGACGGTCCGATTCCCGGATCGATGAACACCACAGAACCACCGGCCCGGACGGCCCCCAGGGCCAGGGTGAACGCTGCCGGGCTGGGGCGGACCGAGAACAGCATCCGTTCACCGGCACCGAAGCCATCATCCTGGAGATGCCGGGCAGTGGCATCGATACCTTTCACCAGTTCCCGGTACGTGATGGTCCGTCCTGGTCGCAGCCGGCCTGGACGCCGTGGTCGCCCTGGAGCATGGTTCCAGGGAGAAAGTCTGCCGGGCGCCGTTATCGCGGGGCTCTCAGGGACGCGCTCCGCTGCCGCGTAGACAGCCTCGATGAGATCCCTGCCGGACACCGTATCTTCCGACAATGCGTCATCAAGCATTGACCAGCTCCAACTTTCTGTACGCCGGAATGAGCACACCCTTGCTAACTTGACGTGACGAGATGACCCACGGATGGTGGGCGCACCTGTCCAGAAGCAAAGACAGCGTGGCGTTGATCTCGGCCATAGCCAACGGCATGCCGATACAAAAGTGCGGACCCGCGCCGAACCAAAGCTGACGCGCATGGGGCGGGGTGGGAATCCCAGGTTCGAATCCGCCCAGGCTTTTAGACGCGTGAACAGTCGACAGCAAAAGACGGTCTCCGGCCCGGATAGCGACTCCGCCAAGGATGCCAGGAGAAACAGCATCCCTCAGCATCATCGGGGACGGCACGGTGAACCGTAATGCCTCGTTCACGGCCGAGGCAACACCGGATCGATCCTCAACAAGGCCCTCAATGCGTCCGCTGTCAGCGAGCAGGGCAATCAGTCGCGGAACAAAGGACACTAACGTCTCTGTTCCAACCATCACGAACGCGCTGATGATGCCCATGGTTTCTTCCTCGGTCATCCCGAGTGCGCGCAGCCGCCCGGGAAAAGTTTGGGGATCGCCCTTCCGGTACGCTTCGCGCGCCGGTCCAGCCAGGACCCCGACGGCGGATCTTCCCTGGGCGACCTGCCTCACCGTCAACGTGGGGCGCCCCAAGCGGACGAGCGAAGAGATGGAAGACCCTAGATTGAAGAGTTCCCTGTTGGGCAACCGGCCAGGTGCATCATCCGGCACGCCCAGCAGCTTGGAGATGACTCCCCCAGCAAGCTCCTTGACGCAGTCCACCAGATCCACGTGGCCACCTGCGTCCAATCCGTGGTGTAAGCGATCATGAAGCGAAGCAGCGGCCGGCTCAACAATTGTCGCCACCGAGCCTGGAGTGAAGAGGTCCGCGAGCTTCCGCCGCAGCTCCCTGTGCTCGGTGCCGTCCATGTTCACCAACGCCTTTGGCCCCACTACGGGAGTCCAGAGCGCACCCGAACCGGACGGTCCGTTCTTAATGAAACGCCGGCTATCCATGAGAACGTCACGCACCAAGGCGGCTTCGCTGACGAGGATCCCCAGGCCGGGCAAACGCATCACCGGCCGCAGGCTGCCCAGCGCCCGGATCACCGGGTACAGCAATGGATGCGCCCCCAGCTGAACGCGCTGTTCCCAGCGTTCGGCCTTGCTGATGATGCCGCCGGGCATCCTGCCATTGGGCATCCCTCCGTTGGACATCCCTCCGTTGGACATCCTTCCGTTGAGCATCACACGGTCACCGAATGTCCACGTGCTCTGGGCGGTACCGGTGGTCCGCATACCAAGCCAGGGTGTTCTTCAAGCCCCAGGCTTTGACCCGCCGTGAGGAGCCGTAAACCACAACATCCCGGCGCAACGCGTAATTGCGGGTCAGCTTTCGCACGCGGTTGGACAGTGCGCGGTCTTCGTGGAGGTCTTCGATGCTGGTCCGCGGGAATCCGCCGGAACGGTCATACATGTCTGCCGTGATCGCCATATTGCAGCCCGGAAGCATCTGATAAGGGCCGAGGTACCCGTCACCCTTATTGCCGGGGCGGATCCGGCCGAAGAAAGATGCGATCTCGACGGCGAGCAACATCATCCTCCGCTCCCCCGTACTGATCCCTTCGTCCTCGCGGGGCACAAGCTGGCCGGCGATGAGTTCCAGACCGTCGTGGAATGCCTGAACAATTTTGGCGGTCCAATCCGGCGCAGCCAGGCAATCGGCATCCGTCCGGGCGAGCCACGTTGCGCCGTGCTCCAAGCCGAAGCGCATGCCCGTGTCTGCGGCCGCGCCCGTCCCCTTCTCGGCTTCATGCACAAGCCTGATATCCATGTGGGGATGAGCCGCGGCAGACTCTGCCACGATCAAACAGCTGGCGTCCGTCGATCCGTTATCGACCACTACCACCGTGAAGTCCTGATGCTCCTGGGCCGCAAGTGAGTCCAGCGTCTGCCGGACCAGCTTCTCTTCGTTCAGCATGGGCACAGCGATGGACAGCGGCCGGGTAGGGGCCAGGCTTCCCAGATGGCTTTCCAGCGTCACAGCCGCACCACTGCCATGCCCAGGCTCACGCCGCCGGCGAGTCCCACCAAGGCCACGAGATCCCCCGGACCGCAGCGGCCACTGTCCACGGCAAGTTTCAGTTGCAGGGGCAAGCTAACGGAGGCCAAATTTCCGAAGTCCTCTACCGATGGAACCAGAAGCTCTGTTGGCACACCCGCTCGCTCTGCAAAGACTTCCCGGTACGGTGCACTCACCTGATGCACACAAACCACGGCAAAGTCCGTCCACTGCAATTCCAGCCGGTCCAATGTTTCGTCCAGGACGCCGCAGCCCAGATCCAGAAATGCGTCCTTGAGCTTCTCCCCGTCCATGGTGAAATAGGTCGCTTCCGGATCGCGCGGATACGCAGATCCACCTGCAGCCAAGGTGCCGACCGACCAATGGCTGCTGCGGGCTGTGAAGCCCATGCCAAGAATGCCTCCCGGACCGACCTCCAGTCGGTTCGTCTCCATTGCCGCTGAATCCGCAGGTTCGAGCAACACCGCCGCGCCGCCGTCGCTCATGGTGTACCCGGGAAAGCTTGACGCGAAAGTGTCAAAGTCCGGAACTCTCCAGCGGATGGCCCGCGACGGCGACTCCCCTGTGACCACCAGGACCCGCCCATACCGTCGCGTGGCGATCAGGGCATCTGCCACCTCCAGGCCGTTCAGGAAACTGTTGCACGCATTCTTCACGTCCATCACAGGGCAGTCGAGTCCGAGTTTGGCAGCGGCCATGTGGCCCGTGGCCGGTTCCACCATGTCCTGGCTGGCGGACGCGAAGATCAGGAGGTCTATATCCGAGGCCTGCAGTCCGCATTCAGCCAGCAGCTTTGAGGCTGCATGGGCCGCAAGGTCCGACGCCTGTTCCGAGTCCGCCATGACGCTCCGGGACCGGATACCGGTAACGCGGGAGATCAAGCCCTTCGGGACACGGAACCCCGGACTCGACTCACCAATGCGGCGTTCGACGGCGGCAGTGTCCAGGCGCGCAGGCGGAAGGTAGACCTCCAAACCTGCAATCCTGCTGTGCCCGGAAAGAGCTGTTTGCATGCGGTTCCCCCAAAAACTGCCGCGAAACGAAAAGGGTGTGTCCCGCACCAATGGTACGGGACACACCCTTTTGCTCCAGCGCCGATGATCCGGCTATGTGGAAAAAGCCTTGCTAGACGGCTTTGGCCGACTCGATGGCTGTGAGGACGCGGTCAGTGACTTCGTCGATGCCGCCGATGCCGTCAACCTGCGTCAGGATGCCACGCTCGGCATACTTGGCGACAACGGCCTCAGTCTGCTCGTGGTAGAGGTCCAGCCGGTGACGGATGACGGCTTCATTGTCGTCAGAGCGTCCGGTTTCCTTCGCACGGCCCAGGAGGCGGGACACCAGTTCTTCGTCGTCGGCAGTCAGCTGGAGCACGACGTCGAGCTCCTGCTCGCCTTCAGCGAGGATCTGGTCGAGGTAGTCAACCTGCGCCGTGGTGCGCGGGTAACCATCCAGCAGGAAGCCATTCTCGACGTCGCTCTGGCTCAGACGGTCACGAACCATGTTGTTCGTGACGCTGTCCGGAACGAAGTCGCCTGCATCCATGTATTTCTTGGCTTCGATGCCCAAAGGGGTTTCGCCCTTTACATTGGCACGGAAGATGTCGCCGGTGGAGATGGCGACTACGCCGAGGCGCTCGGAAATCCGCTCAGCCTGCGTACCCTTACCCGAACCGGGAGGTCCAATGATCAGCATTCTCGTCATCGCAAAAGCCCTTCGTAGTGACGTTGTTGTAGCTGCGCATCAATCTGCTTGACGGTTTCCAGACCGACACCCACCATGATCAGGATTGACGTGCCACCGAACGGGAAGTTCTGGTTGGCGTTGATCAGGACGAGTGCAACCAGCGGAATCAACGCCACGAAGCCCAGGTAGAAGGCTCCAGGCAAGGTGATCCTGGAAAGCACGTACTGCAGGTAGTCCGCGGTCGGTTTACCCGCCCGGATGCCCGGAATGAACCCGCCGTACTTCTTCATGTTGTCCGACACTTCTTCAGGGTTGAAGGTGATGGCCACGTAGAAGTAGGTGAAGAACACGATCATGGCGAAGTAGAGCGCCATGTAGATGGGGTGGTCGCCACGGGTGAGGTTGTTGTTGATCCACTCAACCCACGGCGCCAGCTGCTCCCCTGCCTTCGGCTGGTTGAACTGCGCAATCAGGCCCGGCAGGTACAGCATGGAGGAAGCGAAGATGACGGGCACGACGCCGGCCATGTTCACCTTGATGGGGATGTAGGTGCTTGTGCCACCCACTGTGCGGCGTCCGATCATGCGCTTGGCGTACTGGACGGGAACCCGGCGCTGCGACTGCTCCACGAAGACCACCAGGGCCACCGTAAGCAAGCCGATTGCCAGGACGATGAAGAACGTTCCCGGTCCCTTCGTCTCCCAAATGGAACCAAGCGAACGCGGGAAGCCCGCAGCAATGGAGGTGAAGATGAGCAGCGACATTCCGTTGCCCACGCCCTTCTCCGTAACGAGCTCGCCCATCCACATGATGAGGCCCGTACCGGCCGTCAGCGTGATGATGATGAGCAGCGTCGTAATGATGCTGTCATCAGGAATGATCGGGAGGTTACAACCCGGAAGAAGCTGGCCGGACCGCGCCAAAGACACCAGGGTGGTGGCGTTCAAGAGTCCGAGCGCGATGGTGAGGTACCGGGTGTACTGGGTCAACTTCGACTGGCCCGAGGAGCCCTCTTCGTAGAGCTGCTGGAACCGGGGAATGACCACCCGAAGCAGCTGAACGATGATGCTCGACGTGATGTAGGGCATGATGCCCAGTGCAAAGATCGAGACCTGCAGCAACGCGCCGCCGCTGAACAAGTTAACCAGCTGGTAAATGCCCTGCGAGGTGTCACCGTTGTTCAAGCATTGCTGGACATTCTGGTAGTTCACACCAGGCGAGGGGATGAAAGCTCCCAAGCGGAAGATTGTGATGATTCCCAGCGTGAACAACAACTTGCGTCGCAAATCAGGCGTCCGAAACGCCCGGCCGAATGCGCTTAGCAAGCGTCCTCCTGAGTAGAAAGTACAAGGATGTGGATGGGCTCAATGAAACCCAACAACCGAGTCTAGCTGCTTGTGACGCCGTCGTAATAATCGAGAGTCCACTTTCACGCAAAAAATCCCGGTATACGGGGCCGAAGCCCCGCATACCGGGATCTTTTTTACAACGGGGATCAGCCCCACTGGCTCTTAGAGAGCAGTGGTGCTTCCACCTGCTGCAGCAATCTTTTCAGCAGCGCTGGAAGAGAAAGCGTGGGCGGTGACGTCAACCTTGACGGTGATGTCGCCAGTGCCCAGGACCTTGACGGGCTGGTTCTTGCGAACGGCACCCTTCTCAACCAGGGACTCAACGGTGACAGCGCCACCTTCCGGGAACAGCTCGTTGAGCTTGTCCAGGTTCACAACCTGGAACTCAACCCGGAACGGGTTCTTGAAGCCGCGCAGCTTCGGCAGGCGCATGTGCAGCGGCAGCTGGCCGCCGGCAAAGCCAGCCTTTACCTGGTAGCGGGCCTTCGTACCCTTGGTACCGCGACCAGCGGTCTTTCCCTTGGAGCCTTCACCACGACCAACACGGGTCTTGGTGGTCTTGGCACCCGGGGCGGGACGCAGGTGGTGGACCTTCAGAGCGTTCTGCTTCTCAGCAGCCTCTGCGGCGGTCTTGTTCTCGGCCATTACTTCGCCTCCTCTACATTCACGAGGTGCGGAACCGTGTTGAGCATTCCAACGGTCACGGCGTCGGCGTCACGGACAACGGTGTGTCCGATGCGCTTCAGGCCGAGGGACCGGAGGGTAGCCTTCTGGTTCTGCTTGGCGCCGATGACGCCCTTGATCTGGGTGATCTCCAACTTGGCGTCGGAGGGAGTCAGGTTCTTAGCCATGACTAAACACCTGCCTTCTGGTTCTGGAGCGCGCGCACCAGAGCAGCCGGAGCAACCTCGTCCAGCGGCAGGCCACGGCGGGCAGCCACGGAAGCGGGCTCTTCGAGCTGCTTCAGAGCGGCAACGGTCGCGTGAACGATGTTGATCGCGTTGGAGGAACCGAGCGACTTGGAGAGGATGTCGTGGATACCCACGCACTCCAGTACCGCACGGACCGGACCACCGGCGATAACACCGGTACCGGCGGAAGCCGGACGCAGCAGGACAACGCCTGCAGCAGCCTCACCCTGCACACGGTGCGGGATGGTGTTGCCAACGCGGGGAACGCGGAAGAAGGACTTCTTGGCCTCTTCAACGCCCTTTGCGATAGCAGCGGGAACTTCCTTGGCCTTGCCGTAGCCAACGCCAACCATGCCGTTGCCGTCACCGACGACGACGAGTGCGGTGAAGCTGAAGCGACGACCACCCTTGACGACCTTGGCAACGCGGTTGATGGTTACAACGCGCTCTACGAACTGGCTCTTCTCGGCTTCGCGACCGCCGTCGCGGCCACCACGGCCACCACGGTCGCCGCGGCCCTGGCCACGCTCGCCGCGCTCGCCACGACGTCCGCCGCGGCGGTCATCGGCAGCGGGTGCGGTCTCAGTTGCTTCAGCAGCTACAGCTTCAGTCACCTGAATGTCCTTTTCGTTATTTTCAACGGTCACAGTGCCAGCCCACCTTCGCGAGCACCGTCAGCGACGGCGGCGATGCGGCCGTGGTACTTGTTACCGCCACGGTCGAAGACAACAGCTTCGACGCCTGCAGCCTTGGCACGCTCGGCAACGAGCTCGCCGACGCGCTTGGCCTTGGCAGTCTTGTCTCCGTCGAGAGCGCGAAGATCAGCTTCCAGGGTGGAAGCGTAAGCCACGGTTACACCCTTGCTGTCATCGACAACCTGGACGAAGATGTGGCGGGCCGAACGGTTGACGACCAGACGAGGACGTACAGCCGTACCGGTGATGCGCTTGCGGATACGAAGCTGGCGACGGCTGCGTGCAGCAGACTTGCTCTTGTTCGTACGCTTCTTGTTAATTGCGATGGCCATGGTTTACTTACCAGCCTTTCCGACCTTGCGGCGGATGACTTCGCCGGCGTAACGGACACCCTTGCCCTTGTAGGGGTCAGGCTTGCGCAGCTTGCGAATGTTGGCAGCAACCTCGCCGACCTGCTGCTTGTTGATACCCGCAACAGAGAGCTTGGTCGGACCCTCTACTACGAAGGTGATGCCTTCGGGTGCCGAGACGTTAACCGGGTGGCTGAAGCCAAGAGCGAACTCCAGGTCAGAACCCTTTGCCTGAACGCGGTAACCAGTACCAACGATTTCAAGCTTCTTCTCGTAGCCCTCGGTAACGCCCTGGATCATGTTGGCGATCAGGGTGCGGGTCAGGCCGTGCAGCGAACGCGAGTTGCGCTCGTCGTTCGGGCGGGTGACCGTGAGAGTGTTCTCTTCCTGGGTAACCTCGATCGGGCTGGCCACAGTGTGGCTCAGCTCGCCTTTGGCACCTTTGACGCTGATGACGGAGCCATCGAGCTTGACCTCAACTCCGGCAGGAACGGTGATGGGGAGACGTCCAATACGTGACATTATTCTCTTCCTTTCCCGTTACCAGACGTACGCGAGGACTTCGCCGCCCACGCCCTTCTTGCCGGCCTGCTTGTCAGTCAGGAGGCCGGAAGAGGTGGACAGGATAGCGATACCCAGGCCACCCAGCACGTGCGGCAGGTTGGTGGACTTCGCGTAAACGCGGAGGCCCGGCTTGGAGATGCGGCGGACGCCAGCGATGGAACGCTCGCGGTTCGGACCGAACTTCAGGTCGATGGTCAGCTTCTTGCCAACCTCGGCGTCTTCTTCCTTCCAGCCGGCAATGTAGCCTTCTGCCTTCAGGATGTCAGCAACGCGTGCCTTCAGCTTGCTGTACGGCATGGTCACGGTGTCGTGGTATGCCGAGTTTGCATTGCGCAGACGCGTGAGCATGTCTGCGACAGGATCTGTCATAGTCATTTGGGCTATAGCCCTTCCTCATAACGGTTTCCGCTGCGCCTGCTCTTGCGAGCCTGCGCTGCCGGACCTGTTACGTAGTTAGTTTTCGGTCTTGAACGGGAAACCAAGCGCCTTGAGCAGCGCGCGGCCTTCGTCGTCGGTCTTGGCGGTGGTGACGACCGTGATGTCCATACCGCGAACGCGGTCGATGGAGTCCTGGTCGATTTCGTGGAACATAACCTGCTCGGTCAGACCGAAGGTGTAGTTGCCGTTGCCATCGAACTGCTTGCCGTTGAGGCCGCGGAAGTCACGGATACGCGGCAGAGCCAGCGAAACCAGACGGTCCACGAATTCCCACATGCGGTCTCCACGCAGGGTTGCGTGTGCACCGATCGGCATGCCTTCGCGCAGCTTGAACTGTGCGATCGACTTACGGGCCTTGGTTACCTGCGGCTTCTGGCCGGTGATCAGGGTGAGGTCGCGGACAGCGCCGTCGATCAGCTTGGAGTCCTTGGCGGCATCTCCAACACCCATGTTCACAACAACCTTCACCAGGCGGGGAACCTGGTTCACGTTCGCATAGCTGAACTCGTCCTGCAGGGACTTCTTGATGGTCTCTGCATACTTCGTCTTCAGACGCGGAACGATCTTGTTTGCGACAGTAGTCTCAGACAGTGTTTCACTCATCAGATGTCCTTCCCGGTGGCCTTGGACACGCGGATACGGACGGTCTTGGTAGCGCCATCCTTCTCAACGGTGTCGAGACGGAAACCAACACGGGTCGGCTTCTTGGTCGACGGGTCAACCAGAGCAACGTTGGAAACGTGGATCGGGGCCTCAATGACCTCGATGCCACCGGTCTTGGTGCCGCGCTGCGACTGACCGACCTTGGTGTGCTTGGTGACGCGGTTGATTCCCTCTACCAGCACGCGGTTGGTGTCCGGGAATACACGCAGGACCTTGCCCTGCTTGCCGCGGTCGCCGCCACGTTCCTGCTTGGCGCCGGTGATGACCTGAACGAGGTCACCCTTTTTGATCTTAGCCATGGACTAAAGCACCTCCGGGGCCAGCGAAACGATCTTCATGAACTTCTTGTCGCGAAGTTCACGACCAACCGGGCCGAAGATACGGGTACCGCGGGGGTCACCGTCGTTCTTCAGGATCACAGCTGCGTTTTCGTCAAACTTGATGTAGGAACCATCCGCACGGCGGCGTTCCTTCTTGGTACGGACGATGACCGCCTTAACGACGTCGCCCTTCTTTACGTTTCCGCCGGGAATAGCGTCCTTGACGGTAGCGACGATGACGTCGCCAATGCCTGCGTAGCGACGACCGGATCCACCGAGAACGCGAATGGTAAGGATTTCCTTAGCACCCGTGTTGTCGGCGACCTTGAGTCGCGACTCCTGCTGAATCAATTTTTACTCCTTGCGTCGCGCCGGTTCTCAGACCGAAATCATGCATACGGAATGAGCCTTGCGGAACGGTTGATCGGGGTGTCTCTTGACCTGCCTGGATTTTGCCAGAACAGGCCTAAACGCCCGTGCCACGAGCATCAGCTTCCCTTGCAGAAAACTCTGCGCGGGGCAGTATGCAGCGGCACGATTGTTTACGAGGTAGTTGATGACGCACAATTGGCGCCATACAAACTCAAAATCCTAGCATGTTTCGCTGGTATTTCCGAAACGTGCCAGGAACGCGGAAGGGCCCGCGTTCCATGCAGAACGCGGACCCTTCCAATAAATCTCAACCGGGCAAGCCCAGCGTCGGATTTACTTGGCCTTCTCGAGGATCTCCACCAGGCGCCACCGCTTGGTAGCGGACAGCGGGCGGGTCTCAGAGATGAGAACGAGGTCGCCGATGCCGGCGGTGTTCTCTTCGTCGTGAGCCTTGACCTTCGAGGTGCGGCGAATAACCTTGCCGTACAGAGCGTGCTTCACGCGGTCTTCAACCTGAACAACGATGGTCTTTTCCATCTTGTCAGAGACAACGTAGCCGCGACGCGTCTTACGGTAACCGCGCTGTTCAGCGCTGGCTGCTGCTTCCGTCACAGTTTCCTTCTCGCTCACTTGGGGTCCTCTCCAGCTTCAGCTTCGGCAGTTTCAGCCTTGGCAGCCTTCTTGGACTTCTTTTCTTCCTTGGCTTCCACAACCGGTGCGGCAACCTCGGCACGAATGCCCAGCTCGCGCTCACGCAGAACGGTGTAGATGCGTGCGATGTCCTTCTTTACCGCACGCAGGCGACCGTGGTTCTCCAGCTGACCGGTGGCGGACTGGAAACGCAGGTTGAACAGCTCTTCCTTGGACTTGCGGAGTTCTTCAACGAGACGCTCGTTGTCGAAACCGTCCAGCTGTGCGGGTGCGAGATCCTTCGACCCTACTGCCATTTCTATTCACCACCTTCGCGACGCACAATGCGTGCCTTCAACGGGAGCTTGTGGATTGCCAGGCGCAGGGCCTCGCGAGCTACCTCTTCATTGACACCGGAGAGTTCGAAGAGAACCCGGCCCGGCTTGACGTTTGCGACCCACCATTCCGGAGAACCCTTACCGGAACCCATACGGGTTTCAGCAGGCTTCTTCGTCAGCGGACGGTCCGGGTATATGTTGATCCAGACCTTACCGCCACGCTTGATGTGGCGGGTCATCGCGATACGGGCGGACTCGATCTGACGGTTCGTCACGTATGCCGGGCTCAGGGCCTGGATACCGTACTCACCGAAGCTGACCTTGGTGCCACCCGTTGCAGCGCCGGAACGACCCGGGTGATGCTGCTTACGGTGCTTGACTCGACGTGGGATAAGCATTTAAGCCTCTCCTCCTTCTGCTGCCGGAGCAGCAGCTTCAGCGGCCGGAGCCTCTGCAGCAACCGGTGCTGCGTCAGCGGCCGGGCGGTCGTTACGACGACGGCGGTCGCCACCCGGGCGGCCCGGACGGTCTCCTGCGCGGCCACGGGACGGAGCAGCAGCCGCCTGCTGAGCCAGTTCCTTGGCGGTTACGTCACCCTTGTAGATCCAAACCTTCACGCCGATGCGGCCGAAGGTGGTCTTGGCTTCGTAGAAGCCGTAGTCGATGTTCGCGCGGAGGGTGTGCAGGGGCACACGACCTTCGCGGTAGAACTCCGAGCGGGACATTTCTGCGCCACCCAGACGACCCGAGCAAGCAACACGGATACCCTTGGCACCCGCACGCTGTGCGGACTGCATGGCCTTCTTCATCGCACGGCGGAAAGCCACGCGGGAAGTCAGCTGCTCAGCGATGCCCTGGGCAACAAGCTGTGCTTCCATCTCGGGGTTCTTGACCTCGAGGATGTTCAGCTGAACCTGCTTGCCAGTGAGCTTTTCGAGCTCGCCGCGGATGCGGTCTGCTTCGGCGCCACGGCGACCGATAACGATACCCGGGCGTGCCGTGTGGATATCCACGCGGACACGGTCACGGGTGCGCTCGATCTCAACCTTGGCGATGCCGGCGCGCTCCATGCCAGTGGACATGAGCTGACGGATCTTGATGTCCTCGCGGACGAAGTCCTTGTAGCGCTGTCCGGCCTTGTTGCTGTCAGCAAACCAGTGCGAAACGTGGTCGGTGGTGATGCCGAGTCGGAACCCGTGCGGGTTTACTTTCTGTCCCACTTAGCGAGCCTCCTCTTTCTCCGGGGTTGCGACGACCACGGTGATGTGGCTGGTCCGCTTCCTAATGCGGTAGGCGCGGCCTTGGGCACGCGGCTGGAACCGCTTCATGGTCGGGCCTTCATCAACGAATGCTTCGCTGACGAACAGGTCGCTGTCGTCGAATGCAACGCCGTCACGGTCCGCGAGGACACGTGCGTTGGCCATTGCCGACTGAAGTACCTTGAATACCGGCTCCGAAGCTGCCTGGGGGGCAAACTTCAGAATTGCCAGAGCCTCATTCGCTTGCTTACCACGAACAAGGTTGACGACGCGCCGGGCCTTCATAGGCGTTACGCGGATGTGACGCGCAATAGCCTTGGCTTCCATTGCTTTCCTTCTCTCGTCTAAGACGTAAAGTCAGGCGCCTAGCGGCGCTTGCCCTTACGGTCGTCCTTAACATGGCCGCGGAATGTCCGCGTGGGAGCGAATTCGCCGAGCTTGTGCCCGACCATCGACTCAGTGACAAACACCGGAATGTGCTTGCGTCCGTCGTGTACGGCGATCGTGTGCCCGAGCATGTCGGGGATGATCATCGAACGGCGGGACCAGGTCTTGATGACGTTCTTGGTGCCCTTATCGTTTTCCCGTGCGACCTTCACAAAGAGGTGCTGGTCAACGAAAGGACCTTTTTTCAGGCTGCGTGGCATGTGTCCAGGCTCCTATCGCTTGTTCTTGCCAGTACGGCGGCGACGAACAATAAGCTTGTCGCTCTCTTTGTTCGGACGGCGGGTACGGCCCTCGGGCTTGCCGTTCGGGTTAACCGGGTGACGTCCACCGGAAGTCTTACCTTCACCACCACCGTGCGGGTGGTCAACCGGGTTCATGGCTACACCACGGACGGTCGGGCGAACGCCCTTCCAGCGCATACGGCCGGCCTTGCCCCAGTTGATGTTCGACTGCTCGGCGTTGCCGACCTCGCCGACGGTTGCGCGGCAGCGCACGTCAACGTTGCGGATTTCGCCGGAGGGCAGACGCAGCTGGGCGAAGCGGCCTTCCTTGGCAACGAGCTGTACCGAAGCACCAGCGGAACGTGCCATCTTGGCGCCGCCACCCGGACGCAGTTCAACTGCGTGGATAACGGTACCAACCGGGATGTTGCGCAGCGGCAGGTTGTTGCCCGGCTTGATGTCAGCGTCGGGACCAGCCTCGACGAAGTCACCCTGGGACAGCTTGTTAGGAGCGATGATGTAACGCTTGGTGCCATCAACGTAGTGCAGGAGTGCGATGCGAGCCGTGCGGTTCGGGTCGTACTCGATTTCGGCAACGCGGGCGTTGATGCCGTCCTTGTCGTGACGACGGAAGTCGATCAGACGGTACTGGCGCTTGTGCCCACCACCCTTGTGACGGGTGGTGATCTTACCGGAGTTGTTACGGCCGCCAGTCTTGTGCAGCGGACGCAGCAACGACTTTTCCGGAGTCGATCGCGTGATTTCAGCGAAGTCGGCTACGCTCGAGCCACGACGGCCCGGGGTAGTCGGCTTGTATTTACGGATTCCCATAATTTATTTCCTCGTTAAAGTGGTCTCCGCTACGCGAGCGGACCGCCGAAGATGTCGATTGTGCCTTCTTTGAGGGTGACAATTGCACGCTTGGTGCTCTTGCGCTGTCCCCAGCCGAATTTGGTGCGCTTGCGCTTACCGGCACGGTTGATGGTGTTGATCGAGTCAACTTTGACCGAGAAGATCTTCTCAACGGCCAATTTGATCTCGGTCTTGTTCGAGCGAGGGTCCACCAGGAAGGTGTACTTGCCTTCGTCGATCAGACCGTAGCTCTTTTCCGATACGACGGGTGCAAGCACGACGTCGCGCGGGTCCTTGATGGTGGTTACGCTCACTTGGAGGCCTCCTCGTTCTTAGCCTTGTCAGCGACGAACGCCTCGAAAGCAGCCTTGGTGAAGACCACGTCGTCGGAAACGAGAACGTCGTAGGTGTTCAGCTGATCTGCGTACAGAACGTGAACATCTGCGAGGTTGCGCACGGAGAGTGCAGCGACGTCGTTGGCGCGCTCGATAACAACGAGCAGGTTCTTGCGCTCGGAGACTGCACGCAGCGAAGCCAGTGCTTCCTTGGCGGACGGCTTGGTGCCGGCTACCAGTTCAGCGATGACGTGGATGCGACCGTTGCGGGCGCGGTCAGACAGGGCGCCGCGGAGAGCAGCAGCCTTCATCTTCTTGGGGGTGCGCTGGCTGTAGTCACGAGGGGTCGGACCGTGGACAACGCCACCGCCGGTCATGTGAGGAGCACGGATGGAACCCTGACGGGCGCGGCCGGTGCCCTTCTGCTTGAACGGCTTGCGACCTGCACCGGAAACCTCGGCGCGGGTCTTCGTCTTGTGGGTACCCTGGCGGGCAGCAGCGAGCTGTGCGACGACGACCTGGTGCAGCAGCGGCACGTTGGTCTGGACGTCGAAGATCTCTGCAGGCAGGTCTACCTTGACAGTGCTAGTCATCTAACTAGGCTCCCTTCACGGCGGTGCGTACGAGTACGACCTGGCCGCGGGCACCGGGGACGGCACCCTTGATAAGGAGCAGCGACTTCTCAACGTCAACAGCGTGAACCGTGAGGTTCAGCGTCGTGTGACGCTCGGCGCCCATGCGGCCGGCCATTTTCAGGCCCTTGAAGACGCGGCTCGGGGTGGATGCGCCACCGATGGAGCCAGGCTTACGGTGGTTCTTGTGGGCACCGTGGGAAGCGCCAACGCCGTGGAAGCCGTGACGCTTCATAACACCGGCGAAGCCCTTGCCCTTGGAGGTGCCGACGACGTCGATCTTCTGGCCGGCTTCGAAGATCTCAACAGAGAGCTCCTGGCCCAGCTCGTAGGATGCGGCGTCTGCGGTACGCAGTTCGACAACGTGGCGGCGAGGAGTTACGCCTGCCTTTTCAAAGTGACCAGCCAGCGGCTTGGTGACCTTGCGGGGGTCGATCTGGCCGTAGCCGATCTGGACGGCGACATAGCCATCTACCTCTGCGTTACGCAGCTGGGTGATGACGTTGGAGTCAGCCTGGACGACAGTTACCGGGATGAGCTTGTTGTTCTCGTCCCAGACCTGGGTCATGCCGAGCTTCGTGCCCAGCAGGCCCTTTACGTTACGGGTTGCGGTCATAGTCTCTCAGCACCTCCCTAGAGCTTGATTTCGATGTTCACGTCTGCAGGCAGGTCGAGACGCATAAGCGAGTCAACAGCCTTCGGCGTGGGGTCGATGATGTCGATCAGACGCTTGTGAGTACGCATTTCGAAGTGCTCACGGCTGTCCTTGTACTTGTGCGGAGAGCGGATAACGCAGTACACGTTCTTCTCCGTCGGAAGCGGCACCGGGCCGACTACCGTTGCGCCTGCGCGCGTGACCGTCTCAACGATCTTCCGCGCTGAAACATCAATGACCTCGTGGTCATATGACTTCAGCCGGATGCGGATTTTTTGTCCCGCCATGTCGCCTGACTCTCTTTCAGCTAGTGCTGCTCTAGTTAGGGCTGCTCTGTTTACTTACCTGTTGGCGTGGCCGCCGAAGCGTTTGAGGTTGTACCACCACACGCCGCACAAGCTGAATCCGGATCATTCCGGGTTCCTCAACTTGCCGGCGCACCGACCCCCGCGGTCGGGCGTGTCGCGATTTTCACGCAAACTCGACCGCATTCCATGGGGTTCAGGGTTATGTTTGGGCTTCAGCCTGGACCCTGACACCCGGCATTATCCGGATCGGGACACGAAGAAGCGCTTGAACAACTCATCCAGTATGGCGGAAATAAAGGCCAAAGGCCAATCGGGGCCCGGTCGGGCATTGCCACAGCCGCCACGCGCTGTGGATGATAGTGGAATGACCGCCCAGGATACGGGTTCCGTGGAAGATCTGGCCGCGCGCCTACGTCCAGGGTTCACGCTGGGAGTGGCGGCCGCCGCCTTCCAGATTGAAGGTTCTGTAACCGCTGATGGGCGGGGACCTTCGGGCTGGGATGCATTCGCGCAGAAGCCGGGGGCAATCGTCGACGGCGACTCCCCCACCATTGCGTGCGATCACTACAACCGTGCTCACGAAGATATCACCCTGATGCAGGAACTGGGCATCGACTCATACCGCTTCTCCTTGTCCTGGCCCAGGATCCAGCCCGGCGGCAAAGGTGGAATCAACCAGCGCGGGCTGGACTTCTACGATCGACTGATCGACAAACTGCTTGCTGCCGGTATCTCGCCCATGGCAACCCTGTTCCATTGGGATACTCCTCTGGAACTTGAACACGCCGGCGGCTGGATGAATCGGGATACAGCGGAACGCTTTGCCGTTTATTGCAGCGCTGCAGCGGAGCGCTTTGGGGACCGCGTGGAGCACTGGGTCACCATGAACGAACCAGTTTCCGTCACGCTCCAAGGCTATGCTTTGGGCGTCCACGCCCCAGGCCGCCAGTTGTTGTTCGATGCACTTCCGGCCGCCCATCACCAATTATTGGGCCATGGATTGGCAGTGCGGGCCCTGCGTGAGGCCGGAGTGAAAGGGCAGATTGGCATCTCCAATATGCACTCGCCCGTCCGCCCAGCGAGCAACAGCCTCTCGGACCGTTTGATGGCCCAGTCCTTCGATCTGCTCCTCAACCGCATTTATGCTGACGCCGTCCTGCTGGGTCAGTACCCCAGGCCACCTTTGCCCATGAAACCCTGGTTCCGGTCATTGGGGACCATCCGGGATGGTGACCTTGAGCTGATCAGTCAGCCGCTGGACTTCTATGGGCTCAATTACTACTACCCGATCAAGGTTGCCGCAGGGCGAGGACCGGCGGAGATCCCCACAGGCACGGCCGTCGAAATGACGAAAGTGCCGTTCCACCTTGCCGCCTACCAGGAGTATGAAACAACCGGATTCGGCTGGCCAGTGGCGCCGGAGCATTTGGCAGTGCTGCTCCGCGAGATGAAGGACCGCTACGGCGAGGCTCTTCCACCGGTCTATATCACCGAAGGCGGAGCCAGTTTTCCGGAGCCTTCGCACGTTGATGGGCCCATACAGGACCATAACCGGATCAGCTACCTGGCGGAGCATCTTGGCCACGCGCTGACTGCTACGGGGCCCGGCGGCATCGCCGAGGACGTCCAACTCCGCGGTTACTACGTGTGGACACTCCTGGATAACTTCGAGTGGGCGGCTGGGTACTCGCAACGCTTTGGCTTGGTGCATGTGGACTTCGACACCTTGGAGCGCACACCCAAAGACTCGTTTTACTGGTACCGGGCGCTGGGCCGGGCACGTCACCGGGAACCCTAGCCCAGGTGGGTTAACTCCCCATGCACCTACTTGTTCTTGTTGGCGCGGTTGATGCGCTTGGCGCGGTCAATTTCGTTCCGGAAGTACTTGCGACCCCACAGCACTCCGCCGCCGATCACCGCGATGATGGCAAGGAAAATCAGAAATTCCATGGTGCTCCTCTCATTGAGCTCAACGTTAGCGGATTCCATCCTGAGTGGATGCTGCCGAGCGTTCCTCTGTCGGGTTGTTGCCGTCGATTGCCGGCGGTTTTCGGTTCAGCCGCCATATGGCCAGCACGATCAGGGTCAAGGCAACGATCGCCAGCATGGCGAACGCGTAACTGCGCAACGCCCACATGACACTGGCAGCCACACCAGCGGCGCCCCACCACACGAACATGCGCTCAGCCAGGAGAAGCCCGGCCACCAGGAGCACTGCATGGGCCACGAGGACGTATATCTGCTGGGATGAAGTGCCCATGAAACTTGTCCCCACGGCTGTCAAGGACAGCAGCCCTGCTGTCAGGGCAAGCCGCAATTGTCCCTCAGAACGTTGCCGGTCCAAGTAGCGCGCCCCTGCCATAACCGCCCCGGCGACGACGTACCATTGTGCCGCCCAAAACCAATCCGGCGAGCTGCCATCCACAAACAGAAGCGCGCGTTGGAACCCGGCGAGCGTAGCCACAGCAGTGATTTCTCCGGCCAGCCTCTTGCCGTCTGTGACCTCGATGACCACCAACACTCCGGAAACCAGGATAAGTGTGGCACCCACGAAAGAGGTCTGGTCCCGCCCCAGGCCGACGGCCGCAGCTACTCCAAGCCCCGCGATCGACGTTACCGCCAGGGCGTTCCGCCGCCAAGGTTGTGAGGCGATGAAGGGGCCGCCCAGCCTGCGGACCACATACATCGCTGCCCCGGTTCCCGCTGCGCCTATCAACCATGGCAGGAAGGAGTCCCAGGCAGTCAGCTCCCGACCATCCAGCAAACCGTCGACGGCGGCCACGGCACCAACCAGCGCGGCGGGCGCGGCAGCGGCATAGAGGGAGGGCATCCCCTCAAAGTGCGAGGCGGCGAACACCACTGAGGCCAGAACCAGGATGGCAAAACCGCTAAGCGACAGTGACGTCGTCATAGCCAACAAGCCACCAGCAGCTGTGAAGGTGAGTGCCGAAATCAACCACAGCAACCGTTCGACCACAGCTGCGGCTGAACCCCCGCCAGTTATTACGGGTCTCGCGTTCAGGGGCGGGAAAACTGCCCTGGCAACGATGGCAGCCACTGCCAGCGCCAGCAGCACCCAAGGCACTTGGTACTTGTCCAGCAACGGCTGATACAGCCACGTATCAGATGAGAAGCCCAGGGAGGGTCCAGCCGCGATCACTCCTGCCGTGAGTCCAGCGATCCCGAAGTACTGCGCTCCCCGGGCGCCAAAGGTGCGCCACGCGATCGCGGCCGCTACCGGCACGAATGCCAACTCCGCGAGAAGCACCCAACGGCCACCGCCGTCGTAATCTGCTGCGAGCAAGTAGACCAGTGGGAGAAGAAGCTGTGCGCCTGGAATTGCCCATACCATTGCCTTCTGGAAGGGGTCGTCGCTGTGTCGCCTCTGGAGGAAGGACTGCACAAAGAACTGCACTGGCAACTGCAGGATAAGGATCAGCGCGACAGCGACAGATGTAGCAGCAGCCGACTCCGTGAAGTCGGCCACCACCAGCGTGACCAAGGCCCCGGAGAGAATGCGCACAGCCAACAGGTATCCACCGCGGGCCAGGCGCTGGCCGGTCACAGCAACCATGAAGCCGCTGTATGCCGTAAAGATGCCCAGCAGGAGTTCCAGATCCCTGACATTTCCAAGCCGGAGGGCGAACAGCAGAACCATTGCCGCAGGAGCGAACAACCATCCCAGTTTGTGGGCTCGAAGGGTCGTGCTGATGGCCACGGCCGCCAGAGCCGTAATGGTGGCACCCGCACCTGGCTGCCAACCCTCGAGAACCCCCGACGCCCCGCCCAGGGTGAGGAACATACTGCACAGGACCATCCCGGTAAGCACCACTCCAGCATCGATAATGGCAGGCCCCAGGGACTTCGCAAGATAACCCGCACGCAGCGGCAGGATCAGCTGCAGGGCAAGAACGACAATGACAATGAGGCCAACGGCAACCTCTTCATGGGCAATCTGGAATCCGGCGTCCTTCGTTGCGTCGTAGTAGGCCGAGGCAGCCAACACGGTTCCCGCGGCGCGCGCCAACCACCAGTAGCTTTGCCTATGGAGGGAAGCACGCAACCGGAGGGCTGTGGCGCAGAAGTAGATGACAGCGGCCAGGAGAACCACGTTGGCCAGTGTCCGCGACACGGCAACCCCGGCCACGATGCCTGCCACCGTAGCGGCGGCCGGAGCCAGGAACTCCCCTATGGTGGGACGCCACGTCAAGACGCCAGCGCCACCTGTGGGGCCGGTACTGCTACTGTCCCTGCCCTGCGGGAGCGCCAACCAGCCGGAGACCAAACCTGCGGCCACCACCACACCCACAGCAACTGCCACGGTGTGCCGCCCGGGTGCACCATCGAAAATGGGCAAAGCAAGGAGTCCTGCCATCGCCGCCCCGCCGAACCCCGCTGTGGACGCCTGCCCTCCCACGGCGCGAACGCCGTTTGCCTCAAGCAAGGCACTGACCAGCTGCTGTACGGCACATGCCGCCACGAAAGCGAACAACGTGTAGGAAGGCCTGTACGGATGATCGGTGAAAACGCCGGCAGCCAACGCCGTTACCGATAGCGTAAGAGCGACCCGCCCAGCCAGGACGTAGACATGTCGAAGTGGCCTGGACTTGATTGCTCCCAGAAGGAACCAGTAGAGGGCCGCGACAACTAGCAGCCCGGTCACGGGCCACGCACCCAGCAGCCCAACGAACGGTGCTGCCACAACAAGTACGGCGGCGGGTGCGAACTCTGCCCCCTGGCCCAGCTTCCAACCCAGCACCATGGCGGTCGGCATCGCGATGAAGAGCGGCACAAACTCTGGAAGCTGGAAAGTTCCCACGCCAAGCATGACCGTGAGCACAACTGCCGCAACGGTTTGCAGCCCGAGGCACGAGACGGCGTCGTACCACCACGTTCGTGGAAGCAAGCGTTTTCCGCCGAACGCGACTCCAACCGATTGGACCCCCAGGCAGATGATTCCAGCCAGCACCACGTGGCTTGAATCCGCGGAGACATCCCACACAAGACCCAACACTGCCAAGGTGAGGGCGACGCGGGCGCCATAGAAATTGAGCAATCGGTGCTGGCCTGACGGCACAAGCACCATCACTGCAAAGTACAGCCCGCACATCAGCATGACCATGGGGTACTCCCCCTTGGCCAGGAAGTTGGGTGTCATGCTTACCGCGAGCCCCACGAAAGGCACGACAAACGGATGCAGCATCACCAGAGGACGGAGATAGAGCGGAGGTAGCCACCGAGGGCGAACCAGCGCTCCGAGCGTGAAGAGAATGGCAACGCCAATCAGCGCCGTAAAGTACCAGACCAAGGCCCCGCCAAGCACTGAGACTCCGGACCATGCCGTGGAGACCACGAAGGTGAGCGAGAGCAGCGCCAGCACCTTGTTATCGAGGCGCAGCGCGGCGTAAACGTAGGCAGCAGTTCCCAGCAACGAAGTGACCAGCCAGGCCATGGGGCCGTGATGTAGGGCAAAGTTATACATGGCCAGGCCTGTAACCGGGACGAGGGCCAGCCCCGTACCGGTAAAAGCTATGGCTGCCGGGCGAAGCCGCGGCACCCTTCGCTGAATGATGAGTCCTGAAGCATAGAACAAGATGGTGATGGCCCAAATAGCGACAAAACGTAGAACCTCGGGAAGGCTGGTGCCAACGAACAAGGCGCCGGCGGCAACAAGCAAGAGACTCGCAACGTACAGGGTGATGTTGATGTTTTGGCGGTCGCGTTTCTCCTTCCGAGCCGCCACCGCTTCCCGGCTCTCAGGCTGGGGAAGCGTCGGCTGGAATGGTTGCTGTTGTTGCGTAGGAGCCACATTTCCCTGTGGAGCGGGCACGCGACTGTTCGACGGCGGCACCCCGACTGGCGCAGCGATCCTCACGGTCTGCTGAAACCCAGGAGGAATGATTGCCGGCTGGAACGGCATCTGCTGCTGTACCACAGGCGATTGCTGTACTGTCGGCAACTGCTGTGCTGTTGCCGCTACCTGTACTGCCGGCGGTACCTGTACTGTCGGCGATTGCTGCCGCACCGTGGGCCCCTGGCTTTGCCCTTGCGCATCCTCCCACCCAGCCAGATGGCCGGCGAGATACCCCGCACGATAAGTGGCGGCGTCGTCGATTCTGGCAGCCGGCGCCGAGCGGGTCCCTTCCCGTCGGCCCCGCACTAAGCCCAGTGCGTAGCCAATGACACCAATAAGGACCAAAAGCAGCAGCACAAGGCCTGTTGTCAAGAATCCCAGCATGGAAGCTCCTACGGTGAAGCCGGGCGCAACACCTGCACGGCATTAATCCAATCGATAGATTAATAATAGCAAAGAAGAACCCCACCACATAAGCGATGGGGTTCTTCTTTAGCTTGCTACCGACAATGCCGGAAGTTTGCGGATCTACAAGTAGAAACTACTTGATGATCTTGGTAACACGTCCCGAACCAACGGTGCGGCCGCCTTCGCGGATAGCGAAGCCGAGGCCCTCTTCCATAGCGATCGGCTGGATGAGCTCAACGGTCATCTCAGTGTTGTCGCCAGGCATAACCATTTCCGTGCCTTCCGGCAGGGTGATAACGCCGGTTACGTCCGTGGTACGGAAGTAGAACTGCGGGCGGTAGTTCGAGTAGAACGGGTTGTGACGTCCGCCTTCGTCCTTGGAAAGGATGTAGACGTTGGCCTCGAAGTCGGTGTGCGGGGTGATGGAACCCGGCTTGACGACAACCTGGCCACGCTCGACGTCGTCGCGCTTGAGACCGCGGAGCAGGAGGCCACAGTTCTCGCCGGCCCATGCTTCGTCGAGCTGCTTGTGGAACATCTCGATACCGGTAACCGTGGTCTTCTGGATCGGGCGGATGCCAACGATCTCGACCTCGGAGTTGATGGCGAGGGTTCCACGCTCGGCGCGGCCCGTAACAACGGTGCCACGACCGGTGATGGTGAAGACGTCTTCGATCGGCATCAGGAACGGCTTGTCGCGGTCACGTACGGGGTCCGGAACGGACTCGTCGACAGCTGCCATCAGGTCCTGGACGGACTTGACCCAAACCGGGTCGCCTTCCAGAGCCTTCAGACCGGAAACGCGAACAACCGGAGCTTCATCGCCATCGAAGCCCTGCGAGCTCAGGAGCTCACGAACTTCCATTTCGACGAGGTCGAGGAGTTCTTCGTCATCAACCATGTCCGACTTGTTCAGTGCGACCAGCAGGTAGGGAACACCAACCTGGCGGGCGAGCAGAACGTGCTCACGAGTCTGGGCCATCGGACCATCGGTTGCGGCAACCACGAGGATTGCGCCGTCCATCTGGGCAGCACCGGTGATCATGTTCTTGATGTAGTCAGCGTGACCGGGGGCGTCAACGTGTGCGTAGTGACGCTTCTCGGTCTGGTACTCCACGTGGGAGATGTTGATGGTAATACCGCGCTGGCGCTCTTCCGGAGCAGAGTCGATGGACGCGAAGTCGCGCTGCTCGTTGATGTCCGGGTACTGGTCGTACAGCACCTTGGAAATGGCGGCAGTCAGCGTCGTCTTACCGTGGTCAACGTGACCAATGGTGCCGATGTTGACGTGCGGCTTAGTCCGCTCGAACTTTGCCTTTGCCACAGGTTCCTCCTAGAACGATTTCAAGTGAAGTGCTCCTCGGCCGCGCTTTTCGCGGCAGAAACTTTAGCAAGTCTACTTGGGGGCTTGGTTTTGGTGAAATTGCAGATTCAGGAACCAATACTAGTTCCTAGAGCCTGTTCGCGCAGGGGGCCGGGCCGCGACTTTCGCCGCAGCCCCGCCACTCACGCTGAGATGCCTTCCCGGAACCGGAATTGCATCCGTTACCGGGAGATTACTCGCCGCGGGTTTTCTGGATGATCTCGTCGGCTACAGCCTTCGGGACCTCCGCGTAGCTGTTGAACGTCATGGAGTACACGGCACGACCCTGCGTCTTGGAACGGAGGTCGCCAATGTAACCGAACATGCCGGACAGCGGAACGTGTGCACGGATAACCTTCACACCTGCTGCGTCCTCCATGGACTGCATCTGGCCACGGCGGGCGTTCAGGTCACCAATAACATCACCCATGTATTCCTCAGGTGTGCGGACCTCAACATCCATCAGCGGTTCGAGCAGAACAGGGTTCGCCTTGCGTGCAGCTTCCTTGAAAGCCATACGGCCGGCGATCTTGAACGCCATTTCCGAGGAGTCAACATCGTGGGACGCGCCGTCGATCAGCGTGGCCTTGATGCCGACAACCGGGTAGCCGGCCAGGACGCCGTCGTTCAGTGCATCCTGGATACCAGCGTCAACGGACGGGATGTATTCGCGCGGAACGCGGCCACCGGTGACCTTGTTCTCGAACTCGTACAGCTCGCCGGAAGAGGTGTCCATCGGCTCGATCGCGATCTGGATCTTTGCGAACTGACCCGAACCACCGGTCTGCTTCTTGTGCGTGTAGTCGTGACGCTCTACAGCGCGCTTGATGGTTTCGCGGTAAGCAACCTGCGGCTTGCCAACGTTTGCCTCAACCTTGAATTCGCGGCGCATGCGGTCCACCAGGATGTCCAGGTGGAGCTCGCCCATGCCGGCGATGATGGTCTGGCCCGTGTCTTCGTTGAGGGAGACCTGGAAGGTCGGGTCCTCAGCGGAGAGCTTCTGGATGGCCGTGGAGAGCTTCTCCTGGTCACCCTTGGTGTTCGGCTCGATGGCAACCGAGATCACGGGCTCCGGGAAGCTCATGGACTCGAGGACGATCTGGTTGTTGGCATCACACAGGGTGTCACCCGTGGTGGTGTCCTTCAGACCGATGGCTGCGTAGATGTGGCCGGCAGTAGCGCCCTCAACGGGCATTTCCTTGTTGGCGTGCATCTGGAACAGCTTGCCGATACGTTCCTTCTTGCCCTTGGTGGAGTTGACCACCTGGGCGCCGGCCTCAACGTGACCGGAGTACACGCGGATGAAGGTCAGCTGACCGAAGAACGGGTGCGCCGCAATCTTGAAGGCGAGGGCCGAGAACGGCTCGTCAGCAGAGGGCTTGCGGGTGAGTTCCTTCTCTTCGTCGCGGGGATCGTGACCGATCATCGGCGGGACGTCGAGCGGGTTCGGCAGGAAGTCGACAACAGCGTCAAGCATGGGCTGTACGCCGCGGTTCTTGAAGGCAGAGCCACAGAACACCGGGTAGAGCTCGGAGTTGATGGTCATCTTGCGGATGCCGGCCTTCAGTTCCTCAAGGGTGAGTTCTTCACCTTCGAGGTACTTCTCCATGAGCTCTTCGGAGGCTTCGGCCACAGTCTCTACGAGCTGTGCACGGTACTCTTCAGCCTTGGCCTGGAGGTCCGCCGGAATTGCCTGCACTTCGTAGGAAGCGCCCATGGTGACGTCACCCTTTGCGTCGCCAGGCCAAACCAGGGCACGCATTTCGAGGAGGTCAACAACACCGATGAAGTCGTTCTCAGCGCCGATGGGCAGCTGCATGACCAGCGGCTTGGCACCGAGGCGGGAAATGATGGTGTCTACGGTGAAGTAGAAGTCAGCGCCCAGCTTGTCCATCTTGTTGACGAAGCAGATACGCGGAACGTTGTACTTGTCAGCCTGGCGCCATACAGTCTCGGACTGCGGCTCCACGCCTTCCTTGCCGTCGAACACTGCGACAGCACCGTCGAGGACGCGCAGGGAGCGCTCAACCTCAACCGTGAAGTCAACGTGGCCCGGGGTGTCGATGATGTTGATCTGGTTCTTGTCCCAGAAGCAAGTCACGGCGGCAGACGTGATGGTGATGCCGCGTTCCTTTTCCTGTTCCATCCAGTCGGTCGTCGAGGCGCCGTCGTGCGTCTCGCCGATCTTGTGGTTCACACCCGTGTAGAACAGGATGCGCTCGGTAGTGGTGGTCTTGCCGGCATCGATGTGGGCCATGATGCCGATATTGCGGACCTTGTTAAGGTCGGTAAGCACGTCCTGTGCCACGGGGTCTCCCTTTCGGATGGACTACACGTTCGCCGCCGGCTCGGTTGAGCCGACGGCGCCCGGGAGGATTTACCAGCGGTAGTGTGCGAAGGCCTTGTTGGACTCGGCCATCTTGTGGGTGTCTTCGCGACGCTTGACAGCGGCACCGAGACCGTTCGAGGCATCCAGGATTTCGTTCTGGAGGCGCTCGGTCATGGTCTTCTCGCGGCGGGCCTTGGAGTAGCCCACGAGCCAACGCAGGGCGAGGGCGGTGGAGCGACCCGGCTTGACCTCAACCGGAACCTGGTAGGTGGCGCCACCAACACGGCGTGAACGCACCTCGAGGGAAGGCTTGACGTTGTCCATGGCCTTCTTGAGGGCAGCAACGGGGTCGCCGCCGGACTTGGCACGTGCACCTTCGAGGGCACCGTAAACAATGCGCTCTGCGGTGGACTTCTTGCCGTCAACCAGAACCTTGTTGATCAGCTGAGTGACCAACGGGGAGCCGTAAACGGGATCGGAAACTAGCGGCCGCTTCGGGGCCGGACCCTTGCGAGGCATATTACTTCTTCTCCATCTTTGCGCCGTAACGGCTGCGGGCCTGCTTGCGGTTCTTGACACCCTGGGTGTCGAGTGCGCCGCGGACGATCTTGTAGCGGACACCCGGAAGGTCCTTCACACGACCACCACGGACGAGCACGATGGAGTGCTCCTGGAGGTTGTGGCCAACGCCGGGGATGTAAGCGGTAACTTCAACGCCACCGTTGAGGCGCACACGTGCCACCTTACGAAGAGCCGAGTTCGGCTTCTTGGGGGTGGTGGTGTAAACGCGGGTGCAAACACCGCGGCGCATCGGGCTGCCCTTCAGCGCGGGAGCCTTGGTCTTGGAGACCTTAGGCGTGCGGCCCTTGCGGACCAGCTGGTTAATCGTAGGCACTTTCGTGTTCTCCGTTGTTTGATCTCTGCCCCCACACACAGGCGCCAGCCAGTGTAAACGTGGGAACTTTGGCGTTGCTCATGCGGCCGGCCGAAACATCCGGTAGGCGTGCAAAAGTGCGGCATTCGTTGCGCATGTTGCCCGCAACCCGGAAACAGGCTCCACCCAGCACCATGAGAACAAAACCAAAATGATGCTGCGGCGGCCTTCATCCACTGCCACACAGAACAATTACCAAAATTCTAGCACGGCTTGATCTGAGGCCTTAATCGGGTGTATGGCGTTCCAATGACAGGACGGGCCCCGCACTCAAGAGTGCGGGGCCCGTCCTTCAGCCATTAACTACTGCTGGTTTCAGCGGAAGTCGTTGCCGAGATCGTAGTCATCCAGCGGGATGGCGTGGAACTCGGGAGCACCGTCGCCGCCCAGGGCGTCATAGGAGAAATCGGTGAAAGCGCTGGGGCCCGTGAACAGGCTTGCCTTTGCTTCCTCGGTCGGCTCAACCGTGACCTCCGTGTAACGGGGCAGGCCCGTTCCGGCCGGGATGAGCTTACCGATGATGACGTTCTCCTTGAGGCCGAGCAGAGGATCGCTCTTGCCTTCCATGGCCGCCTGCGTCAGGACGCGGGTGGTCTCCTGGAAGGAAGCGGCCGACAGCCAGGACTCGGTTGCCAGGGACGCCTTGGTGATACCCATGAGTTCCGGACGACCTGAAGCCGGGGACTTGCCCTCGGACACGACGCGGCGGTTCTCGTCTTCGAAGCGGGAGCGCTCTGCAAGCTCACCAGGGAGCAGGTCGGAGTCGCCGGATTCGATGACGGTCACGCGGCGCAGCATCTGGCGGACGATAACCTCGACGTGCTTGTCGTGGATACCAATACCCTGGCTGCGGTAAACGCCCTGGACCTCGTCCACAAGGAACTTCTGTGCGGCACGGGGACCCATGATGCGCAGAACCTGCTTCGGGTCCACCGGACCGTTGATCAGCTTCTGGCCGACGCTGACGTGCTCGCCATCCTCGATGAGGAGACGGGAACGGCGCAGCACCGGGTAGGCAATCTCTTCGGAACCATCGTCCGGAGTGATGACCAGGCGCATCTGGCGCTCGGACTCTTCGATGGTGATGCGGCCGGCTGCTTCAGCAATCGGTGCGACACCCTTCGGAGTACGGGCTTCGAAGAGCTCCTGGATACGGGGCAGACCCTGGGTGATGTCGTCGCCACCACCAGCAGAAACAGCACCACCGGTGTGGAACGTACGCATGGTCAGCTGGGTACCGGGCTCACCGATGGACTGTGCGGCGATGATGCCCACGGCCTCGCCGATGTCCACGGTCTTGCCCGTTGCCAGCGAACGGCCGTAGCAGAGTGCACAGGTGCCGACCTTGGACTCACAGGTGAGTACGGAGCGGACCTTGACTTCGGTGATACCTGCAGCCAGCAACTGGTCGATAACGACGTCGCCGCAGTCGGTTCCGCCGGCAGCCAGGACGTTGCCCTGGGCATCGACGACGTCGACAGCCAGCGTACGTGCGTAGGCGCTGTTCTCGACGTTCTCGTCCAGGACGAGCTCACCGTTGGAATCCGGCACGGCGATCGGCGTGAGCAGACCGCGCTCGGTACCGCAGTCCTCTTCGCGGACGATGACGTCCTGCGAAACGTCCACCAGACGACGGGTCAGGTAACCCGAGTTGGCGGTACGGAGAGCGGTATCGGCCAGACCCTTACGGGCACCGTGCGTGGCGATGAAGTATTCCAAGACCGACAGGCCCTCGCGGTAGGAGGACTTGATCGGGCGAGGGATGATCTCACCCTTCGGGTTGGCCACAAGACCACGGATACCCGCGATCTGGCGAACCTGCATCCAGTTACCACGTGCACCGGAGGACACCATGCGGTTGATGGTGTTCATCGGGGACAGGCTGTCACGCATCGCCTGGGCGATCTCGTTGGTGGCCTTGTTCCAGATCTCGATCAGTTCCTGGCGACGCTCGTCGTCGTCGATCAGGCCCTTGTCGTACTGACCCTGGATCTTGGCAGCCATGTTCTCGTAACCAGCCAGGATGGCGGGCTTGGAGGTAGGCACCTCGATGTCGGAGATAGCCACGGTGACGCCCGAGCGGGTTGCCCAGTAGAAACCGGCATCCTTCAGGTTGTCCAGCGTGGCAGCCGTGACAACCTTCGGGTAACGCTCGGCGAGGTCGTTGACGATCCGGGACAGTTCGCCCTTGTCGGCAACAGCCTCAACCCACGGGTAATCCTCGGGCAGCGTCTGGTTGAAGATGACCTGGCCCAGGGAGGTCTGGACGAGGGCCGTCTGACCCGGCTCCCAACCTTCCGGAGCTTCCCAACCGGCATAAGGCACGAAGTTGTCCAGACGGATCTTGACCTGGGAGTTCAGGTGCAGATCACGGGCGTCGTACGCCATGATGGCTTCCGAAACCGAGGAGAAGATGCGGCCTTCGCCGGCAGAGCCGACGCGCTTGGTGGTCAGGTGGTACAGGCCGATGATCATATCCTGCGAAGGCAGGGTAACCGGGCGGCCATCGGACGGCTTCAGGATGTTGTTCGAGGACAGCATCAGGATGCGGGCTTCAGCCTGGGCTTCCGGGCTCAGCGGCAGGTGAACTGCCATCTGGTCGCCGTCGAAGTCAGCATTGAAGGCGCCACAAACCAGCGGGTGAAGCTGGATTGCCTTGCCTTCCACAAGCTGCGGTTCGAAGGCCTGGATGCCAAGGCGGTGAAGGGTAGGTGCACGGTTGAGCAGCACCGGGTGTTCGGTGATGATCTCTTCCAGCACGTCCCAAACCTGCGGACGGTAACGCTCGACCATGCGCTTCGCCGACTTGATGTTCTGTGCGTGGTTGAGGTCAACCAGGCGCTTCATCACGAACGGCTTGAAGAGCTCCAAGGCCATCTGCTTGGGCAGACCACACTGGTGCAGCTTCAGCTGCGGGCCAACGACGATGACCGAACGGCCGGAGTAGTCAACGCGCTTGCCGAGGAGGTTCTGGCGGAAACGACCCTGCTTGCCCTTGAGCATGTCGCTCAGGGACTTCAGGGGACGGTTGCCCGGACCCGTAACGGGGCGGCCACGACGACCGTTGTCGAAGAGGCTGTCAACAGCTTCCTGAAGCATGCGCTTCTCGTTGTTGACGATGATCTCCGGAGCACCGAGGTCAAGCAGTCGCTTGAGTCGGTTGTTGCGGTTGATCACACGGCGGTAGAGGTCGTTGAGGTCAGAGGTCGCGAAGCGGCCACCGTCCAACTGGACCATCGGGCGCAGTTCCGGCGGGATCACCGGGACAGCGTCCAGAACCATGCCGAGCGGGCTGTTGTTGGTGGTCAGGAATGCGTTGACAACCTTCAGGCGCTTCAGGGCACGCGTCTTGCGCTGGCCCTTGCCGTTCTGGATGGTGTCGCGCAGGGACTCAGCCTCAGCCTGCATGTCAAAGGTCTCAAGACGCTTCTTGATCGCCTCGGCACCCATGGAGCCTTCGAAGTACATGCCGTAGCGGTCACGCAGTTCGCGGTACAGGCCCTCGTCGCCCTCAAGGTCAGCGACCTTGAGGTTCTTGAAGCGGTCCCAGACCTGCTCAAGGCGCTCGATATCGGCGTCGGCACGCTTGCGGACGTTCGCCATCTGGCGGTCTGCGGAGTCGCGGGCCTTCTTCTTGTCGGCAGCCTTGGCGCCTTCACCTTCAAGACGGGCAAGCTCGTCTTCAAGGTCGCGGGCGATCGTGGCGATGTCGCTGTCGCGGTTGTCCACCAACTGCTTCTTCTCGAGGTCGTGCTCGACCTGGAGGTTCGGCAGTTCAGCGTGGCGGTTTTCCGTGTCAACGCTGGTGATCATGTAGGCAGCGAAGTAGATGACCTTCTCAAGGTCCTTCGGAGCCAGGTCCAAGAGGTAGCCCAAGCGCGAGGGAACGCCCTTGAAGTACCAGATGTGGGTTACAGGCGCAGCCAGTTCGATGTGGCCCATGCGCTCACGACGTACCTTGGCGCGGGTGACTTCAACGCCACAACGCTCACAGATGATGCCCTTGAAGCGGACGCGCTTGTACTTGCCGCAGTAGCATTCCCAGTCGCGGGAAGGACCGAAGATCTTCTCGCAGAAAAGACCGTCCTTCTCAGGCTTGAGGGTGCGGTAGTTGATGGTTTCCGGCTTCTTGACCTCACCGTAAGACCAGCCACGGATGTCTTCCGCGGTGGCGAGGCCGATCTGCATGAGGCCGAAGGAGGATTCGCTGGACATATGGTCCCTGTTCTCTCTTGTTCTCTAAATTCTGAAGTCTTGGTTACGGGAAGAGGGAGCTGTTCCGGTGGACAGTGACATACTGCTGCCCACCGGAACGGCTGCTAAACCTCTTCTACGGAACTGGGCTCTGCACGAGACAGATCGATGCCCAGTTCTTCCGCAGCCGTGAAGACTGCGTCATCAGAGTCACGCATTTCGATCGTGGTTCCGTCGGTGGAAAGAACTTCCACGTTCAGGCACAACGACTGCATTTCCTTGATCAAGACCTTGAAGGACTCGGGAACGCCAGGCTCAGGGATGTTCTCGCCCTTGACGATGGCTTCGTAGACCTTCACACGACCGTGGATATCATCCGACTTGATCGTCAACAGTTCCTGAAGGGTGTAAGCGGCGCCATAAGCTTCGAGCGCCCACACTTCCATTTCACCGAAGCGCTGGCCACCGAACTGAGCCTTACCACCCAGCGGCTGCTGCGTGATCATGGAGTACGGGCCGGTGGAACGCGCGTGGATCTTGTCGTCCACCAGGTGGTGGAGCTTCAGGATGTACATGTAACCGACGGAGATCGGGTCCGGGAACGGCTCGCCGGAGCGGCCGTCGAACAGACGGGTCTTGCCGGAGGAATCGATCAGGCGGTCGCCGTCGCGAGTCACGTTGGTGGAGTCAAGCAGGCCCGTGATTTCTTCTTCGCGGGCGCCATCGAACACCGGCGTGGCAACGGTGGTCTGGCCGGTTTCACGGGGCAGGTTGGGCAGGTTCTTGACCCACTCCGGCTCGCCTTCGATCTTCCAACCGGTCTTGGCAACCCAACCGAGGTGGGTTTCAAGGACCTGGCCAACGTTCATACGACCCGGAACACCAAGCGGGTTCAGGACGATGTCCACCGGGGTACCGTCTGCAAGGAAGGGCATGTCCTCGATCGGAAGGATCTTGGAGATAACACCCTTGTTGCCGTGACGGCCGGCGAGCTTGTCGCCGTCGGTGATCTTGCGCTTGGCTGCAACGTAGACGCGGACCAGCTGGTTCACGCCCGGGGGCAGTTCGTCGTCGTTGTCGCGGTCGAAGACGCGGACGCCGATGACTGTACCGGACTCGCCGTGGGGAACCTTCAGGGAGGTGTCGCGGACTTCGCGGGACTTCTCACCGAAGATAGCGCGGAGAAGACGCTCTTCCGGAGTCAGTTCGGTTTCACCCTTGGGTGTGACCTTTCCGACCAGGATGTCTCCGGCTTCAACCTCGGCACCAATGTGGATGATGCCGCGCTCGTCCAGGCCTGCAAGGACTTCCTCGGACACGTTGGGGATGTCACGGGTGATTTCCTCGGCACCAAGCTTGGTGTCGCGGGCATCAATTTCGTGCTCCTCGATGTGGATGGAGGAAAGAACGTCCTCAGCAACAATGCGCTGGGACAGGATGATGGCGTCCTCGAAGTTGTGGCCTTCCCATGACATGAATGCCACGAGCAGGTTCTTACCGAGGGCGAGTTCACCCTGGTCCGTTGCAGGACCGTCGGCGATGATGCCACCGACTTCCAGGCGCTGGCCTTCGTTGACCAGGACGCGGTGGTTGTAGCAGTTGCCCTGGTTGGAACGGGCGAACTTGTTGATGCGGTAGTTGGTCTCCGTGCCGTCGTCGTTGATCATGACAACGAGCTCAGCGGAAACTTCGGTGACCACACCTGCCTTCTTCGCGATGACAACGTCACCGGCGTCGACGGCTGCTGCGCGCTCCATGCCGGTACCCACGAAAGGAGCCTCGGAACGGACCAGCGGCACAGCCTGGCGCTGCATGTTGGCACCCATGAGTGCACGGTTGGCATCGTCATGCTCGAGGAACGGGATCAGTGCGGTTGCCACGGACACCATCTGGCGCGGGGAAACGTCCATGAACTGGACTTCTCCGGCGGGAACCAGAACAGGCTCGCCTCCACCACCACGGGCACGGACAAGGACGGTCTCTTCCGAGAACTTCTTGTCAGCGTCCAGGGGAGCGTTGGCCTGTGCGATCAGGACCTCTGCTTCGTCGTCGGCCGTGAGGTACTGGACCTCGTCGGATACGACACCTTCGGAAACCAGGCGGTACGGCGTCTCGATGAAGCCGAACGGGTTGATGCGTCCGTAGGAAGCCAGCGAACCGATCAGACCAATGTTCGGGCCTTCAGGGGTTTCGATGGGGCACATACGTCCGTAGTGGGACGGGTGAACGTCTCGGACTTCCATGCCTGCGCGGTCACGGGAAAGACCACCCGGGCCAAGAGCCGACAGGCGGCGCTTGTGGGTCAGACCCGAAAGCGGGTTGTTCTGGTCCATGAACTGCGACAGCTGGGAAGTTCCGAAGAACTCCTTGATGGCAGCGACAACCGGGCGGATGTTGATCAGGGTCTGCGGCGTGATGGCCTCGACGTCCTGCGTGGTCATGCGTTCGCGAACAACACGCTCCATGCGGGAAAGGCCGGTGCGGACCTGGTTCTCGATCAGTTCGCCAACGGCGCGGATGCGACGGTTGCCGAAGTGGTCGATGTCATCGATTTCGACGCGGAGCTCGTGGTCTTCGCCATCGCGCTTGCCCATGAGGGTCTTCTCGCCGGCGTGCAGCGCAACGAGGAACTTGATCATGGCGACGATGTCTTCAACGTGCAGGACCGAAGCTTCCTTGTCACCAAGGGAGCGGTCGATGCCGAGCTTGCGGTTGATCTTGTAACGGCCAACCTTGGCGAGGTCATAACGCTTTGCGTTGAAGTACAGGTTGTCCAGCAGGGACTGGGCAGCCTCGACAGTGGGCGGCTCGCCCGGACGCAGCTTGCGGTAGATGTCCAGAAGCGCGTCTTCGCGGGTTTCAGTGGCGTCCTTCTCCAGCGTTGCACGCATGGAGTCGTACTGGCCGAACTCTTCCAGGATCTGGCCTTCGGTCCAGCCGAGGGCCTTCAGCAGAACGGTGACCGACTGCTTGCGCTTGCGGTCGAGGCGAACGCCGACCTGGTCGCGCTTGTCGATTTCGAGTTCGAACCATGCACCGCGGGACGGGATGATCTTCGCAGTGAAGATGTCCTTGTCACTGGTCTTGTCCGCGGTGCGCTCGAAGTAGGCGCCCGGCGAACGGACCAGCTGGGAGACAACGACACGCTCGGTGCCGTTGACGACGAACGTTCCCTTTTCAGTCATGAGGGGGAAGTCGCCCATGAACACGGTCTGCTGCTTGATTTCGCCCGTGTTGTTGTTCATGAACTCGGCCTTGACATACAGCGGTGCCGAGTACGTGGCGTCACGGTCTTTGCATTCGGCCATGGTGTACTTCGGATCAGCGAACTCCGGCTCGGAGAAGCTCAGGGACATAGTGCCCTGGAAGTCCTCGATGGGGGAGATCTCTTCGAAGATGTCGGCAAGTCCGGAGGTGGTGGCGACGCTGAGGTCGCCCTCCTCGACAGCCTTCGCTACCCGCGCCTGCCAGCGTTCGTTTCCGACGAGCCAGTCAAAGCTGTCGGTCTGCAGGGCGAGAAGATTCGGAACATCAAGGGGTTCGTGAATCTTTGCGAATGAGAGGCGGCGAGTGGCACCATCGGTGCTTGCCGTGTTAGCGGTTTCGTTATTAGAGGTGCTCGAGGCGACCAAGAGGGATCCTTCCACAGACCTTCAGGCGTTTTCAGATCTCCCCCGTTTGCATGATGCAGAGTTCTCCGCATCATACTTATTCCGGTTCCGCTATATGACCCGGACCCAGCCTGCGCATGACAGTGCACGTATTGAACGGCACGTCAATGTCGCAGCTGAGAGGTAAAGCCCACCGCTATATGAAGGCTGAAGGTTAACAGGGAAGACGCAAATATCTACAATACGGCAAAGTAGCCTTCCTGTCTACCCCAGATTCTCCGCGAATGCAAGCACTGTTGCCGCAGGCACCTATGCGTAGTCCATGGACGTTGTCCGGAGCATCTGCCGGAAGGAGGCACCAAGCCCGTTGTGAAATCTCCTGCCGTGGAATCTCCTGCTGTGGAATCTACCGACGGATACAAGCGTTGGAAAGGATAGGCTGACGCACGCCGCACGATAGCCTTGGCTACACCACCACGGATCGGAAGAGAGACCATGAACAACTCCGCTGACGACAATGACGTTGTCATCCTTGCTGCTTCCCGTACCCCACAGGGTCGGCTCAATGGGCAGCTGGCCGGATTCACCGCCGTCGACCTTGGCGCGCATGCCATCAGCGCCGCACTGGGGGCCAGCGGCGTAAAAGCCGAACAAGTGGACGCCGTCATCATGGGACAGGTGCTGCAAGCGGGCGCCGGCCAGAATCCTGCACGACAGAGTGCCATAGCGGCAGGTGTGGGCTGGAACATCCCTGCCGTCACCATCAACAAGGTTTGCCTCTCCGGCCTCACGGCTGTCATTGATGCCGCCCGGATGATCCGCAGCGGGGACGCCACTGTGGTTGTGGCCGGTGGCCAGGAATCCATGACACGCGCCCCACACCTGCTCCCCGGCTCCCGGCAGGGCTGGACCTACGGCGCAATCCAGGCGTTGGACGTTGCCGCACATGATGGACTCACGGATGCGTTCGACGGCCAGTCAATGGGCTTGTCCACGGAAACCAAGAACGTAACGCTCGGCATTGACCGCCGCGCGCAGGACGAGGTTGCTGCCGCTTCCCACCAGCGCGCGGCTGCCGCGATGGCTGACGGAATCTTCGACGTCGAAATCGCTCCCGTGAGCGTGAAGCAGCGGAAGGGGGACCCCGTGGTCCTCACCTCGGACGAGGGCGTTCGTCCGAACACGACTGTGGAAACCCTTGCCCCTTTGAAGGCCGCCTTCGCTACGGACGGCACCATTACCGCTGGCAACTCCTCTCCCCTGTCCGACGGCGCCTCCGCACTCGTGCTGACAAGTCGCCGCTTTGCCAAGGACAACGGCCTGGAATACCTTGCGGTCGTGGGCAAGCCTGGACAGGTGGCCGGCCCGGACAACTCACTGCACTCCCAGCCGTCCAACGCCATTTCGCAAGCATTGAAGCGGGCTGGATGGACTGCCGAGGACCTGGACTTCATCGAAATCAATGAGGCCTTTGGCTCTGTGGCCGTCCAATCATTGAAGGACCTGAGCTACCCACTGGAGAAGTGCAACATCCACGGCGGCGCAATCGCCCTCGGACACCCGATCGGCGCTTCCGGCGCCCGGCTGGCCCTGCACGCGGCCCACGAACTCAAGCGCAGGGGAACAGGCAAGGCTGCCGTGTCCCTTTGTGGCGGCGGCGGCCAGGGCGAAGCTCTCCTGCTGTACCGCGACTGATGGCTGACTCATTGCTTGGGCCGGGAATGAACGGGGCCGAACGGTTCCTGTCCGACGCCGCCGCGCGCGGACTGGACGTGGACGTCGTCGAGCGCCCTGCTGCCCGAAGCCTCGAGGAGGCGGCAGGCATCCTGGGGATCAGTCCCGGGGACATCGTGAAGTCGCTCGTGGTCAAGCATCGCGACGGTAGCTTCCTCTTCGCGCTGATCCCCGGCGACCGGCAGATCTCCTGGCCTAAGCTGCGGGCGTTGGTGGGCGTGAACAAGCTCTCGCTGCCGCACGCCGACGTCGCCCTTGCCGCAACCGGCTATGAGCGCGGGACCATCACTCCCCTGGGAAGTACCACGCCCTGGCCGGTTTACGCGGATGCCACCATCACCGGACGCCGCATCTCCATGGGTGCCGGAGCCCATGGCAGGAGTGCCTTCGTGGATGCGGATGAACTCACGGCTGCACTCGGAGCAATCGTGGCCGACATCAGCGAACCCCACTAAAGCAACGCGGGGATCCTTCTATGGTTGTCAAGCGTGGCAAGGGCCGGGGTTTGGGGCGTTGAGGGTTCGGTAGATCCGCCGGGCGAGGTAGCGTTTCACGCACCGGCGGATCTCCTTTGTGGTTCGTCCCTCGGCTTGGCGTTTG
>NZ_JBFRFP010000018.1:0-108245 GCF_052114885.1 Paenarthrobacter sp. 2TAF44 | reverse complement strand
CTTTAAAGCACGACGGCGGCCCCGCCCTTTCCACACGGAAGGTGCGGGGCCGCCGTCGTGCTTTAAAGCGGAGCCCCTGTACCTTCATGCCCTTTGTTTGTTAGTATGTCAGGACAAACTACTTCGAAGGAGCGCGCAAGATGCCACTGGTAAGAATCGACGTCAATCAGGGCCGGTCGGCGGAGGAGTTGGCCGCCATTAGCCGGGCCATCCACGATGCAATCGTCTCCGAGTATGAAATCCCCGAGCGCGACTACTTCCACATCATTACCGAACACCAGGGGGCCCAGATTGTGGCCCAGGATGCGGGGTTGGGCTTTGAGCGCAGCCCTGGAGTGGTCATGATTCAGATCTTCACGCAGGGCGGGCGAAGCCAGATGGCCAAGAGCTCGCTCTTCGAGGCCATTGCCGAAGCGCTTGGCGAGGTTGGTATCAAAGGCGAGGATGTCTTCATTGGCTACATGGAGAACTCGCCTGGCGACTGGTCTTTCGGCTTCGGGCGGAGCCAATATGTCACTGGCGAATTGGCCATCCCACGGAAGTAGATGCAGTCCGTGTCATGTTGTAAATATGTCAGTACAAACCTTTGACAGGACATGAAATCTGGGGCAAAGTAGTCATGTGGCCCCGCTCACTGAGGGGTGGCAAGGCATTGGGGCCCAGCGCTCAAAGGTTCAGAGTTCACAAGAGAAAGGTCAACGATCATCGTGACCCACGAACTGCTTACAATCGGGCGCATCAGCGTTGATATCTACCCGAACGACATCGGAGTGGACCTGGAGGACGTAACGTCCTTCGGCAAGTATTTGGGAGGTTCGCCCTCCAATGTGGCCGTCGCTGCTGCGCGCCACGGCCGCCGCTCCGGTGTCATTACCCGCACGGGCGACGACGCATTCGGAAAGTATCTGCACCGGGAACTGCACAAGTTCAATGTTGACGATTCGTTTGTCTCCCCGGTGAAGGAGTACCCGACGGCGGTGACTTTCTGTGCCATCAAGCCGCCTGAGGATTTCCCGTTGTACTTCTACGGACGTTTCCCCACGGCGCCGGACCTGCAGATCAAAGCCGAAGAACTCGATCTTGAGGCCATCAAGGACGCGGGCATTTTCTGGTCCACGGTGACTGGCCTGTGCCAGGAACCGAGCCGCAGTGCTCACCTCGCCGCCCACGAAGCCCGGCCTCGGACTGGTCTGAAGGAAGGCCAGTTCACCATCCTCGACCTGGATTACCGGTCGATGTTCTGGGATTCGGAAGAGGAAGCCCGCGCGGAAGTCGCTAAAATCCTCCCGCACGTCACAGTCGCGATCGGCAACGACAAAGAATGCGCCGTCGCGGTAGGAGAGGGGACGCCGGACGAACAGGCGGACCGCCTGCTCGCCGCCGGCGTCGAGATCGCGGTGGTGAAGCTCGGCCCGGAAGGCGTGATGGCCAAGACCCGCACTGAGCGTGTTGTCTCGGCCCCAGTACCGGTGGAAACCGTCAACGGCCTGGGCGCGGGTGATTCCTTCGGCGGGGCTTTCTGCCATGGACTGCTGTCCGGTTGGACGCTGTCCGAGGTCCTGGATTACGCCAACGCTTCCGGTGCAATCGTCGCCTCGCGGCTTTCCTGCGCGGATGCGATGCCGACGCCGGATGAGGTCACCTCGCTGCTCGCTGAACGCGGACGGCGGATCCCGGGAGCTTCCCCCGCCGCGGCCACTGCGCCTGCAGCACCCACGTTCGCAGAAGGAGCAGTCCGTTGAGCCTGAATGACGATCCCCGCCGGTATGAGCACTTGAGCCGTATCAGGCTGGAGGACCCGGAGGCCGTCGCACGCGCGGCTGCCACCCGGCGTCGCCACCCGGGCTTGAAGCACGGCGTCCAGAATTTCATTGTTGCGGCGGACCACCCGGCACGGGGCGCCCTTTCGGTCGGGCCGGAGCCGATGGCGATGGCCGATCGCCGGGACCTGCTGGACCGGTTGCAGATCGCCCTCGCGAACCCGGCCGTGGATGGCATCCTTGCCTCACCGGACATCATGGATGACCTGCTGCTGCTGGGTGCTTTGGACGGCAAGCTGATCTTCGGCTCGATGAACCGTGGTGGCCTGGCTGGTCTGGTCAACGAGTTCGATGACCGGTTCACCGGCCACACAGCCGCTGCGTTGCAGGCACTGGGCGCAGACGGGGGCAAGATGCTCACCCGGATCTGCCTGGGCGACCCGGATACCGTGGCAACCCTCGAGGCGACCGCGAAGGCCATCGATTCGTTGGCCGAACGTAAGCTCATCGCGATGGTGGAGCCGTTCCTGTCGGTGCGTGACGCACACGGCAAGGTCCGCAACGATCTTCGCGCGGACGCCGTGATCAAATCCGTGGGCATCGCCGAGGGCCTGGGTTCCACCAGCGCCTACACCTGGATGAAACTGCCCGTAGTGGCTGACATGGAACGCGTCATGGCCTCCACCACCCTTCCCACGGTGCTGTTGGGCGGTGACCCTGACGGCTCGCAGGACGAGGTCTTCGCCAGTTGGCAGGCCGCCCTCGCACTGCCCGGCGTCCGCGGCCTCACGGTGGGCCGGACGCTGCTTTACCCGCACGACGGCGATGTGGCAGGTGCCGTAGCGACGGCCGCCTCGCTGCTGAACAGCACTGCACCTGCGACCGGGCCCGCGACCGGACCGGCGCCAGCTGCGGGGGAGCCCACCTCGTCTGACCGTATTCCAGTGAAAGTATCGGAGTAGCCCCGCCATGCGGACCTCAACAGGAACAGTAACCCGTCGGATGACCGTGGCCCAGGCCGTGGTCGAGTTCCTCTCCAAGCAGTACACAGTGGATTCCATCAACGGGGTGGACTATCGCGAGCGCCTGATCCCAGGCATGTTCGGTATCTTCGGGCACGGCAATGTGGCCGGCGTTGGCCAGGCTTTGAAGCAGTACCAGGCCGCGGACCCGTCCATCATGCCGTACTACCAGGGCCGCAATGAGCAGGCCCAGGCGCACCAGGCCGTGGGGTACGCCCGACACACGCGCCGGCGCCAGACGTTCGCAATCAGCACCTCGATCGGTCCGGGTTCCTCGAACCTGTTGACCGGTGCCGCCCTGGCCACGACCAATCGTTTGCCGGTGCTGCTGCTGCCCAGTGACACGTTCGCCACGCGCGCAGCGGATCCGGTGCTCCAGCAGCTGGAGTTGCCGTATGCGTACGACATCACGGTCAATGATGCGTTCCGTCCGTTGTCGAAGTTCTTTGACCGGGTGTCCCGCCCGGAGCAGTTGTTCTCGGCGTTCCACCACGGCCTGCGTGTACTGACGGACCCGGCCGAGACCGGCGCAGTGACCATTTCCTTGCCGCAGGACGTCCAAGCCGAAGCCCTCGACGTCCCGGAAGAATTCCTGGCCGAGCGTGAATGGCGGATCCGCCGTCCCGAGGCCGAGGACGATGACATCCGCCGCGCCGTCGAGGCCATCCGTGCCGCGAAGCGCCCCCTGATCATCGCCGGCGGCGGCGTGCTCTACGCCTACGCCAACGAGGAACTCGCCACGTTCGCCGAACTCACCGGCATTCCCGTGGGGAACACGCAGGCTGGCGTCGGGGTTCTGCCCTGGGACCACAAACACTCCCTGGGTGCGATCGGATCCACGGGCACGACGGCGGCCAACGCCATCGCTGCCGAAGCGGACCTGGTCATCGGGATCGGAACGCGCTACGAAGACTTCACCACCGCGTCCCGCACCGCGTTCCAGAACCCGGACGTGAAGTTCGTGAACATCAACGTCGCCCCCATCGATGCCTACAAGCACGGGACCACCATTCCGGTCGTCGCCGACGCCCGCAAGGCCCTGGTGAAACTGAACCAGGCAGTGGGCGGCTACCGTGTGGGTGCTGATCTTGAAGAAAAGGTCGCGGCGGAGAAGAAACGCTGGAACGCGATCGTGGACGAAGCGTTTGATACCCGGTTCACGCCATTGCCGGCCCAGAACGAGATCATCGGCGCCACGAACAAAGCCATGGATGACCAGGACGTCGTCATCTGCGCGGCGGGTTCCCTGCCGGGGGACCTGCACAAGATGTGGCGGGTCCGTGACCCGTTCGGCTACCACGTGGAATACGCGTACTCCTGCATGGGCTACGAAATCCCGGGCGGGTTGGGCGTGAAGCGCGCAGCACTGGCCGAAGCCGCTGCCGGCGGTCCCAACAGGGATGTCGTGGTGATGGTAGGGGACGGGTCCTACCTGATGATGCACACCGAACTGGTCACCGCCGTCGCCGAACGCATCAAACTGATCGTGGTCCTGATCCAGAACCACGGCTACGCTTCCATCGGTTCGCTGTCCGAGTCGCTCGGTTCGCAGCGTTTCGGGACGCAGTACCGGGTCCTGGACAAGGAACAGCACAGTTTCGACGCCGGTGAGCACCTGCCGATCGATCTGGCCACCAACGCCGAGTCCCTCGGCGCCAAGGTCATCCGGATCGAACCAGGCGAGAACGTCATCCAAGCCCTTGGCGCTGCCATCAAGGAAGCCAAGGCAGCCCCGGAAACCGGCCCGATCGTCATCCACGTCGAGTCCGATCCTCTGCTGGACGCGCCCAGCTCCGAATCCTGGTGGGACGTTCCCGTCTCCCAGACCTCCGAGCTCGAATCCACCCAGCAGGCCTACACGACGTACACCGAGCACAAGAACCGCCAGCGCAAGCTGCTCGGCTGATTCCCAACACATAGCCCCCGCCTCTAAAGCCACAGCTTTCAAAGCCACAGACCAAAGGAAGTCCGCATGTCGACGACGACCACACTGACCACCATTAACCACTTCATCAACGGCGCCGAAACCGCAGGCGACGGCGACCGCACCCAGCCCGTATATAACCCGGCAACGGGGCAGGTCAGCGCCGAGTTGCGCCTGGCCAACGAGGCTGACCTGAACACTGCGGTGGCTGCGGCGAAGAAAGCTGCCGAGTCCTGGGGCGATATTTCCCTGGCCAAACGCACCGGCGTGTTGTTCAAGTTCCGTGAGCTGGTCGCCGCGCACGTGGACGACCTCGCCGAGCTGATCACGGCCGAGCACGGCAAGGTCCTCTCGGATGCGAAGGGCGAGATCGGCCGGGGCCTGGAAGTCATCGAATTCGCCTGCGGCATCCCACAGTTGCTCAAGGGCGACTACTCGGACCAGGTCTCCACCGGCATCGACGTGTTCTCCTTCCGTGAGCCTCTGGGCGTGGTTGCCGGCATTACCCCGTTCAACTTCCCGGTGATGGTGCCGTTGTGGATGGCTCCGATGGCGATCGCCACGGGCAACGCGTTCATCCTCAAGCCCTCCGAGCGTGACCCGTCCGCCCCGATGCTCCTCGCCCGCCTGTGGAAGCAGGCCGGGCTGCCCGATGGCGTATTCCAGGTCGTCCACGGCGGGAAGGAAACCGTCGACGGGCTCCTGACCCACCCGGACGTGGACGGCATCTCCTTTGTTGGCTCGACCCCGATCGCGCAGTACGTGCATGAGACCGCCACGAAGCACGGCAAGCGAGTCCAGGCGTTGGGCGGGGCGAAGAACCACGCGATCGTGATGCCCGACGCGGACCTGGACAACGCCGCGGACCACCTTGCAGCCGCCGCTTTCGGCTCCGCCGGGGAACGGTGCATGGCGATCTCCGTCGCCGTCGCCGTCGGGGACGCCGCGGATTTGATCGTGAAGAAAGTCGAAGAGCGTGCCCTGACCATCAAGGTCGCCAACGGCACCGAACCCGACGCCGACATGGGCCCGGTCATCACCCCCGCCTCCAAGGAACGCATCGTCAGGATCGTCACGGAAGCCGAAACCGCCGGCGCGGCCATGGTCGTGGACGGCCGGGACCTGGTGGTCCCGGGCCACGAAGAAGGGTTCTGGGTAGGGCCGACCGTGATCGACCACGTCAAAACCGAAATGACTGCCTACACCGAGGAAATCTTCGGCCCCGTCCTGGTCGTGGTCCGCGTCGCGGACCTCGAAGAAGGCATCGCGCTGATCAACGCCAACCCCTACGGCAACGGCACCGCGATCTTCACCTCCTCCGGCGCCGCAGCCCGTAAATTCCAGCGCTCCGTGACCGTGGGCATGGTCGGCATCAACGTGCCCCTGCCCGTCCCCGTGGCCTACCACTCCTTCGGCGGGTGGAAGAACTCCCTCTTCGGCGACAAACACATCTACGGCCCCGAAGGCGTGTCCTTCTACACCCGCGGCAAAGTCATCACCTCCCGCTGGCCCGAACCCACCCACGCCTCCGGCGCCTCCTACAACTTCCCCTCCAACTAACCTTCCTAGAAAGACACCGCTGTCATGACTGACGTCGAGAACAAGCTCATCATCGGCACCGCCCCCGACTCCTGGGGCGTGTGGTTTGCCGATGACCCCCAGCAGACTCCGTGGGAACGGTTCCTGGATGAGGTTGCTGAATCCGGTTACAAATGGATTGAACTGGGTCCCTACGGCTACCTGCCCAACGACCCCACCCGTCTGGCTGAAGAGCTCAAGCAGCGCGACCTCAAAGTCACTGCCGGAACGGTGTTCACGGCATTCCACCGTGGTGCCAAGCAGTACGACGAAGCCTGGGAGCCGGCCCGTAAGGTGGCCGAACTGACTGCGGCCATGGGTGGCGAACACATTGTGGTTATCCCCGCGATGTGGCGGGACGACGTCACGGGCGAGGCCGTGGAGAATGGCGAACTGACCGACGAACAGTGGGCTGATCTCTTCGCCGGCCACAACCGGATGGGCAAGGTCCTGTTGGAGGACTTTGGCCTGCACCAGCAGTTCCACTCCCACGCGGACTCCCACGTTGGCGCGCAGCAGGACATCGAAACCCTCTTAGCCGCAACGGATCCGCAGTACCTGAACCTTTGCCTGGACACGGGCCACGCAGAATACTGTGGCGCTTCCAGCCTGGAGCTCATCAAGAATTACCCGGACCGCATCGGCTACCTGCACCTCAAGCAGATCAACCCGGAGATCCTGGCCGAGGTCAACGAGAAGAACATGACTTGGGCTGCGGCGAACCTGGCCGGCGTCATGACCGAACCGCCCAGCGGCCTACCGGACCTGCGCGCCGTGATCGAAGCCGTGGAAGGCCTCAACCGGCCGATCTTTGGCATCGTGGAGCAGGACATGTACCCGGTAGCGTTCGATGTGCCGATGCCCATCGCCAAGCGAACCCGCAGTTACCTTCTCTCCTGCGGCTCCCGCACGCGGGTCCAGTAACTCCCGCACGCGCGTCCAGTAACAAGAACGAACCTCACGAAGGATAGAAAAGTGACAAAGATTCTCCGCGTTGCCGTCATCGGCGCAGGCCGCATGGGTGCCGATCACATCAAGCGCCTCAGCACCCGCATTCACGGCGCTGAAGTAGCCGCCGTCGTCGATGTTGACCTTGCCCGTGCGCAGGCTGCCGTTGAAGGAATCGACGGCGCCGTGGCGCTGTCCAGTGCCGATGAGGCGCTGAACAATGGTGACGTCAACGCCGTCCTGATCGCCACGCCGGGCTTCCTGCACGAGGAAATCCTGTACAAGGCGTTGGAGAAGGACTTCCCGATTCTCTGCGAGAAGCCGCTGACGCCGGATGCAGAAAGCGCGTGGAAGGTTGTCCAGGCTGAACTGGCATTGGGCCACAAGCGCATCCAGGTGGGTTTCATGCGCCGCTTCGATGCCGAGTACTCGGCGCTGGGTTCGATCATCCGCAACAGTGAATTGGGGGAGCTGTTGATGCTGCACCACCAGCACCGCAACCCGAGCACGCCTGAAGGCTTCACCAACGAGATGCTGATCAACGACTCCGTGGTTCACGAGTTCGACGCCATCCGTTACTTCACCGGCGAAGAAATCACGTCCGTACAGGTCCGTCTGGGGAAGCCTACGCGCAACGCCCCGAACGGCCAGCATGACCCCCAGCATGTGCTGCTTGAAACCGAATCCGGTGTGTTGGCCGACGTCGAGATTTACGTCAACGCCAAGTTCGGCTACCAGGTTGCCACGCAGGCGTCCTTTGAGGACGGCATTGTGAGCATCGGCGGTGACAGTGGCCCGTACATCCAGTCCGCTGGCAAGTGGGGCGGCAGCGTCACTCCGGGCTTCGAGGAGCGCTTCGGAGCAGCGTACGACGTCGAGGTCCAGGCTTGGGTTGATGCTGCCCTTCGCGGCGACATCGGCGGTCCCACCGCCTGGGACGGTTATGCCACCGCTGCCTGTTGCGAGGCCGGCGTCGAGGCACAGAAGTCGGGCGAAAAGGTCAAGGTGCAGCTCAACACCAAACCGGATCTCTACAAGTAAGGGATTGTTATGAAGATTGCCCTTGATCCCACTCCGTTCCACCACAGCCATACCCTGCTCGAGTTCCCGCGCGTGGCAGCAGACCTGGGCTACAAGTACCTGCAGATGACCCCGCATGCGGACCTCATCCCGTTCTTCAACCACCCCAAGGCTGACGACGAGCTTGTGGGCAAGTTGAAGGCAGCGTGTAAGGATGCCGGCGTCGAAATCGCCTCCGTCCTGCCCGTCCTGCGCTGGTCCGGACCCGATGAGGATGCCCGGGAAGCTGCCGTCCGCTACTGGAAGCGGGCCATCCAGATCGCCGTCGATCTTGGCGTCCAGACCATGAACACGGAGTTCAGTGGCCGTCCCGAGAAGGCCGAGGAGTCTGAGCGCGCGTTCTACCGCTCCATGGAGGAACTCCTGCCGATCATCGAGCGCGAAGACATGGATGTGCTCATTGATCCCCATCCGGACGACTTCGTGGAAGACGGCCTGGCCGCGCTGCGCGTGATCCGGGGCGTGAACTCCCCGAACATCGGCATGGTCTACGTGGCCTCGCACTCTTTCCATATGGGCAACAAGCCGTTGGAGATCATGCGTGCGGCCGGCGACAAGCTCCGCCTGGTGCACGTCTCTGACACGATGAACCACCACGCCTCACACGGCCTTCGGTACATCACCAACCCGCCGGGCAACGCTGTGCGCGTCCACCAGCACCTCAAGATCGGTGACGGGGACGTGAACTGGGACGACTTCTTCGGCGGCCTGAAGGAGATCGGGTTCCTGGACAAGGCGAACACCGTCATGGTCTCGTCAGTGTTCGCAGAGGACGAGAATGCCGAGGACGTTTCCCGGTACCAGCTCAAGACGATGAACGACTACATCGCCGGGACAAAATAACTAGTTTGTGTACAGCTAAGGCCCCCTGGACGTCATCCAGGGGGCCTTTCGCTGTGCACAGGCTCGGGAGGTTAGGCGCCGAACGGGAGCCTGGGGTCGACGTCCTGGCCGTCCCAGGTCTGGCGGATCCAGCCATGGTGGGGGTCGTCGCTGATGAGCCAGTCGCGCACGCGGCCCGGGCCTGCCATGACGTTCAGGTAGTAGAGGTCATAGCCCGGAGCTGCCATGGCGGGTCCGTGCCAGCCGTACGGGACCAGGACCACGTCACCGGTGCGGACCTCAGCCGAAACGTCGATGGGCCGGTCGTCGGAGGCGTAGACGCGTGCGTAGCCGATTGCGTCCGAGTCTGCGGGGGCAGGGGAGTCCGGGGCGACTCGCGTTTCGAAGTAGTAGATCTCCTCCAGGCTGGTCTCGCCCTCCTTCTCCTCATCGTGCTTGTGAGGAGGGTAGGAGGACCAATTGCCGGCAGGGGTGATGACTTCGCAGACAATGAAGCGATCAGCTTCCAGTGCTGCCGGAGTGCCGAAGTTGTGGACCTGCCGGGAGCAGTTGCCCGCGCCGCGTAGCTCTACTGGGGTCTCGGCCGCAGTGATCAGACGGGTAGGGTACCCGGCCTTCGCCGGTGCGGTCGCAACCGCCACCCTGCCGCCGTCGTGCGAGCTGATGGTGACGGCTTTATCGATGCCGGTGTACAGGACGTCACTTGGCCCGTGGAAAACCGACTGCCGGCCCGCGAGGCTGTACGCGTCGTCGTCGACCGTCACGGTAAACGAACCGCTCAACGGAACCACAATGCGCTCTTCCGCAGCTGCACGAAGTTCGACGGCGGCACCAGCTTCGAGCGTCGCAACCTTCAGTCCCGTATGGGCCCAGCCGTCGATCGCGAGAGTGGAATCGGAAGTGCCGAGCGAGATGTCCCACTTGCCGTCGGTGGCTGTTCCCAGCGGGTAGACCCAGTTGGCCATAAGTATGTGTCCTTGCGTTAGCGCTGTACGAGTGTCATTTCAAAGCTGTAGGAATCGGCGCGGTAGACGTGGTGGCCCGTTTCAACCATGCGTCCCGTGTCGTCCACCGCGGTGCGCTCCATGGTCACAAGCGCCGAACCTACTTCGGCTTCGAGGAGCGGAGCCTGGTAGTCGTTGGCGATCATGGCGCCGATACGCTGGGACGCCAACCGGAAATTCACGCCGCCGCGGCGAAGGATGGAATACAGTCCCTCGCTGGAGAGCTGGGCTTCATCCATGCTGGTGATGTCGTCACGCACCCAGTTCTCCATGAGCGCCAGGGGCTTGCCGCCAACTTTGCGCAGGCGGGTGAAGTGGTAGACCTTTGACCCGGGCGGCAGCTGAAGTGCCGTGAGGGTGGCGGCGTCGGCCTCCACGTGGGAGAAGCTGAGCACATCCGTGGTGGGTTTCTTGCCGTTATTGCTCAGGTCATCGTAAAGGCTGGAGAGCTCCAGCGGCCGCCGGACCTGGCTTGAAACAACCTGCGTGCCAACGCCGCGTTTGCGGACCAGGAGGCCGGAGCGGACCAGTTCGTCCATGGCCTTTCGCATAGTGGGGCGGGACAGGTTCAGCTGCGCTGCAAGGTCGATTTCGTTGTCCAACCTGCTGCCCGGTTCCAGGACGCCACTGTGGATGGCGGCTTCGATTCCCTGGACCACTTGGTGATAGAGCGGCACCGGGGACGAACGGTCGATGCTGAGGCTGAGTTGGTTCGCCACGGGATTCTCCTAGCCTGCGGAAGCCCGGCCGGGGAAGCAGTATCCCGGCCGGATGGATGAGTATGTCCGCCCATGTTCTCTTGATAGGACATACTGCCTTTTTCTGATAATAGCAGCCGGGCTGTGCTGGTCAAGGAAGTGACTTCCGCCCACGCTGCGGCGTCATCTACTCGAGGAACTTACGTAAAAACATCCTAATGTCAGGACAAACTATTGACAAAGTGTGAGACGAGTCACCATGATCGAGGTAGCAGGCGATCCGGCACGAGTCCCCGGACGCCCGAAGCTGACATCAAAGGAGATAACGGTGGCAAAATTCTCGTGGCGCAAAGCGGCGGTCGTCGCAGCAGTGGTTCCATTGGTGGCCCTGAGCGCCTGTTCGAGCCAGGGCGGCAAACCGGCTGATTCCGGGGGAGGTGCAGCTGCCGGACAAGCAGCCAGCACGGCACGCATCAAGGTGGCCCTCATTACGCACGCAGCGGCGGGTGACACCTTCTGGGATATTGTCCGCAAGGGCGCAGAGGAAGCATCAAGCAAGGACAACGTAGAACTCCTGTACACCAGCGATCCCGAAGCCGGGCGCCAGGCGCAGCTTGTTCAGCAGGCCATCGACCAGAAGGTTGACGGCATTGCTGTCACACTGGCAACGCCGGACGCTTTGAAGGATGTGCTGAAAAAGGCCAACGATGCGGGTATCCCCGTGGTGAGCCTCAACGCGGGTGAATCCGTTTCCAGCCAGCTGGGCGCTTTCACGCACTTCGGATCCAATGAGAAGCTCGCAGGCGAGGCGGTTGGCACGCGGCTCGCTTCAGAAGGCTACAAGCACCCCGTTTGCGTTATTCAGCAGCAGGGCCACGTGGGCCTGGAAGCTCGCTGCGCCGGCGTAAAGGCCAAGGTGCCGGCAACGGAAATCCTCTACGTTGATGGCAAGGACATGACCGCGGTCCAATCAACGGCCACAGCGAAACTCCAGGCGGCCAAAGATGCTGATGTGATCATCGGTCTTGGCGCCCCCATCACCCTCACCCTGCTCAAGTCAGTTAGTGACGCCAGCAGTTCGGCCAAGGTGGCCAGCTTCGACCTCAACGCCGATCTCGCCCAGAAGATCGTAGACGGCCAAGTGATCTTCACTGTTGACCAGCAGCCATGGCTTCAGGGCTACATGTCAGTTGACGCCCTGTGGCAGGCAAAGCGCGGCGGTTTCAAGATCGGCGGCGGACAGCCGGTCCTGACCGGCCCCACCATCGTGGACAAGTCCAATGCTTCCGACGTCCTCAAATTCGCCCAGCAGGGCGTCCGCTAGATCCCGGCATCAGGCTGCGCGGTGGGGAACCGCCGCGCAGCCTGAACAACAAGGAGTCATTCCCATGGCAAACACAGCAACCCTGCCGCCGGCGACATCGCCTGGTGATGAACGGGTAGGCCGCCGTAGTCCGGTCCAAAAGTTCCTGGCGAGGCCCGAGGTCGGTGCACTGGTCGGAGCAGTAGTCCTCTTCATTTTCTTCGCCTCGGTTTCCCAGACGTTCACCCAGCCGAACGCGCTCGCCACCGTGCTTTACGGGTCCTCAACCATTGGCATCATGGCGGTAGGGGTTTCCCTCCTGATGATCGGCGGTGAGTTCGACCTTTCCACCGGTGTGGCCGTGATCTCTTCCGCCCTGACCGCCTCGCTCTTCAGCTGGAACTTCTCAACGAATGCGTGGGTTGGTGTCACGCTGGCACTGGTTGTCTCCTTGGGCATTGGATTCATCAATGGCTGGATTCTCGTCAAGACCAAACTTCCCAGCTTCATCGTCACCCTGGCGACCTTCCTCATGCTGACGGGCCTGAACCTGGCACTGACCCGCCTTATCGGCGGCAGCGTCTCCTCGCCGTCGATCTCCAAGCTTGACGGGTTCGAATCGGCACGAGCGGTGTTCGCCTCCTCCATCAGCATCGGCGGCGTGGAAGTCAAGATCACCGTGTTCTTCTGGATCATCCTTGTGGCAGTGGCCTCGTGGATCCTGTTGCGCACCCGCGTTGGCAACTGGATCTTCGCAGTGGGCGGGGACGCCAATGCTGCCCGCGCAGTTGGCGTCCCGGTGACCAAGACCAAGATCGGCCTCTTCATGGCTGTCGGTTTCTGCGGCTGGATCCTGGGCATGCACAACCTCTTTGCCTTCGATGCAGTGCAGTCCGGTGAAGGTGTTGGCAACGAGTTCCTCTACATCATTGCTGCCGTTATCGGTGGCTGCCTCCTGACAGGCGGCTACGGCTCGGCCGTGGGTGGTGCTATCGGTGCTTTCATCTTTGGCATGGCCAACAAGGGCATCGTGTACGCACAATGGAATCCGGACTGGTTCAAGTTCTTCCTGGGCTTGATGCTCCTGCTGGCCACCATCGTGAACCTGATCGTCAAGCGCCGGGCAGAGCTCAAGTAAGGGGCCGGAACAATGAACGCACAACAGATCGACCAGCAGACACTGCTGAAAAACGAGAAGGACCCGTTGACGCACACACCCGTGCACCTGCTTTCGCTCGACGGAGTAGGCAAGCACTACGGCAACATCATCGCCCTGCGCGATGTCACCATGGCGGTGGACAACGGCCGGGTTACCTGTGTCCTGGGCGACAACGGCGCCGGCAAGTCAACGCTGATCAAGATCATCGCCGGCCTGCATCAACACGACGAAGGCACCCTGCAGGTGATGGGCGATGCCCGGAAGTTCAATTCACCCAGGGACGCGCTCGACGCCGGTATCGCAACCGTGTATCAAGACCTGGCCGTCGTTCCACTGATGCCCATCTGGCGTAACTTCTTCCTTGGCTCGGAACTGATCAGCGGATTCGGTCCGTTCAAGAGCATGGACGTCCAGAAAATGAAGGACATCACGCTGAAGGAGCTGGCCGAGATGGGCATCGACCTCCGCGATGTTGACCAGCCCATCGGTCAGCTCTCCGGCGGCGAGCGCCAGTGTGTCGCCATCGCCCGGGCCGTGTACTTCGGCGCGAAGGTGCTGATCCTGGATGAGCCCACAGCCGCGCTTGGCGTGAAGCAGTCCGGCGTGGTGCTTCGGTACATCCTGCAGGCCCGCGACCGCGGCCTCGGCGTAATCTTCATTACCCACAACCCGCACCACGCCTTCCCCGTGGGTGACCGCTTCCTGCTGCTCAAGCGCGGCAAGTCGATCGGTTATTACGACAAGAAGGACATCACCTTGGATGAGCTGACGGCCCAAATGGCCGGCGGTGCAGAGCTCGCCGAGTTGGCGCATGAGCTGGAGCAGCTCGGCGGGCACTCCGATGCGCTCGAAGAGGTTAAGGCCGAAGTGGCGGGTGTGGCTGACGCTGCACCGGAGGGTGCCACGAAGCGGCACTAGGGTTTGTTCGGCCGTCTTCTGCCCGGAGCGCCTGATGGCTCCGGGCAGAGCCGTGTCCTCTACTGAACCGGCGACGTCGTGCCGCGGAGTACCAGCGTCGGCTCGATGAGCTTCCGCTCCGGCTCCAACGTCGGATCCTCGATGCGGGCCAGCAGCCTTCGAGCAGCGTCCACGCCCACAAGGTCGCTTCGGTTATCGATGGACGTGAGGTTCAGGAAGCGCGACTTGGCTAACGGGGAATTGTCGTACCCGATGACCGAAATATCGTCGGGCACGGAAAGCCCACGGGCTTTGATGGCGGCGAAAGCGCCCAGCGCCATGGTGTCGTTGGCGGCGAAGATGGCGGTAGTGCCGGGGTGGTGGTCCAGAAGCCAGCAAGCGGCTCCGTACCCGTCTTCTTCAGACGTTCCTTCAGTCTCACCGATGACGACTTCGACGCCGGCAGCCTCCAGCGCGCTTTGGTAACCGGCACGCCGGTGTGCTGACGCGCCGTCGTACCCCGAAAGGTGGCCAATGCGGCTGTGGCCCAACCCCAGCAGGTGGTCCGCTGCCATGCTGCCCCCGCGGTCGTCGTCGTTGGTTATCAGGTCCGCGCCTGTCGGGACGCCCTTCCGCCATCCGGCAACCACGGTGGGGACCCACGTTCCAGCGAGCATGGGTTCGCTGGGCTCGGCGGCCAGAACCAAGGCGTCCACGTGCATGGCCAGGAGGCCGTCTGTGGCTTCCTTGATGCGGTTCGCGCCAGGCCTGGAGTCCGCGAGCAGGACGTGGTAGCCAAGATCCGAAAGGACGGATTCCATACCCCGGAGGAGATCGACGAACCAGGGGTTGCGGTAATCGTCGATCACCAGGCCGATGCTCTTGGTGCGGTGGCTGGCAAGAGTGGTGGCAGCCCGGCTTGGCCGGTAGCCCAAATCGTGTATCGCCTTTTGGACGGCCTGCCTACGCTTTTCGCTGATCCTCGCCGGGTCCTTGAGGAACAAGGAAACCAACGACGGCGAGACTCCGGCCTGCGTGGCGACGTCGTAGAGGGTGGGGCGTCGAGTCTGTGCGTTGTTCAACGGAATCGGTGTGCCTTTCGTGTCTGTCCTTGAGGATAGTCGCTTAAGGATTGACAGGACATATAGACATAGTTACGATCGAGCCCAGTGCAAAATTGTAGCGCTACAGAATGCCGTTCAGTGCCTGATGGCATGGCAAATTTCAAAGGAGAAATCAATGGCTGAAAGCCTCGGCGTCGCCGTCATCGGTGCAGGGATGGCCGGCAAAGCCCACGCTGCCGCGTACCGCACGGCATCCGCCCTCTACAGCCCGGTACTGCCACAACTCCGCCTCGTCTCGATAGGCGACGTGAACGCAGAATTTGGGTCCCTGGCTGCCCGGCGCTTTGGATACGAGCGCAACGATACGTCCTGGCAGGCAATCGCCGAGGCCGATGACATTGACGTGGTGAGCGTGGTCATCGCCAACTCCCTCCACCGCGAAGTCGTGGAAGGCCTGCTCGCCGCCGGCAAGCACGTGCTGTGCGAGAAGCCGCTCAGCGATACCCTGGCCGATGCCCGCGCCATGGCAGACGCCGCCCGGCAAGCAGAGGCACGTGGAACACTTGCCCGCATCGGCTTCACCTTCCGTCGGACTCCGGGCATCGCCTACATCCGTGACCTGATCCAGAACGGCGTTCTCGGGAACGTCCTGCACTTCAGTGGCAGGTACTGGACCGATTACGGCTTCAGCCCTTCGGCGCCCATGAGCTGGCGATACAAAGGCGGGCCCGGCTCCGGTGCGCTGGCCGACGTCGGAAGTCACCTTACATATGTATCCGAATTCCTGTGCGGCGACATCAAGTCCATCAGCGGTGGTCGGCTCGCCACAGCGATTGCCAAGCGCCCCCTTCCGCTGAGTGCCGTGATGGGTCACGATCACGTGGCCGTCAGCGACACGTTCGAAGCGGTGGAGAATGACGACTACGCAGCATTCAACGCAGAGTTCACCAACGGCGCCGGAAGCTTCGAGGTCTCCCGCGTTGCAGCCGGCCACGCCAACAGCCTCCAGTTCGAGGTCTTCTGCGAGAACGGCGCCGCCAAGTTCGATCAGCGCCGCCCGTCCGAAATCCAGCTGTTCCTCAACGACGGCTCAGGCAACGAGAACGGCTACCGCCAGGTCATCCTCGGCCCGGGACATCCGTACATCGCCGGAGGCCTCGCCATGGACGCCCCGGAAGTTGGCTTTGGCCAGAACGACGCGTTCGGCTATCAGGCCCGCGCGTTCCTCGAAGAAGTTGCCGGGCTCAACGCAGAAGCATCCCTGCCTCGCTGCGCCACCTTCGATGAAGGCGTCCGCAACATGGAACTCCTCAATGCCGTCACTGAATCCAGCCTGAACAACGGAAAGAAGATCACGCTATGAAGCTCGGCGTCTACAACGCGATCCTGCACGACCGGCCGCTTCCCGAAGCGCTGAAGGTCATCGCTGATCTTGGTCTCACTGGGATCGAGATCAACACCGGAGGATTCCTGCCAGCTGTGCACGTCCCCACCTTTGACCAGATTCTGGAAAGTGACGCAGCCCGCGACGACTACCTGGCGATCTTCGAGGGCACCGGCGTTTCCATCGCGGGCCTGAACTGCAACGGCAACCCGCTGCATCCCAAGCGCGAAATCGGTGAGAAGCATGCCGAAGACATCCGCCGCTCCATTCGCCTGGCCCATCGCCTTGGGCAGAACCGGGTTGTGACCATGTCCGGCCTGCCCGGTGGCGAGCCTGGAGCGAGCACCGTCAACTGGGTAGTCAACGCCTGGAACTCCGCGGCCCTGGACGTGCTGGATTACCAGTGGGATGTGGCCGCTGCGTTCTGGAGGGAAATGGACCGCCTCGCTGCCGACCATGGCGTCAAGGTGGCCCTTGAGCTGCACCCGCAGAACCTCGTCTTCAACACGGCCGATGTCTACAAACTCATCGAGCTCACCGGTGCCACCCATGTTGGTGTCGAACTCGATGCTTCGCACCTGTTCTGGCAGCAGATGGACCCTATGGCTGTGGTCCGCGAACTTGGCCCACTGGTGTTCCAGGCAGCTGCGAAGGACGTCCGCGTGAACAAGGACAACGCTGCGCTGTATGGAGTTTTGGACAACAGCTTCCGACGGCTTTCACCCGAGGAAAACCGCACCAACCTGGGCGGCGACGAGTGGGCCAACGAATGGCCCGAGAACTCGGCCTGGGACTTCGTTGCCCTGGGCTGTGGACACGACACGGCCTTTTGGACAGAGTTCCTCCGGGCGCTCCATGAGGTTGATCCCAACATGCTGGTCAACATCGAACACGAGGACGTTTCCCTGGGGCGCATTGAGGGACTTGAAGTTGCGGCAAAGGTCCTTAAGGAAGCCGATGCGGCATTGGAAGCGTCATGGAAGGCTGCCGCTGCCAATGTTGTTTGACAGGACAAACTGACAAGGTTTAGTGTCGCCTCAAGAATCCCTCTTAGGAATCAACTTCTGCTGCACTGACGGAGACAGATAATGATGAAGCAAGTGACCCTCGGCCTGGTGGGCGTTGGCCGGATCGGTGTAATGCACGCCAAGAACATCAGCGCGCTCAACCAGGTCCTGAACCCCGAAGGTATTCAGGTCCAACTCAAGCTGACCGACGTGGCGGAGGAACACGCCCGATCCGTGGCCGCCGAATGTGGAGCGGAATTCCTGGGTTCGGTGACGGAGTTGATCTCCTCGGGTGTGGACGGACTGGTGATCGCCACCGGCACGGCGACACACCCGGACCTCATCCGCGCCGGCGTGGATGCCGGAATTCCCGTGTTCTGCGAGAAGCCCGTGGCTGTGAATGTTGACCAGTCCCTGCCTGTCCTGGAGTACATCCGGGAGAAGGGCGGAACCGTGCAGATCGGCCACCAACGCCGATTCGATGCCGGCTACCTGGAAGCCAAGCGCGCCTACGAGGCCGGGGAATTGGGCTGGATCCACTCCGTCCGTGCCCTCACATGCGACATGACCCCGCCGCCGGTCCAGTTCCTGGCAACCTCGGGCGGCCTGTTCCGGGATTGCTCCGTGCACGATTTCGACATCCTTCGCTGGCTCACGGGCAAGGAAATCGTGGAGGTGTATGCCAAGGGCTCCAACAATGGCGACCCCGCAATCGGTGAGGTGGGCGACGTCGATACCGCCTTGGCAGTAGTAACTTTCGACGACGGCACGGTAGGCACGGTCTCAGCCAGCCGGTACAACGGGGCCGGGCATGATGTCCGCCTGGAACTCCAGGGCTCGGATGGCTCCGTGGTGGTTGGCATGGATGAACAGATGGCTGTCCGTTCGGCTGAGCCAGGGGTAGCCTTCCCGTCCGGCAACTCCCACAAGACCTTCGCCGAACGCTTCGACCAGGCCTACCGCTCCGAGATGGCTGCGTTTGTGGAATTGGTCCTCGGGGAACGCAAGAATCCGTGCACCCCCGAGGACGCCGTCGCTGCTTCCAAGGTGGCCGACGCCGCCCAGGAATCCCTCGAAACCGGCGTCCCGGTCCGCGTCGCCCCCTGACCTTCTCTCACATCCTGCGGCTTTTTCCCCGATCCTCTCTCACATCCTGCGGGATTGCCGGCGTTCCTCTCTCCCTTGCTTCAGGAAAGCCACGACGTCGGCACCTGACCTGAGTGCCGACGTCGGGACTTGCCGCGCGGGACGTGAGAGAGGATCGGCCGAAAGGGGCCTCGATGTGAGAGAGGATCGGGCGAAAGGGGCCTCGATGTGAGAGAGGATCGGGCGAAAGGGGCCTCGATGTGAGAGAGGATCGGTCAGGTAGCTGCTGTCAAGGTGGGCGGACGCCGCCCAGGAATCCTTTAAAACTGGCGTCCGGGTCCGCGTCGCCCCCTGATCTTCTCTCACGTCCTGCGGCTTTTTCCCCGATGTTCTCTCACGTCCTGATGGATTGGCGGCGTTCGTCTCTCCCTTGCTTCAGGAAAGCCACGACGTCGGCACCTGACCTGAGTTCGGACGTCGGAACCTGCCGCGCGGGACGTGAGAGAGGATCGGGCGAAAGGTGGCCCGACGTGAGAGAGGATCGGGCGGGAGAGGCGTCGATGTGAGAGAGGATCGGACGAGAGGGGCGTCGATGTGAGAGAGGATCGGACGTAGCTGACGCGGGCCGGATGAGTCTGGGGGAAAACTCCGACCCGCGCCAGGTCTATGGGGGCTGATCAGGCGATGACCTTCATGGCCTGCCAACCCGTGCCGAGGCTAACGGGCGGAACGTTGCTGAGCGTTCCGCTTCCCGATCCGGGATAGAGCCACAAAGTGTCTCCGATGCGGCCTACGACGTCGTTCTTACCGTCGCCGTCAAGGTCCCGTGGTCCGGCCAGCGCAGTGCGGGTTCCCCAGCCCGTCCCGATCTGCGTCCATTGCAGCCAGCCCCCGGAACCATTGCCCGGATATAGCCATAATGCGCCTGTATCAGTGCGCCGCGCCAGTACATCTGCCTTGCCGTCAGCATTGAAATCGCCGCTGCTGAAGATGGAGTTCATGACGCCCCAACCCCAGCCCACGGTATAGGGGGTCCGCTGTCCTCCAGCACCATTTCCTTCATACAAACGGAGGTCGCCGTTGCTGCGACGTGCCATGAGATCGGGAATACCGTCACCGCTGAAATCCCCTGGTGAGAAGATCTGCGTCATGGTGCTCCAACCGATGCTGACCTGCTTCCGGGCGCCAAAGCTGCCAGCCCCGTCACCTGGGTAGAACCACAGGACGTCCCCGGATCGTGCCAGGAGGTCAGGCTTCCCGTCGCTGTTGAAATCGCCCGGAGTGATGGTGTCCGTGTTGGATGACCAGGCCGGCGCAGCCAAGGCAAGCTGCCGTGGGCCGAGTCCACCTGCGCCGTTGCCGGGATACAGGTACAGGTTCCCGGCGGTATCAGCCGCCAGGACGTCAGCGCGGCCGTCACCGTTGAAGTCATGGGCCGACGGCGGTCCGGCTGCGGGAACGGTGTACGTCTGGGTAGCCACAGCCGAAGTGTTGCCTGCGGTATCCACGCCTATGTATTTGAGCGTCAGCGTGGAGCTGCCCATCACAATCGGGCTGGAGTACTTGATGTTGGTAGCAGACTCCGTGGCCGTGGGGGTGCTGCCGTTCGTCGTGTAATAGATGGCCGCCCCAGGCTCGTTGGCTGTCAGCGTGATCGTGGCGCCGCTGGCCAAGGCCCGTGAGGTGGGATTGGCCGTCACAACAGGAGCCGTCGTGTCCGGCGGGACCGTGTAGGTCTGCGTTGCGAAGTCGGAGGTGTTTCCAGCCGTATCCTTCGCGAAGTACTTCAGGGTCATGGGGCCGGGCCCATTGAACGTTATTGGCGCGGTATACACCAGTCCGGCTGTGAGGGGATCGGTGCCGTCTGCGGTGTAACGGATTTCCGCTGGTTCGTTGGCGGACAACGTGATGGTGGTACCTGCAGGATAGGCGCCCCCTACAGGGTTGGCTGTCACAACAGGTTTGGTGATGTCAGGGCCCGTGGAGTACGTCTGGGTGGCCACGACCGAGGAATTGTTGGCGCCGTCAACGGCGAAGTACTTCAGGGTCATCGGGCCATTGAGCGGGATGGGGCTGGCGTACTTGCTGCTCGCCGTCGTGGGGTTGCTGCCGTCCGTGGTGTAGTAGATCGTCGCCGTCTCATTGGCGGTGAGGGTGATGGATTGACCCACAGCGTATGTTCCACCCGGAGGCGTCGCAGTGACCACGGGGGCAACGTTGTCCGTTCCCAGGTACGCCTCAAACTCGGCCAGACCGGCGTTCGTGGTGGTGGAGCTGACTGAGGTGATGTTCAAACGCACAGAGCTCACGGTCTTTGCCGGGAAGTTGATGGTGAGTCCGGAGCCATTATTGGGAAGGGCAGGGACTGTCACTGTGCTTCCGTCCGAGAACAACAGGTTTCCTCCGGTGATTTGGTCCGAGAGGAGCGGCCGGTCGAACAAGGTCACCGAGTTGATGGTCCTTGTGGGGGAGAAGTTGTACTGAATCCAACTGCCTGCCTTTTCGCCGGCTGTTACCCACTCACGGGTTGCGTCCATGGGGGCGCCCCAGTCGTACCCATCCCGGGCCTTCTCCGGACTCTGGGCTGCTGCTTTCTGGGATGACGCCGTGACGGTGGTCCCTGCCGACTTAGCGGCGTTGCCCACCCACTCAATGGCTGTGATGTATTGCCGCTTCAGCCACTCGTCGTAGGGGGAATCGGGGCAACCTTCGCCGGGACTGCTGCAGATATACATGTCGAAATCCGCGAATCGCACGAAGGTGTCCACCTTCGCAGTGAGTTCAGCACCGGTCACGTTCTGCGGGTACTCGTCAATCACGTACGCATCGTAGGCCAGGGAAGTGTGGGGGCCGGTGTAGCTGCGCGTAGCCAACTGGGCGAATTTGGCGGTTGCCCAATGGTCGCTGTGGTCGTAGGGGTTGTTAAAATTGCCAGTCCAATCCTGGGTACGGAACGTGGTCGGTTGGAAGTTGGCCACCAGCCGGTTCAGTGCAGTCTGGAACTGGGACTTGGTGAACGTGGCGGCATTGTCCACGGGCCTGATGGAGGAAAGCCGTCCATCCCAGAGTTTGAGGATGCTCTGATCGTTGTACGCCGCACTGCCATCACCATTCGGGAAACCATCGGGCAGCCGCATGAACACTACCGAGATGTTTGGTGCGCCATTGAGGGTTTGCATCGTCAGCGGCCGGTTGGGAACCCCGGCGTCCGAGGTCGTCCAGGAATCAGACACTCCTGCCATCTTGGAGTAACTGGCCCTGATTCCGGCTTCCAGGCCCTTCCAGTACGAAGCGCCCTCGCCGGCCTCGCCCGCAGTGGTAAACACCGTTTGGACGCAGCGTTTGGCCTGGATATCCCTCATGAAATCGGGGCTCAGGAAAATCAGGTCATCGTCCGTGTGGGCAACGATCTGCATGGCCCCGCCGGTTCCTGCACACGGCGGTACGGCTGACACCGCAGGGGTAGCGGAAAATGCGACGAGCCCCGCGAAGGCCAGAGCCGGACTAAAGATAAAACCCAGAAGGCTGAAAAAATGGGCTTGCCGATTCGGACGACGGGCGTGTTTTGGACGGTCCACAACCATGCTCCTTTGAGCAGATGTTGGGCCCCCCAGCCGGCAAACTTACGACGCCCATAGGGACGTCATTCGAATGGAGTTATGCGCTAGCCGAGCTCTCAGAGGAACGGAAAGCGATGCAGTGAGCGCTACTGTACTCCTCCGGGCCGGGCCTGAACAGGGTTCCGGCACACTTCCACGAACGCTTTGAAAGGCGCCAACCGCTCCACATCCGGAAGCTGGGAAGCTTCCGGATGCCACTGCACCGAGGCAACCCAACGGGAAGGGTCTTCAAGCGCTTCCACCGTGCCGTCGTCGGCCATCGCCGTCACCATCAGGCCTTCACCCACCCTGGCCACCGCCTGGTGATGCCCCGAGGCGATCTTGATGGAGGTCCCTTCCGGTGCGCCGTAGAGCGCGGCGGTCTTCGAACCGGGTACCAGCACGACGTCGTGCCATGCCCACTCATTGGCCGCGGGATCGTGGGGATTCAATCCATTGTGGTTGACGGCCGACGGTGCCATGTCCTGGATCAACGTTCCGCCGTAGAGCACGTTCAGCAACTGGTGGCCGCGGCAGATCCCCAGCAGCGGAAGGCCGGCGTCAATCGTGGCCCGTGCGACGTCAATGTCCAGATGATCCTGTTCCGGGTTGACGTCATACACCGAATCCTCCGGATCCTGGCCATAAAGACGCGGTTCCAGGTCCCCGCCACCGGGCAGCAGCACGCCGTCGAGCGTTTTCATGACGGAGGCCAGACGCCCGGCGCTGTCGGCCGAAACGGGGGTCAGCAACACCGGCTGTGCGCCGGCTTCACGGAGCAAATCCACAATAAAGGTGAACAGTTGGTTGGCTTCGCCCACGCGGGCGTCGGGATTGTCCGAGCTGCTAAGGCGGACCGGAACTCCGATACGCGGCCGGGCGAAAGCGCCGTCATCTGAAGTCTTCATGCTTCATCATGCAACGGAACATCGCCCTGCGCGTAAACGGGACTCAGGCCGTTCGGCACTACTACGCTGATGCCATGAATCCCTCCGGTGCCTTGAACCCAAGTCCACGGACGCTCGACGTCGAAAGCATCGTCCATTTTGACAAGCTGGTCAGTTCCGGGGCCGGGTCCATGCACGGCTGGCACGCACAGTCGCTGGACCTTCGCGGACGCTCCCGGGAACTAAAAATGATGGACCCGCAGGGCGCTATCTTCCTGGGATGCACTTTCGACGACGGCATCGAGGAGAGCCTTCGAAGCCGCGGCGCGCTCATCTTTCCCAAGATGCGCGGCGTGCCGTTCAACCCGTATCGCGGCACCCTCTACACGGCCAGGGAACTCTACGAGGACATTTCCACTACCGAGTACGAAGCCACCCTGGACGCGAGGATTTATGAGTGGAGCATCCTTCCGGGCAAGCGGGCAAGCCTGGACGCGACGCTCGCCGCAGCCCTCCACGACCACGCCATTGGCGATGCCCTGGACGAACTGCTGCAAGACGGTGAGCTATCCGGTACCAAGCTGGTAGGCGTCATGGGAGGACACGCCGCCCAGCGCGGAACCAAGGAATTCGCCGACGCCGCGCGGCTGGGTCGCCAGCTGGCGCAAGCCGGATTCACGGTAGCAACCGGCGGTGGCCCCGGTGCGATGGAAGCAGCCAACATGGGCGCCTACCTCAGCGGACTGCCCGACGCCGATTCCAGCGCAGCGGTTCAAACGCTCGCTTCCGTACCGGGGTTCAGGCCCTCGGTGACGGCTTGGGCGCGGCAAGCAGCCGCCGTCGTCGAACGTTACCCGGAAGGCACCGCGACGCTCGGCATACCCACGTGGTTCTACGGCCACGAGCCACCAAACCTGTTCGCAACCCACATCGCGAAGTACTTCGCCAACGCGATCCGGGAAGCGATCCTCCTGGAGCTTTGCAACGGCGGGATCGTGTTCCTGCCGGGTTCCGCCGGAACCGTGCAGGAGATCTTCCAGGACGCCTGCGAAAACTATTACGGCGCTCCCGAAACCATCACTCCCATGGTCCTGGTGGGCCGCGATCATTGGGAACAGACCTACCCGGCGTGGCCGATGCTGCGGAGCCTCGCTGCCGGGAGGCCCATGGCGGAGAGGATCTTCCTGGTGGACACTGTGGAGGATGCGCTCGCAGTGGTGGCCGGCTAGAAATCTTTGCTAGAAGTCCTTACTGCAGGGGCCGGAGCCGAGTTGGGCAAGGCCCGTCTTGTCCCCGGCGGCGTACTCTCGAACCCACGAGGCTTGGTCGTACATCAGTTGGCGGGGGTCATCCACATGGTCCAAACCAAGAACGTGTCCGAGTTCGTGCATGATCACAGCTGTGCCCACTTCCTTGCCTTGGGGTGAGTCCATGATCCCGGCGAACTGGGGTGCATCCAACGATACCGAGCCAGTCACGTAGGCCTTATAGCCGTTGCTCAGGCCGATGGAAGAGCTTCCGCCCAAGCCGACCGTTTGCCCGGTCAGCCGAGGCACCTGCTCTGGTGTAGTCCAGGCAATGAGCACAGGCGCCCAGCGGTCACCGTAAGTGGTGGGCTGGTAGCCGGCCCTGTTGGTGCTCGGGATTTCGGACGTCGGACCGTCATAAATGAACTGCAGCCCGGAGGCGAGGCTGGCCTGCCGGACGGCGTCCTCCACCATGGAATACCAACTCGTTGGGGCCAGATCCGAGTTGACCACGTAGTGGATCGGTCTGCAAGGGGAGTATGCCAGGGGAGTTCCGTCTGCTTTGACGGCCAGGAATTTGTAGGAAGTGCTGGTTCGCTGCAATGGCGCCGGTGTGCCCAGGGGTGCGTCCGCTTCCTCGAAGCCGGGCAGCGGATCCTGACGCTGGCCAAAGGGAACCAGCCCGGGGTGCGGCGTCTGGCTCTGCGTCGTGGAATCGGACCAGAACCTTTGAAGTTCGCCGCTGAAGTAGGCGCCGGCGCAGACCAAAGCGAGGACGCCGATCAAGAACAGGATGGCCGCGATGCTGCTGTGTTTGATGGGCGGCCTGGGCGGCGGCGTGGCATGCTGCTGATAAGGCGGCGGGGGATAGGGGTCTGGCCTCTCTGGCGACCCATAAGGTTCCATCGAACCCCCTCACGGGACGGCCCAATCGGACGGTGAGCGCCGCCGTCGGCCGCTTCCGTCAGGATAGAACCGATGGCGCGGTGAGTCCATGGCGATTCATGAGAAGGTGCGCTGCTTAGATGTCCTTGCGGCAAGGAGCCGAGGCCAGGAGGTGAAGGCCGTTCAGGTCGCCGGCAGCCAATCCGTCAGGGGCGCCGATCTCCGGGTACATCAGCTGAACCGGATCATCAACATGATCCAAACCCATGACGTGCCCCAGTTCGTGCTGCATGACAGCCAGCACGTAGTCCGAACCGCCCTCCTGGGCAAGAAGCTCCGTCACTTGCGGGGTGTCGAGCTCCAGGCTGCCGGTGATGTAGCTCTTGGCACCGTTGTTCAGTGAGTACATGGTGCTGCCGCCCGTACCGATGACGTTCTCAGCCAGCGCCGGAGCCGTCTCGGGCGTCGTCCATGAAATCAGCAAGGGAGCCCACCGGTCACCGTATTTGGACGGTTGGTACGGTTCGCGTTTCGCTGTGGGAAGTTCGTCGGTGCTGCCATCGTTGACGAACTGGATTCCGGACGCCGCGGAAATATTGGCGATTGCTTTGGCAAGCAGGGCAGCGGTGCCCTCCGGTGCCGTGGCGTCGTTTACCACGTAGTGCAAGGGTCGGCACGGCGAGTACCCAACCGGAGTGCCGTCGTCGTTGGTTGCCAGGAACTTGTACGAATCGCTGGCGTTGGCTGGGGGCGGCGGCGATGCCAGCGGGGCGTCCGCCTCGTCGATTCCTGGAGGGGGCGCGTCCAAGGCCCGAGCCTGTTGGGTTGGGGCAGCCGTGGGCGAATTGGGCAGGGCCACGCCCGGAAGCAGGCTGGTAATGCGGGGATCACCGTGGAGCAAGCCGCTGACGAACACAGCCACGACGGCGGCGACACCGGCCGTGAGGACGCCGCTAAGAACCCGGAGGGTTGTGCCCGTACGACGGTGTTTTGGCGCGCGCAACAGCGGCTGCTCCGAATCCACGGTTCTCCATTCCCTACGCCCCGGTCACGCGGGGCCGCCCCGGTCACGCGGGGCCGCGCGGAGGACGAACCAACATTACCGCCTAGACGATCATCGTTCCGAACGCGAGGCCAAGCCCATAGGTGGCGGCCGCAGCACCCAGGCCGATCGCCAACTGCCGGAAGCCGCGGGTCAGCGGTGAGGTCCCGGACAACAGTCCGACGACGGCGCCAGTCGCCAGGAGCGCGACGCCCACCAGCACCGCGGCTACTGTCAGCGCAGCCACACCCGTCATGCCGAAAATAAACGGAAGGATGGGCACGATGGCACCAGAGGCGAAGAAGCAGAAGCTGGACATCGCAGCGCCCCAGGCAGACCCCACGGTTTCGTGGTCGTCGGCGGGTTGCTCCTTTTCCGGTTGCAAGGAAAGGCTTGGATCGCAGTCGCAACTGAAGAGTCCCATGCGTTCGGCGGCGCGGTGCTCGGCGGCCTCGCGGGTCATGCCCCTGGCCAAATACACCAGCACCAGCTCATTGTGTTCAATGTCCAGAGAAGGGGCGGCCGTGAGGGTAGCCTGCGTGGGCAGCGTGGCGTTGAGCAACTCCCGTTGCGAGCGGACGGAAACGTACTCGCCGGCGCCCATGGAGAGGGCGCCAGCCAGCAATCCTGCCACGCCGCTCATGAGGACCACCGGGCTGGGAACGCCGGTTGCGGCCATGCCCATGACCAGTGAAAGGTTGCTCACCAAGCCATCGTTGGCGCCAAAAACAGCGGCACGGAAGGTACCGGAGAGCCTGTTACGTCCGCGCGTAGCAAGGCCGCGGACAACTTCTTCGTGGATTTGTTCGTCGGCAACCATGGCCGGGGTCGCGGCGGGTTCGGCACCGTAAGGGGAGCGGCCTTCCGCGCGCTGAGCCAACGCGAGCACGAAGACGGAGCCGAAGTGCCGGGCCAGGAAGCCGAGTAGCTGGCTACGGGTGGAGGCTCCCTTCGGCATTCCGGCGTGTTCTCCGAGGAGCTTGAGCCAGTGTGCCTCGTGCCTTCCCTCTGCCTCGGCCAAGGCGAGCAGGATCTGGCGTTCCTCGCCGTCGCGACGCTGGGCGAGCTCCCGGTAGACGGCGGCTTCGGCACGTTCGTCGGCCAGGTATTGACGCCAGCGCCTGATGTCCGCAGGCGTGGGCGGGACTGGTTGGGGCGGTGTTCCGGATCCGGGGGTGGGGTCCGGAGCGGGGCTCGACGAACCGTGGGATTCCTGGTGCTTTTGCACTTTCTCTCCTGTGCTGGGTGGGGTAGTTGCGGCCCCATTGCAACGCCCACTGTACCGCTTATTGGCGCGGATTTTTGGCCGGTATTCCTTAGCTGGAATGTTCGGTGTGCCTTAATTCCGGGCGCGATCCTGCCTTGCTCCGGGCATGCCTTGACCCTCTTCAAGCACAGTGCTCAGATGGAAGGACAGGGGCGGGGGCCCTCCCCGTACTCGTCTCAGCAGGCTACTTGCCAGCCCACCAGACGGAGGTTGCAGTATGGACACCACCGAACCGCACGCCAACCACACGGAACGGGAGACCATCGAGTCAGACCCCGCTTACGACTACGCCGAAGACCAGGAAGTCGACGAACCTTGGGTAGAGGAAATCGACGTCCCGGATGACGACGAGAGGGTTGTCCCACTGGATGAAACCGAAGAATTCCGTGGGGAAGAAGACGAAGAATTCTAAGCGTCCTCGACGCGGGCCCCGTAACTCGGGAACCCAAGGTAAAGCGCGACGGCGACGCCGCCCCGAAAAGGGGCGGCGCCGCCGTCGAACATTACTTGGGGCTGGGCCGTTCAGCTGGCGTTGTGGCTGCTGACGGGGTGGGCTTCCAGGGGCAATTCGTCAGAGACTGCCCCGGCCACACGCTTGTCCCAAGCCGCCCGAACTTCGGGTTCGGTGGGCGGCGTGAGGAGGGAAATCACGACGTACGCCACGAACGAGGCAGCCAGGCCGTAGTAGATCGGTTCGTTGGCGTAGACGCCGTCGACGCTCGGGATGAGTCCAGTGGCGAAAAGAATCAGCAAGGCCAGAGTCAAAATGGAGCCCACTGCCATGGACCAGGCAGCAGCGATACCGGTTCCGCGCTTCCAGACGAGGCCGCCCAGAATCGCGACCAGGAGGCCGCCCACCAGGATGTCGTAGGCAATGGTGAGGGCAACCACCACGTCCTGCGCGGCCATGGAGATCAGCACCGCAACGATGCCCAGGCCAAGAACCCAGTAACGGTTGGCCTTGACGTCGTGCTCAGGGTTTTCGGTGTCGTCGGTGTTGATGGTCTTGCCGAACCAGCTGGCCACGAACGGAACAACGTCTGCGCGAGCCACGGTGGCGGCGGCAATCAGGGCACCTGAAGCGGTGGACATCATGGCTGCAACAGCTGCGGCCATGACCAGGCCGCCGATGCCGATGGGCAGGATGTTCGTTGCCACTTCGGCATACACCACGTCCTTGCCAAGGCTTGCCACATCGATGTTGGGGAGTGCTACCCGGGCAGCCAGGCCGATCAAGGCGCCAGCCACACCGTAGAGGATGCAGTAAACGCCCGCCGTCGCTCCGCCCCAGCGTGCAACCTTGGGAGTCTTGGCGGTGAAGACGCGCTGCCAGATATCCTGGCCGATCAGGAGTCCGAGTGTGTAGACGACGAAGTACGTGATGATCGTCTGGACACCGATTCCGTCAATCTGGAAGAAGCTCGCGTCGACGCGTTCACGGATGCCGTCGAGTCCTCCGGCTGCGTTCATGACGAAGGGGAGCATCAGGAAGAAGATGCCCACGGTCTTGATGATGAACTGGACCTGGTCGGCCAGGGTGATGGACCACATGCCACCGATGGTCGAGTAAACAAGCACAATTGCACCGCCGACGGCGATCGCCATCCAGCGTGGCCAATCGAAGAGGACGACAAAGATGGTGGCGTAGGCGCCGGTGGACGTGGCGCAGAGCATGAGGGTGTAGGCCAGCATCACGATGCCGGAGGTCTGCGTGGCCTTGCTGCCGTAGCGAAGGCTCAACATTTGGGAGACCGTGTAGATCTTCAGGCGCTGGATGGTGCCGGCGAAGAGCAGGCTCAGGAGGAGGACGCCGGCGCCGATTGCGACGACGAGCCACATCCCCGAAATGCCGAACTTGTAACCCAAGCCGACGCCGCCGACGGTGGATGCGCCACCGAGGACAACTGCGGCCATGGTTCCGGTGTAAAGGAAGGGGCCCAGACGGCGGCCGGCCACGAGGAAGTCGCTGTTGTTCTTGGTGCGGGACTTGCCCCACCAACCGAATGCAAGCATGGCAAGCAGGTACACCACCACAATGGCGATGTTTATGAACGATGAGTCCATGAGTGGCTCCTTGGAGCTGGTGCACGGAGGTTGGGGTTTTCGACGATACTCCTGGGAATCGCCGAAGTCTCCGTGCTGATGATGGGAGATTGGGTTCGTGTTGTGTGCCTCACAGACAACACTTGTTGCCTATGAGGATATGTTGTGATGGGAGTAACAGTCAAGGGGCTTTGGTCATCGTTGGGCTGTTTGTGGCTCCCACAGCGTGGGATCCCGCTACTATTGCTGCAATGACAGGGCCCAATGACAGGCCTGAAAGGTTCGTGAATGAAGGCTCTCCCCGTTGAACCAAGCAACGTTCCCGTTGCCATTGGTTCCAGAATCCGCGCAGCCCGCCAGGCGCAGCGCCTCACCATCGAACAAGTGGCGGACGCCACGGGGCTGACCAAGGGTTTCCTCAGCCGTGTCGAGAGGGACCTGACATCGCCGTCGGTCGCTTCCCTCGTAACCCTTTGCCAGGTCTTGTCAGTTTCGGTGGGAGACTTGTTTGCCGCTCCGGAAACGCACCTCACCAGGCGCGACGACGGTCCACGGATTTCCCTGGGTGGCCAGGGCATTGTGGAGCGTTTGTTGACTGCCCGATCGGAGCGGCGCCTGCAGATCCTTCAGGCCACCATCGAACCGCGGGGCCGTGGCGAGAACGAGCTATACGCCGTGGACTGCGACGTTGACGTCCTGCACGTGGTGAAGGGGCGCATCAAACTCATCCTGACCAACGAGGAGTATGACCTCGAAGAAGGGGACACCCTCTCCTTCCCAGGCAGGGAACCCCATACCTGGGTCAATCCCACGGACGAAACCGTCGAGGTCCTCTGGGTTCTGGTGCCCGCAGCGAGCCGCTAGGTCTTTCCAAGCAACGCGGCGCAGTCAGCCCACGTGGACCCAGGGCCGGCGGGTGATGTCTGGCTCAGCTTCACGCAGTACCTCGCGAGTCACCGGCGCGATCTCGCCCTCGCCGAAGAACAGGAACTTGCTGAGGTTGGAGATCGGATTGCCCTCGGTCCAGCGGAAGTAGATGTGCGGCATGAAACCGGTGACGTCGCGGATGTGAAGCAAGACGGCGGCAAGGGTGTTGGGCACGTTGTTGCTGTGGACTTCCAGGATCTTGAACCCGTGCCGGAGTTTGCCCACTACTTGGAGCTCCTGCTCGAAGTCTGAGCTGTCATCCACGATGATTTCGATGAACACTGCATCGCAATCCAACGGCAGGTGGTTGGCCTGTTGCGCGTGCTGGAGCTTCTCGCGGTACCGCCCGGCGCTGAGGTGCTTTGGTTCATGGGCGATGATCCGGACCGGTCCGTCCACGTTATTCGCAGTGAATTCGAGGGCGGCCTGGTCCATCTTGATATGCGTGGCCCGGAGCTCGAAGGCACGCCGGATCCGGGAAATGAAGCTCACCACCATGATGGCCAGAATGAACAGTGCGGCGATCTTCAGGCCGTCCGGACGCTCGATCGAGTTGACCACGGTGGTGTAGATGAAGACCAAGGAAACCACGCCGAAGCCGATGACCTGTGCCCGCTGCTTCTTTCGCCGGGCGGACAGTGTCACGGCGATGGAGGCGGAGGTGATCAAGACGAGTACACCCGTGGCATAGGCGCCACCCTGTGCGTTGACGTCGGCTTGGAAAATAATCGTCACGATGAAGGCGATGACTGTGAAGACCAGGACGAGTGGACGCAGTGCGCGTACCCATGCTGGAGCCATGCCGTAACGCGGCAGGTACCTGGGGACCAGGTTCAGTAGGCCTGCCATGGCCGAGGCTCCGGCAAACCACAGGATAGCGATGGTGCTGACGTCGTAGACCGTGCCGAATCCATCGCCCAGGAACTTGTGGGCGAGGAAGGCGAGGGCACGTCCATCAGCCTTGCCGCCTGGTTCGAATTCTGCGGCCGGGATCAGCATGACGGTGGTGAAGCTGGACGTGATGAGGAACGAGCTCATGATGATGGCGGCGGTGGTCAGGAGCTTGTGGGCGCCCTTGATCCGGCCCGCTGGTTTGGCTTCAGTATCGGAGGGATGTCCCTTGATCTGCGGCATGACCGCGACGCCGGTCTCGAACCCCGAGAGGCCAAGGGCCAACCGTGGGAACACCAGAAGCGCAAGGGCAATCATCAGGATGGGATCCCCGTGGGACGTGTTCAGCGCGGTCCACCAGTCAGAGATGACACGGGCCTCCGTGAACACGTGGCTGATGGAGACGATGACCACCACGAGGTTCAGTGCGAGGAAGGCGGCGACCAGGACGACGGCCACGTTGATGGCTTCTTTGAATCCGCGCAGGAAGACGATGCCCAGTCCTGCAATCAGGGCCAGGGTGATGACAACCTGCTGGCCTTCCAGGAAGTGCGGAGCAAAGGGGTTCTCAATGAGGTGCGCGGTCGCGTCGGCGGCGGAGAGGGTGATGGTGATCATGAAATCCGTGGCCGCAAAACCGAGGAGCGCCAGGACGAACAACTTGCCGCCCCATCGAGGAAGTAGGCGCTCCAGCATGGCAATGGAACCCTCGCCCCGAGGACTTTCCCTGGCAACGCGACGGTATACAGGCAGTGCGCCAGCCAGGGTGACGAAGACCAGGAGCAGCGTGGCCAACGGCGACAGCAAGCCGGCAGCCAGGGCAGCGATTGCAGGCTGGTAGCCCAGAGTCGAGAAGTAGTCCAGGCCCGTCAGGCACATGACCTTCCACCAAGCTTGCGGTTTGTGGGCTTCCGCTGGCTGTCCGTGCGGACCCTGCCGCTTGCCCGAGGTATCCGGCATTCCTTCCAGCAGCCACGATTTAAGGTGGAATGCCTTTTTGAGTCGGTCTGCAGGATCGGCCGGCGGCCTGGTCAGGGTGGTCACGTTGTCCTTTCGGGCAGCAGTGTGCTGCTTAGGCAAGGAGCGTATGGCCGCCGTCAGCGGCTCAACCCCGGTTTTTATGAAATCTTTACGCCTCATGTGACCGGCATCTCACATGAGCTCACCGACAGAAGCAACTTGTAAACAGCTGATGCGTATTAGGAAACTTTGAGTGTATGATGGGTGTCACAGTTACTGATTCATCTCGACCTATCCACTAAGGAGTGGCGCATTTTGGAAGAGCTCCGTATTGAAGCCAACGGGAACCTCGGTCCCATCGATTCATCCCGCATCCCGCGCTACGCCGGTGCCGCCACCTATGCCCGCCTGCCCCGCTTGGACCAGGTATCCAAAGCTGACGTCACGGTTGTTGGCGTGCCCTTTGACTCCGGTGTTTCCTACCGGCCCGGCGCCCGCTTTGGCGCGAACCATGTGCGTGAGGCCAGCCGTCTGCTGCGTCCGTACAACCCTGCCTGGGACGTCAGCCCCTTCGAGAACATCCAAGTGGCAGATGCTGGTGACATGGCGGTGAACCCGTTCAACATCAACGAGGCCATCGAGACAATCCAGCAGAACGCCCTGGACCTCACGGCCAACGGCAGCAAGCTCGTCACCCTGGGTGGCGACCACACCATCGCCCTTCCGCTCCTGAGGGCAGCAGCAGAGCGCGCCGGTGAGCCGGTGGCCATGCTCCACTTCGACGCACACCTGGACACCTGGGACACCTACTTTGGCGCTGAATACACGCACGGTACGCCGTTCCGCCGTGCCGTGGAAGAAGGCATCCTGGACACGGAGGCAATCAGCCATGTGGGTACGCGCGGTCCTCTGTATGGCAAGAAAGACCTCGACGACGACCACCGCTTTGGCTTCGGAATCGTCACCTCCGCGGACGTCTACTACCAGGGCGTCCTGGAGACGGTGGCCAAGATTCGCGACCGCATCGGGAACCGTCCGCTGTACATTTCTGTGGACATCGACGTCCTGGATCCGGCACACGCGCCCGGCACCGGTACCCCCGAAGCCGGCGGCATCACCAGCCGTGAACTGCTCGAGATCATCCGTGGTTTCCGTGGCATGAACCTCATCGGTGCCGACATCGTGGAAGTTGCCCCGGCTTATGACCACGCCGAAATCACGGGCGTTGCCGGCAGCCACGTTGCTTATGAACTGGTAACCCTCATGGCAGACAACGCCGTGGAAGGTGATGGTCACGGCGCGCCGAACGGCTACGCCCAGCAGGCTCTCGGTGCACGAATCGCAGAACTCGCCCAGGCAACCGGCACGACTGGAGAGACGCGATGATCGATTTCGATCCGGGCACTGCCGCGCCCACCAAGGGCACTGATCAGCGCAACGGTGGGGACCTCGTCGTCGAGACCCTCGAAGCGCTTGGCGCGAAGACTGTCTTTGGTATCCCGGGCCAGCACGCGTTGGGTCTCTTTGACGCCATGGGCCGCGGCAACCTGCACTTCGTGTCTTCGCGAGTGGAGAACAATTCGGCATTCGCAGCTGATGGCTACTCCCGCGCAACCGGCGAAGTGGGCGTGCTGTTCCTGTCCACCGGTCCCGGCGCGCTGACGTCCCTTGCTGGTTTGCAGGAGGCCTACGCCACCGGTGTTCCGATGGTGGTTGTTGCCAGCCAGATTCCGCTTGAGGGCCTTGGCGCTCGCCGCAAGGGCATGCTGCACCAGCTGGATGACCAGAAGGCTTCGGCTGCGAATGTCACCAAGAGCCAGCGCCTGATCCAGCATGCCTCGGGCATCCCATCGGCCATCCAGGACGCTTGGACCGAGGCGATTTCCTCACCACAGGGCCCCGTATGGATCGAGATCCCGCAGAACGTCCTGCTGGATCCGATCATGGTCCCGCCGGTGGAGGACGCGCTCGCCGAGGCCGCGGACAACCCGCCGCGCGTCGAGCTGATTCGCGAGGCCGTGAAGTGGCTTTCGACGGCGGAACGTCCGGCGATCATCGCAGGTGGCGGTACGCGCCGTGGCCGGGCTGAGAAGTCGCTGTTCTCCATTGCCGAGCAGCTGCGCGCTCCCGTCATCTGCACCCCTGGCGGCAACGGAGCGTTTCCGTGGAAGCATGAGTTGTCCCTGCAGTCGTGGATCGAGGACCGGTACATGACCGATGTCCTGGAAGATGCCGACGTACTCATCGTCATCGGTTCGTCCCTGGGTGAAGTGACCTCCAATTACTTCACGTTCGAACCCCGCGGCCGCATCATCCAGATCGACGCCGAACCCCGCGTCCTCGAATCCAACCGGCCCGGTCTGGGCATCCGCGCCGACGCCGGGCAGGCCCTCGCAGCCTTGGATGAAGCGCTCTCGGCGGCAGGAGCAGCGGATAAGGCAACGCGCTCCTGGCATGGCACCACCCCGGAAGACCTGGTGAAGGAATCCCTGGCTAAGGTGAAGGCCCGCCTGGAATCGCAGGACCTCGCCAAGGAACTGAAGTTCATGGCCGATATCCGGGAAGCTGTTCCCGCCGACATGCAGACCTTTTGGGACATGACCATCTCCGCTTACTGGGGATGGAGCTGCTGGGACGCCCGCGAGGGCCAGTTCCATTCCGCGCAGGGTGCTGGCGGCCTGGGCTACGGATTCCCCGCCGCAATTGGCGGTGCCGTGGGACTGGAAACCACCGGCAAACCCGGAAGGGTGCTGGCTGTTTCCGGTGACGGTTCCTCCATGTACTCCATCTCCGAACTTGCCACGGCGAAGCAGCACAACATCCCGGTCACCTGGCTGATCGTGGACGACGGCGGCTACGGCATCCTCCGCGAATACATGGTGGGCGCTTTCGGCAAGGCCACGGCCACCGAGCTTGCACGACCGGATTTCGTGAAGCTGGCCGAGTCCTTCGGTGTTCCGGCCCGCCGGGTGGCACCGGAGGAAGTGGAGGACGCTCTCAAGGAGTCCTTCGAAGCTGACGGCCCCAACGTCGTCGTGGTTGAGACGCTGCTGAAGATGTTCGGCCCCACCCATCTGGACCACTAAGTACCCAGGATCAAGCCCCGCACGCTATCCGTGCGGGGCTTGATGCTTTTAAGGGTCCAGTCGCTTCTTTAGTTTCCCAAAGCAATCAATATGAGCTATAGTTGCTCTAGGCAAACAAAAAAGGGGTGTTTTCCATGTCCGTCGGTTCTGCCACAGCAACCGATCTTGTGCATCAAATATTCGACCTCCAGCGCACTCTGCGCTGCGTGGTAACCGCCCACATGGCCCGCGTTCCCGACGTCGGGATGGCGGTCCAAGGCGTCATGCGCTTTATCGGCGAGGGGGAGACCCGGGCAACAGCACTGGCTGCGCGCCTGGGTGTCAGCGCGCCGGTCCTGAGCAGGCATGTCGCTGAACTCGAGGAACTTGGCTTCGTCGCCAGGCGGCCTGATCCGGCGGACGGCAGGGCCCAGCTCCTTGCTTTGACGGAGGATGGCGCGGCGAAGCTGCGCGACTTCGAAGAACAACGCAGCGTGAGGCTGCGGGATTACCTGGCGGATTGGAGCGAGGCTGACGCCCTCGAGGCCTCCCAGGTCATCAACAAACTCACCACGTCCCTCAAGGACTCAATCCGGGCAACGGCGGCCGGCTCCACTACGACGACTCACACAGCTTAGGAGCCACGCATGGCCACACCAATTCAAAATGCCGCCCTGGGGAATACCGCAGCACCCATGACCCACCGGCAAATCATGGAAGCCCTCACAGGTCTTCTCGCTGCCTTCTTCACCGCAATCCTCAGCAGCACAATCGTCGCCAATGCGCTGCCAACCATCATGTCCGAACTCAAGGGCACGCAAACTGACTTCGCCTGGGTCATCACCGCCGCTTTGCTGGCGAACGCAGCCACTACACCCATCTGGGGAAAGCTCGCTGACCTCTTCGACAAGAAGCTCCTGGTTCAGCTGAGCATCATTATCTTCGTGGCTGGTTCCGTCATGGCCGGCTTGTCCGAGACGATTCCGCTTCTGCTTACTGCGCGTGTCATTCAAGGCATCGCCATGGGTGGCCTCACCGCCCTGGCCCAGGCAATCATCGGTTCCATGATCCCGCCGCGGGATCGTGGTAAGTACTCCGGCTACATGGGTGCCGTGATGGCGGTGGGCACTGCCGGCGGCCCGCTGCTGGGTGGTTTCATTGTGGACAGCCCGCTCGGCTGGCGCTGGACCTTCTTCGTCTGCGTGCCACTGGCTGTGATTGCGCTCATTTTGCTTCAGGTGACCCTGAAGATCCAGCACATCAAGCGTCCTGCCAAGATCGACTGGCTCGGCTCCATCCTGCTGACCTCCGGCGTAAGCCTGCTCCTGATCTGGGTTTCCTTCGCCGGCAACCCGGACTACTACGACTGGTTCTCCTGGCAGTCAGCCCTCATGGTGGGCGGCGGCGTAGTGCTGCTGGCGTTGCTGGTGCTGGTGGAAACCAAGGTTGCCCAGCCGATCATTCCGCTCAAGATCATCTCCGAGCGCACCACGGCACTTGCCATCATCGCGTCGATCGCGGTCGGTATCGCCATGTTCGGATCCTCTACGTTCCTCGGCCAGTACTTCCAGGTTGCCCGTGGAGCCACACCCACTGAGGCTGGCCTGTTGACGCTGCCAATGATCGCCGGCAACCTCATTGGTTCTGTGGCATCGGGCGTCCTGATCAGCCGCTTTGGCAAATGGAAGCGGTTCCTGATCGCAGGCTCCGTGCTCCTGATCGGCGGCCTCGCCTTCGCCGGCACCATGGACCACACCACTGAACTGTGGATCGTTGCCATCTACACCGGTGTGTTCGGCCTCGGCTTGGGCATGCTCATGCAGAACCTGGTGCTCGCCGTGCAGAACACGGTCCAGGCCAAGGACATTGGAACGGCCAGTGCCTCGGTGGCCTTCTTCCGCTCTGTGGGTGGCGCAATCGGTGTGTCCGTCCTTGGTGCCATCATGTCCAACCACGTGAAGGACCTGGCCGTTCAAGGGATGGCCGCCGCCGGTATTCCGGTTCAAGGTGGCGGGTCTGGTGCCAGCATGGACCTGGCCGACATGCCCGCGCCCATCGCTGAGATCATGCGGGCGGCTTACGGCGATGCCACCGCCCAGATCTTCCTGATCTCCGCGATCATCAGCGTCGTGGCACTCCTGGCCGTGCTCTTCATCAAGGAACGCCCGCTGCGGCGCACTGTCGATGCGGCACCGGAGAAGGAACTCGTGGCGACGGCGTCCGGAGATGCTGCCATGTCCCTGGATACCACTTCCCTGGATGCCGCTTCCTTGGATACCGCTGACGCCGGCGTCGCTCAGGTTGGGAAGCCCGACGACGGCGCACGCCGCTTGGGTGCCGAGCCCGTCGTTTCAGGCAGCGGCCGTCAGGTTCCGGCGGGGGAGCGTCAGGGTCCGACCACGGACTCCGGTTCCGATCTTGACCTCGAATTCGCGCGGATCCTGACCCAGGAACGCCCCCAGTCAACTGCCGACGTCAAGGAATTGCAGGAACAACTGTCCCGCACCCAGTACGTCCTGGCCGAACAGCAATTGCAGCTCAGCCGGGCCAACGTTGAACTGCAGGCCCGATTGCGGGAGCAGCAGACGGTCGCGGAGCAGCAGGCACGCACTGCCAACGAACTGTCCGCACTCCGTAAGGAACTCAAGCGCGAACGCAGACAGCAGGAACGCATGGCGTTGATGCTCCTCCAAGGCGTCCAAGCGCAGGAAGCACGTTCAGACCACGGCAAGCACGCAGGCTAAACACCACAGATCCTGTCCATGTTCGAAACTCCTGGCCTACCCCCGGGGCTGGGCGAACGAGGGCGGGGCGAACGAGGGCGGGACCGAAGCGCCGGCTGGGTGACCAGCCGGCGTTTTTGTTGCCTGCAGCGGCTGGTCCAGCCTGCGCCAGCGGGAGCACATCCGACACGGGAAATACTCCGCTGGGATGATCTTTTCCCTAGGTTGTTTCGCCGAGGCAACGGATTTCGTAGAGTAGGGAGGCTAATACTGTCAGCCCCTGCTGCAAGACTTCTCTTACTTCATTCACGCACTCTTTCTAAGGACCGTGGGCATGCTTGTCACCCTTATACGGCGCTACTCCAAGCCGTATTTGCCGCAGATAGTGGCCGTCCTCATATTCCAGTTGGCGTCCACCATTGCCACGCTCTACCTCCCAAGCCTCAACGCCAAAATCATTGATGAGGGAGTCTCCCGCGGCGACACCGACTTCATTTGGCGGACCGGCGCGCTGATGCTCGCCGTCGCACTGGCTCAGGTGCTCACCGCCGTCGCGGCCGTCTACTTCGGTGCGCGGACAGCGATGGCGATCGGCCGGGACCTCCGGCGCAGCGTCTACCGCCAAGTGAGCAGTTTTTCCGCCCAGGACGTGAACCGCTTTGGTGCTCCTACGCTGATCACCCGCGGCACCAACGATGTCCAGCAGGTCCAGATGCTGGTGCTGATGGGCCTGAACTTCATGGTCTCCACACCCATCATGTGCGTGGGTGGCATCATCATGGCCCTCCGCGAGGACCTCAGCCTGTCCTGGTTGGTCTGGGTTTCCGTGCCCCTCCTGGTGGCAGTCGTGGGCTACCTCGTGGTTCGCCTGATGCCGCTGTTCCGTTCAATGCAGACCAAGATCGACGCCATCAACGGTGTGCTGCGCGAGCAAATCATTGGTATCCGGGTTGTCCGTGCCTTTGTGCGCGAACCCTATGAGGCCAAGCGTTTCGGTGACGCCAACCAGGACCTCACCGCCGTCTCCGTGAAGATCGGCAATCTCTTTGTCCTGATGTTCCCGGCCATCGGCATGATCCTGCACCTCTCTACTGCGGCGGTGCTGTGGTTCGGCGGTCAGCGTGTGGACTCCGGCGACATGCAGGTAGGTTCCCTGACTGCTTTCCTTCAATACCTCCTCCAGATCCTGATGGCAGTCATGATGGGAACCTTCATGGCCATGATGATTCCCCGTGCTTCCGTCTGTGCAGACCGAATCGGCGAGGTGCTGGACGTGGAGCCTTCAATCCACAACCCGACATCCCCCGTGGTTCCGGCCGAAAAGAAGGGACGCGTGGAGTTCCGCGACGTCACCTTCAAGTACCCCGGAGCCGAGGCGCCGGTGCTGAGCAACATTTCCTTCACCGCTGAGCCGGGCAAGACCCTTGCGATCATCGGTTCCACGGGCGCAGGCAAGACCACCCTGGTCTCCCTGCTCCCGCGGCTTTACGATGTCGCCTCAGGTGATGTCCTGCTCGACGGCGTCCCAGTCACCGAACTGGACGCGTCGGAGATCACCAGCCGCGTCTCGGCCGTGCCGCAGAAGCCGTATCTTTTCTCCGGGACCATCGAGCACAACCTGCGCTTTGGCAAGCCCGAGGCCACCGACGAGGAACTCTGGGAGGCGCTGGAGACCGCGCAGGCCAAGGGCTTCGTTGAGGAAAAGTCATCCGGCCTGAACCGGCGGATCGCCCAGGGCGGCACCAATGTGTCCGGCGGCCAGCGCCAGCGCCTTTCCATTGCAAGGGCCCTGGTCACCAAGCCGAATGTCTATCTGTTTGACGATTCTTTCTCAGCCTTGGACGTTGCCACAGATGCCAGGCTCCGGAAGGCCTTGAAGGCCAAGACACGTGACGCCACGGTCATCATCGTTGCCCAACGCGTCTCGACCATTGCCGATGCGGACGAGATCCTGGTTCTGGATAACGGCCGGATCGTGGACCGCGGAACGCACGACGAACTGCTGGAAACCTCGCCTACCTACCAGGAAATCGTTGAATCCCAGCTGAGTGTAGAGGAAGTCGCATGAGCGAGCAGAACCAGCAGAAGAAGCGTGGCTGGGCTGCCAAGGCAGAGGCCGCGAAGAATGCCCAGGCTAAAGACGAGGCAGACGTGGCAACCGAGGCACTTGATGACGACGACTTCGTAGAGGAGGAGTACGTCCCTTCGGAAGCCGATGGCGGTATGTTCGGCGATGTTCCCGCCAAGAAAGCCAAGGAGTTCTGGCCATCGGCCAAGCGACTCATGGGCTTGTTGAAGCCTGAGAGTGTGGGCGTCTATATCGTGATCGGCCTTGTGGTGGTCTCGGTGGTCCTGAATGTGATTGCACCCAAGATTCTGGGCAGTGCCATGGACGTGATCTTCGGCGGCGTCATGGGCAAGCAGCTCCCGCCGGGAGTCTCCCAGGAACAGTTCGTGGAGCTCATGCGCCAGCAAGGCCAAGAGAACTTTGCGGACATGGTCTCCAAGATGGAACTCACCAACGGGATCAATTTCCCCAAGCTGACGTTCCTCATTTCGATCGTGCTCTTGATGTACTTTGTGGCCAACATCTTCCTGTGGGCGCAGGGCTGGCTGCTCAACAGGATCGTCATGCGCGTCATTAAGAAGCTCCGTAATGACGTCCAGGAAAAGCTCAACAGGCTCCCGCTGAACTACTTCGACACTCGCCAGCGCGGCGACATCCTGTCCCGCGTTACGAACGACGTCGACAACGTCCAGCAGGGACTGCAGCAGGCGTTCGCACAGTTGGTCAGCTCGGTGCTTACGGTGCTGGGCATCACGGTGATGATGTTCATCGTGTCCTGGGAACTGGCACTGATCGCACTGATCGCGCTGCCACTCTCCGGTGTCATGGCCGGCGTCATTGGTGCCAGGAGCCAGAAGCTCTTCGCTGCACAGTGGAAGAACACCGGCTCGCTCAATGGCCAGATCGAGGAATCATTCTCCGGGCATGACCTGGTCAAGGTGTTTGGCCGTGATGCTGACATGCTGGTGCGCTTCGATGAACGCAATGAGGCCCTGTACAAGGCGTCGTTCGGTGCCCAGTTTGTTTCCGGCGTAATTTTCCCGGCCATGAACTTCGTGTCCTACCTGTCCTATGTCGGCATTGCAGTGGTGGGCGGCCTGCGGGTTGCCTCAGGTTCGATGAGCCTTGGCGATGCCACGGCATTCATCCAGTACTCGCGGGAATTCACCCAGCCGCTCGGCCAGATCGCCGGCATGGCCAACATGCTGCAGTCCGGTGTGGCCTCGGCCGAGCGCGTTTTCGAATTCCTGGACGCCGACGAAGAAGTTGAAGAGACCGGTACCCGCCACCTGCCTGCAAAGACCGATGGCCACGTGGAGTTCGAGCACGTCTCCTTCAGCTATGTGGAGGACAAGCCCCTCATCGAGGACCTGTCCTTCAGCGCGGAGCCTGGCCACACCGTGGCGATCGTCGGACCCACCGGGGCCGGAAAGACCACCCTGGTGAACCTGGTAATGCGCTTCTACGAGCTCAATGCCGGACGCATCACCTTGGACGGCGTGGACATCAAGGACCTCAGCCGCTCCGAGCTGCGGTCCAAGGTGGGCATGGTGCTGCAGGATGCCTGGCTCTTCGGCGGGACCATCTACGACAACATCAAGTACGGCAACCTGGACGCCACCGAGGCACAAATCATGGAAGCGGCCAAGGCCACTTACGTGGACCGCTTCGTCCGGGCCCTCCCGGACGGCTACCAGACGATCATCGACGAAGAAGGCAATAACGTCAGTGCAGGTGAGAAGCAGCTCATCACCATCGCACGTGCTTTCGTCTCCGATCCGTCACTGTTGATCCTTGATGAAGCTACGAGCTCGGTGGATACCCGTACTGAGCTGCTGCTGCAGAAGGCCATGGCCGCCCTCCGCACGGACCGCACGAGCTTCGTGATCGCGCACCGTTTGTCCACTATCCGCGACGCCGATACGATCCTGGTGATGGAGAACGGGCAGATCGTGGAGCAGGGCAACCACAACCAGCTGCTGGTGCTCCAAGGCGCCTACTACCGCCTCTACATGTCCCAGTTTGCCGGTGAGGAAGAGACCGCCGTGGATGATTCGACGGCGGTGCACAGCTGAGCGCGGATTCCCTGAGCACCGGGGTGCAAGCCCAGAATTCCGTGGCACCCCAGCGCATTGAGGTACTCGTACCCATGCGCTGGGGTGACATGGATGCGTATGGGCATATCAACAATGTGCAGATTGTACGGATGCTGGAAGAAGCCCGAATTGCGGCCTTCGGACCACCACGAGGTGCTGGCCTTCCAGGGGTAGAACCACCGGCTGCCCTCTTCAATGATGTTGAAGAGGGCACCATGACGTTGGTAGTGGAGCACAAAGTCCGGTACGTGCGGACGTTGGAATACCGCAACATCCCGGCAGTGGTGGAGATTTGGGTTGGCGTCGTCAAGGGGGCCAGCTTTGATCTTCACTACGTCATCAAGGACCCCGTCACAAGGGAAGACTGCGTCAAGGCCGTTACACACCTGGCCTTCGTGGCGGAAGCTACCGGGAGGGTCCTCAGGCTCACTGCGGACCAGAAGGAAAAGCTGGAGCGTTACCGCGCGTAGAGTTTCACCATGAAACTTGAAATCGCCGTGGTGAGCGCGGCGGGCGCCGGTACGGCCGCGTCCGAGGGTGCCGATCGGGTTGAGCTCTGCAGCAGCCTGGAACTTGGTGGCATCACACCGAGCCAAGGACTCATGGAAGCCAGCATTGAACACGTTGCCGGGCGCCTTGAGATCCATCCGCTCGTGAGATGCCGTCCCGGCGATTTCCACTACTCCGCCTCGGATGTGGACACCATGGTGCACGAAGTACGTCACCTGCTGGCTCAGGGCGCCCACGGCATAGTCGTGGGCGCCCTGACCGCAGAGGGCGACATCGATGTTCACGCGGTCCAACGCCTGGTGGATTCTGCCCGGCAGGGCAACCCTGAAGCGCAGTTGACCTTCCATCGAGCGATCGACCAATCACGGGACCCGTTGGCCACCCTTGATCACTTGCTTGAACTCGGCTTCACCCGGGTACTCACGTCTGGCCACGAGGCCACAGCAGGTGCAGGCATTGCCAACCTTTCCGAGATGGTGGAGCGGGCCGGGGGAGCCTTGGAGATCATGGCCGGCGGCGGACTGAAGCTTGGTGACATCCCGGCGATGCACGCGGCCGGCCTCTCGGCCGTTCATATGTCCGCCAAAAGAACCGTCTCCACATTGGGGCAAAGAACCTTGTCCCTGGGTGCGCAGGACGTTGCCGACACCACTGCCTATACCGTCACCGACCGGGAAACGGTCCGCATGGCGAGGGCGGAGATCAACGCGCTGGAACTCGGTGCTCCTCCCGAATAGCTCCAGTCCGTCATAGCTTCCACGGCCGAAGAGTTTCCACTGCCGGGTCAGCCGCCCCACATTGCCTGGTTCAGGGGAGTTACCGCCAGGCTTTCGAGCCGCGCCGTTCCTCCTTCTGAGAAGACCGAGATATGGGTCGCCCCAGCGCTTGGAAAGACCTGATCCGTGATGGTGGTCAGGCCGTCCTGGGCGAAGAGCTCCACGGATGCACGGTCCACATACAGGCGCAGGCGAAGCCGGCCATTGATCAACTCCACCCGCGGGTCCTCTACTGAACTGAAGGCTGGATGGAATCCTTCGTTGCCTGAGTTGGTCCTGTCGACGGCAAGCCGTTTCGTGGACGGGGCGTAGGCGATCCGGGTCGCTTCGGTTCCGTTGTCGAGGACTTTCAGGCCAAACGCCGACGCCGTTCCCGGCGAGAATTCGGCGTCGATCTGGACTACGTCACCGGTGATGGGCAATGTGGTTGTTCCCGGCGAGACGTCCTGGGCCGGCGCCGTGTACGCTGCTGCCGTGTTCTTCAAGGCATCGGCTTGGGACACCACCTGCTGCCGCAGCCGCGGGCCCTCGGACGTCTGTGTAAGGACGACTTCACGCGGCAACGCCATGGTTCCGCGCCACGTGCTGGTGGGAGTGTCCTGGCCGTAGTCCCAGTTGTTCATCCAGCCCAGCATGATGCGTTTGCCGTCTGGAGCATTGTTGAAGGACACCGTGGCGTAGTAGTCCCTGCCCCAGTCCAGCCAATCATGCTGCTCGAGGTGGGAGGCATCCGAGGAAACGAATTCGTCGGCGAGGATGTGTCCCCAACCGCCGCGGTTGTTGTCCACGATCTTGATCGTGGCCTGGCTACCCGTGTAGGCGCTCACGTCCCAGGCTTTCCACTCCAGATGTTCGGAGTCGCTGCCGGTGGCTGTGCGGACTGTTTGACCATTGACCACGAGGTTCACGGTGGTTTCAGCACTTCTGGGCTTCGCCAACTCCGAACCCAACACCATGTTGTCCAGTGTCAGATGGCCCCATGGCCCGGTTGCGTTGTCCACAACCCGGATGCGGGCGATTTGGCCGTACCAGGGGGAAACGTCCCAGTTCTGCCAGTTCAGGTCGCCCGAATTGGTCCCCGTTGAGGTGCGCACCGGCACTCCTCCCACCAGCAGCTCAACCTGGAGCCCTCCGTTGGTGCGGCTGCCGCCGCCCAGGAGGAAGCCGATGTTGGTGTTGGTCAGGTAAAACTCGGGGGAAGTGATGGTGCCGACATTGTTGTCCTGGTTCGGGCCGCCTTCGAAGGTGTTGATCCGTTTCCCGATGGCGAATTCACCGCCCGACGTCGAGGGATTCAGTGCCGCTTGGAAGTCGCCGGTGAGCTGCCAGCCGGCCTGCGTGAGGGTCCCTGGGTAGTCGAAGCCGTCGAACAGCAGGTAGCCAGGAGGGGCCTGGTTTCCCGACTGTTTCCCGGCTTCCTGCGGGTGTTTTCCGCCGCCGACGAGGAAGTTGAGGTAGTCCTTGTCCAGTGTGAAGGGTGCTGATTCCATGGTGCCCACGGGAGCATCTCCACCGTGGAAGCCGTTAACCAGCCCGGCTCCGATGGTGCCAGTAACCGCCATTTGACCTGAAAGACTTCCTGAGGCGGGGGCGCTTCCCCAGGGCCCGGAACTGTTTGAAGGATCGTTCTGGACGTTCCAGCCGCTGTAGTTGCCACTGTTGAATCCGGCAAGGACGTTTCCGGGAGGAAGTTGGCTGGCGGGATCGATGTTCTCAGCAGTGAAGGACGTGCCGTTGAAGGTTCCGACGAAGTATTGTCCGCCGCTGCCGCCGGCGACGGCTCCAGGGTTGATGTTCACGGACAGGACCCACTTGACGTTATTCGGGTCTCCGTCAACCGCTAGGGGGAACAGATCAGGGCATTCCCACTGGCCGCCTGTTGCATTTGCGGGACCGAAGTCATCCAGATAGTTCCATTGCTTGAGGTCGTTGCTCTTATAGAAGAGGACGCGGTGTTCGTCGGCTTCGACAGCTGCCATGACCCAGTAATCCGGACCAGTGGGGGAGTCGTACCAGAAGACTTTGGGGTCGCGGAAGCTGGAGGTGTTCCTGCTCAGGACCGGGTTGTTGCCGTACTTGGTCCAGGTTTGTCCGTCGTCAGTGCTGAACGCCAGTGACTGCGCTTGCTTACCGGCGAGGGTGGGGTGGGCCGCAGTGTAATTGCTCGTGTAGATGGCCACCAACGGTGGATTTTGGAGGGTCCCGAGTCCGCTGGTGTTCTGCGTGTCCACCACTACGGATCCGGAGAAGATTTCCTCGATGACCTGGCCGGATCCGTTGAAACCCCGTGGAATGGCGAGTGGTTGTTCCTCCCAGTGGATCAGGTCAGTGGAGGAAGCGTGGCCCCAGCTCATGTTCCCCCAACGTGTTCCGTTGGGGTTGTACTGGTAATACATGTGGTATTTCCCGTTGTGGAAGACGAGCCCGTTGGGATCGTTCATCCAGTCCGCTTCCGGCGTGTAGTGCAGGTAAGGCCGGTATTGCTGGGTGGCCGGGTCCGGGTCGGTGGCCTGGGCGGTGGCGGCAACGGAGAATGAGGCAGCGGTGAGAGCCACGGCCGCCCCGATCGAGATGAGGGCTTTGGTGCGTCTTGTCATCGTTGACAGACCTTTCGTCAAGGGCTTGCGTTGCAGGATGACGACGGCGGACCCGCCTCGTGGGGCGACGCCCGCCGTCGTCGTTACTTATGCCGTGCGATGACGCCGTGCTGTTGCGGCGTTCGGCTTACGGCGTTGCCCTGAACGCATAATTGGACGCGTACCGAACCACCTGGTTGCTATCGCCGCTGTCCAGCACCTTGGACCCGGAAGTTGATGCATCCAGGACCACGGTGTGCACGGCGATGGCCGAGACGGTGTTGTTAGTGGCGATGAAGTTGTTGTTTCCGGAAGCCACCAAAATGATGGTGGGCGTCTGCCCCGACGGCGTGACCGATCCGGAGGCGACGTCATAGCTGAAGTGGTTTCCAGTCACGGTGTTGTTGCTGCCCGCGATGTGCACCAGGCCGAAGAGATCGTCCAACCCATTGTTATAAGGCTTGAGGGGATCGAACGGTTCCATCTGGCGCAGGAAGTGATTGGCTCCAACGAGGTTTTCCGTGCAGCTTCCTTCGAAATTCACCATGCCGGGGTAGAAGGCATGGAACCGGTTGGAGGTGATGGTGGAGCGCGTGCAGTCCTTGAAGTGCACGCTGCTCTTGCCCCTGGGGAAGACGTTGTTGCCCGTGACCAGCAGGCCCATGTGCCCCTCGGCGAAGATCGAGAATCCCACGAAGCCGGCGCCAATGAGGTTGTCGGTGACTTTCGAGGCCTGGCCCGATCCTGTCAGTTCAACGCATGACCCACATTCAGCAAGGAAGTTGCTGCTGACGCTCAGGGCATCTGTATCCCTCACCACAAGCCCATGCTCGAGGTACACCATCCCCATGCGCTCCACCCGGCAGGAATCGTTGGCAGAATCGAAGCGGATGCCGGTCTTGCCGTTGGTGTAATCGTTCTCGTTGGAACCGAAGGACACGCCATCGAGGCAGAAGTTCTCGAACACCACCGCGCTGATCCGCGGATCGCCTGTGCGGTAGACCCGGAAAGCGTCCGTGTTCCCGTCGGTGTTTTCCACCCTCACGCGGCTGGCACCGGGGTTGATCTCGTGCCAGCTCGAGGTGTTGCCGGCGTTGTAGCGGATGCTCAGCGAGGTGAAGCCATGACCGGATCCACGGATGGTCAGGAAGCTGATGTCCACATTGACCCGGGTCTTGAGGGAGTAGTCTCCCGGCGGGATGTAGATAACGGCGCCGGGCTTGGACGCCTGGCTGGTCTGCTGGCTCTTGATGTCAGCGATGATGCTGTTGATGATGAGCCCGATGTCGTTGTACGGGGTGGCGGACGGATTCCCTGGAACGCTCCAGGTGGTGACGTCATAGACGGTGGTCAAAGCTGGTTCTCCTCACATCGTTGGGGGACTGAACTGTGCTGCTTCTCTTTAAGTGCGTCCGGAACCGCCGGCGCCGTGCTCTGCATGCTCGCTCGTGCCTCGCTTGGACGCATGCTGCCGCACGCCTCCGGCGGTCCGGCGTGGTTCTACAGACGGGTGGTTCTACAGACGGGTGCTCTATAGACGGTTGCTTTACAGAACGCCGATTAAGTGGCGGTGCCCCTGCGGCTGGGGACCGGCGTCGGGCTTTGCGGCCACTTGTTCACGTGCTGCGGCGGCAGCGTTGCCCGTTGCCGCGACAGCGAAGGCGACGGCCGCCGACGCCGTAAGCGCGCGGAGCACACTTCGCCGGCTGATGTCCGGGATGGGTTTCATACGTTCTCCTTTGAATGGGGATGCCCACTGGGCACAGCGCGGATGCCAAAAACGGCCAAATCGGCCAAAATATGCCAAAACGGTTTATCTACTAGCGTCGATGACTCTAGGGCTGGGGCATCCGGCGCGTCAAGGCGCCAAACTGGCCAAAATGTGACGCTTGACATACTGCCGAAATCGGGCCTATGGTGTTGCCAAGTCGTTTTGGCAAAACGATTCTCCATCCCCAAAGATTCTTTCATCCCGTTCCAAGAGAAAGTCGACAGCGATGTCCACTCGAAAGACCATCTCCAGGCTCGTCACACTCGGCGGCCTCTGCACTGCCGTCGCACTCGCTGCTACTGGTTGCGGTGCCGGGGGCCCCGCACCAACATCCGGAAGCGCATCCAGCACAGTCAACGTCCTGGTGGAAGCAGGAGGCCACGCCGAGCTCACAGGCGTTGCCCAGCAATGCAAGAAAGACACCGGCCTCGACGTCAACTTCGTCGAACTGCCCTATGACGGCATGTTCAACCGGCTCTCCAGTGAGTTCTCCTCCGGCAATGTCTCCTTCGACGTCGCGGCATTGGACTCCGTGTGGCTCCCCAGCTTCAAGGATGCAGTCCAGCCAATCGATGAACTGTTCACCGATGAAGCCAAGAAGGACATTTTCCCCGCCCTCGTGAAGGAAGCCAACGTTGACGGCCACTTCATCGGAATGCCGGCATGGACCAACGCAGAGATCATCCTGTACCGCAAGGATCTCTTCGAGGACGCCAAGAACAAGGCAGATTTCAAGGCAAAGTACGGCTACGACCTGGCAGCTCCCACCACGTGGAAGCAGTACCAGGACATCTCCGAATTCTTCACCAAGGACGGCATGTATGGCACGGACGTGAAGGGCGCCGTGGAAACGGAATGGCTTGCCCACGTCCTGCAGGCCGGCTCGCCGATGGTCCTTGATGCGAACAACAACGTGATCATCGATAACGCTGCCCACAAGGAAGCGCTCGACTTCTACGTCAGCCTCACCAAGGACGCCCCTCCGGGTGCTGCACAGGTTGACTGGGCTGCGGCACAGAACCTGTTCAACCAGGGCAAGACCGCCATGACCCGCTTCTGGGCCCACGCCTACCGGCAGATCCCCAAGGACTCTCCCGTTGCTGGCAAGGTGGGAGCTGCAGCGATGATTGGCGGCAGCGCCGGCGTCGCGGGTGTTCCGGGCCCGTGGTACCTGTCCGTACCCAAGGCGACCAAGAACGCGGATGCAGCCAAGAAGTTCATCAAGTGCGCGTACGACTACAACAGCATGGGTGTGGAATCCAGCCTCGGACTCGCCTCGCGCATCTCAGCGTTTGAGAAGTACCAGAACCAGCCGGGCTACGAGAGCTTCAAGCCGCTGATCGAAACGCTCAACGGCAAGGCAACCGCAACGCGTCCGGCAACAGCCAAGTGGCAGCAGATTGTGGACACCGTGCTGGTTCCGCTCCTGCAGAAGGCTGTAGCTGGCGGCGACTCCGCCACTCTCCTGGCTGACGCCAAGAAGCAGATCCAGGACCTCCTCAAGTAAAGACTCCGCGGCCGGCACCAGCCGACTCAGCCGGTGCCGGCCGTGGCCCCAACAAACAGAAGAGAAAATCGTGCGTATCTCCGATCGCCGCTTCGCCCTATACCTGATGACCCCGGCGGCACTGTTCCTGGCCGTGTTTGTGGCCTACCCGCTGTTCCGCCTCGTCGCAGACAGCTTCTTCAAGATCTCGCCCATCGCGGGCGGCACGCGTGACTTTGTCGGATTCCAAAACTACGCTGCAGCGTTCGCCTCCGAAGCCTTCATGGGTGCCGGCTGGCGAACCCTGGCATACACAGTAGTGGTGGTGACGCTGGAGTTCGCGCTCGGCCTGGGGATGGCCCTCCTGTTCACCACGCTGGGACGCAAGTCGCAGATCTGGCGAACGGTCTTCCTTTACCCGCTTATGATTGCGCCGATCGTGGCCGGCCTGCTCTGGAAGTTCCTGATGATCGATAACTTCGGCCTCATCGGGACCATCCTGCACCAAGCAGGCATCCTCTCCAACCCCAACCAGATCGGCTGGCTCTCGGACCCGAACATCGTGCTGTTCTCGGTGGCCGTCCCGGACATCTGGCTCACGACGTCCTTCATGTGCCTGGTCCTGTTCGCCGGCCTCCAAAACATCCCCGGCGACCTCATCGAGGCAGCCCGCCTGGACGGCGCCAAGGCACCGGCGCTTCTGTTCCAGATCATCCTTCCGCTCCTCCGCCCGGTGATCGCCGTGGCACTGGTGGTCCGCGGAATCGATGCCGCCCGGGCCTTTGACACCATCCTCATCCAAACCAACGGCGGCCCGCAGTCCGCCTCCGAAACCATGAGCCTGCTGATCTACCGGACCATGATCCGCTTCGGCGATCCCGGCCTGGCCAGCGCCATGGGCACCATCTACCTGCTGGCGATGCTCGCCGTCGCATTCTTCGCGGTGGCCACCATCTGGCGGCCAGGAAAGGACAACTGATGAGCGCCGCAGAAACCTCGCACGACGGCGGGACACCGGCTTCCGCTCCTGGCATCAGGCCGCGCCGTTCAGCAATGGTCGCCCGGCTGACAGCTGCCAAGCACACCCAAGCTGCCGAGCACACCCAAGCAGCGAAGCAAACACCCGGTGACCCGACAGGCAAAACTGTGCTGCCGCCGTCGGGGGTTACTGAGCCAAGCGCCCCGCGCAAGCGTCGTGGTGTAAACCGCGAAGGCCTTGAGGCGGGACGTCGCAGCACGCGGACCATTCTGTGGATCCTGCTGGCCGCAGCCATGGTGCTGTATGGGTTCCCGTTCCTGTACCTGCTGTTTACGTCCTTCAAGACCCCGATCGACACCATCGCCGTTCCACCCACCATCCTTCCCAAGGAATGGACGCTGGCGAATTACGCGAACGCCCTGGGCCGCAGCGGTGTGTTGGCTTCCTTCATCAACAGCATCCAGACCGCGATCATCAGCACTCTGCTTTCCCTGGTGCTGGCTGTCCCGGCGGCTTACGGCATCACGCGCTACAAGACTCCGAGCGGCCGAGTGTTCATCATGGCCGCACTGGTCACCCGCATGGTGCCGCCGGTAGCAATCGGTATCCCGCTGGCATCCATGATGGCTTCGGCAGGTTTGGCGGATACGCCGATCGCATTGTCCATTGCCCACACCACCATTTCCTTGCCGCTCTCCATCTGGCTGATGTCCAGCTTCTTCGAGGCTGTTCCCCGCGACCTGGAAGAGGCAGCAACAGTGGATGGCTGCAGCAGGCTCGGCGCGCTCTGGCGGGTGGTGATCCCGGTGGTTTCCGGAGGCATCGCCGTCACCGCGATCTTCGCCTTCCTGGCCTCATGGAACGAGTTCCTCTTCGCGCTGCTGATGACCGCCATCCGCTCGCAGACCACTCCCGTGGTCATCGCGAACTTCCAGACCCAGTTCGGCCTGGACTGGGGATCGATGACGGCGCTGGCCGCCGTGTACTCGATCCCGGTCATCCTTCTCACCCTTCTCCTGCAGCGCAAGATCGTAGCGGGCATGACGCTCGGCGCCGTCAAGGGCTGAGAAAACGCAACGGCTGAGAAACCACACCACAAAAAGGGCAGAAGCAATGTCAAGCAACAACTACTACGACGTGACTACGTGGCCGGTCGGCAACCCGTTCGAGGACGTCGGTGAAGTGATCAACAGCATCATCGCCGACGTCAAGGCCCGGCAGGCAGCCACCGACGTGAACAACGGAGGAAAGCCGGGAGCAGTGATCTACCTTCCGCCCGGGGACTACCACCTCCGTACGCAGGTGCTGATCGATATCAGCTTCCTCAGGATCGAGGGTTCGGGGCACGGCTTTACGTCCTCGAGCATCCGGTTCAACGTCCCCGAAGACGAGTGGAGCGATCTGCATGAACTGTGGCCTGGAGGAAGCCGCATTATTGTCGATCTTGCCCTCGGCGGGGACTCGGACGAAGCCAAGGGAGCAGCCTTCTACGTTGAGCGAAGCGGGAGCCCCCGCATCAGCTCAGTGGAGTTCTCCAACTTCTGTATTGACGGCTTGCACTTCACCCCTGATGGCTCGGACCTGCCGCCGGAGAACACGTATGTGAATGGCAAGACCGGTATCTACGTGGCGAGCGCCAATGACTCATTCCGCGTTTCGGGGATGGGGTTCATCTACCTGGAGAACGCCCTCACTATTCACAACGCTGACGCGCTTTCCATTCACGATAACTTCATTGCTGAATGCGGGAGCTGCATTGAGTTGCGCGGCTGGGGACAGGCGTCAAAGATCACTGACAACTTGATCGGAGCAGGTTTCAAGGGCCACTCGATCTATGCCAAGAGCCATGGCGGGCTCTTGATAACCGCGAACAACATCTTCCCCAGGGGTGCCAGCAGCATCCATTTGGACGGCGTCACGCGTTCAAGCATCACCAACAACCGGCTGCATTCGTTCTACCCCGGGATGGTGGTTCTCGCAGAGAACAGTTCCGAGAATCTCGTGGCGACGAATCACTTCCTGCGTGACCATGAGCCCTGGACACCCTTCCTGGGAGTCGATAACGGGCTGGACGATCTTTACGGGCTTCTCTGCGTGAGCGGGAGCAACAACTCTGTGGTGGGCAACCACTTCTCCGAGGTCATCGACGCAGAGAGCATCCGTCCCGCAGGAGCGACGCCGGTCATCATCCGGTTGCTGGAGGGGGCTGGAAACTTCGTCTCCAACAACCACGTGGTGGCGATGGACGTTCACGCCACGTCCAGTGATTCCTGCTTCTCCGCCCAGGTGGACGCCCTGTTGACCACGGGCGCTTCTGACGGGCTCGCCGTTACGGCCGTCCTGGTCGATTCCGGATCTGCCCGGAATACGATCCTTGATTCCGGAACCGACGACCAAGTTATTGCAGACAGGGCTGTCAACGCCTTGAGGGCCACACCAACTCTGGGTTTCCAGGCCGCACATGCTGATTCGATCGCAGGATCAGCACCAACATCATGAGGACGTGGGGGACCAATGACCAATAGATCAGTGGGTATCAAAGACGTGGCGGCAGAGGCCGGAGTTTCGGTCACCACCGTCTCCCATGTCCTGAACGATGTTGCCTACGCCCGCGTTGGCGCAAGAACGCGGGAGCGGGTCCAGGAGGCTGCGCATCGCCTGGGGTACGGCCCGAACCGGCTGGCCCAGGCCCTGCGGACACAACGTTCAGGGATGATCGGGTTCATCAGCGAGGAAATCGCCACCACGCCGCATGCAGGCAGGATCATCCTGGGCTCAGAGGAAACTGCGAAGCGCCGGGGCTACAACATCATGATCATCAACTCCACCAGCACCAGCTCCCAGGAGTCCAAGGAAAGCCAGGTGGCGGATCTGCTGGACCGGCAAGTGGATGGCATCCTGTACGCCACGATGTATCACCGGAAGCTGGCTGTCCCCAAGAACCTCGCTGGACTGCCTGCAGTCCTGGTGGACTCCGAAGACATCAGCCAAACTGTTTCCTCCGTCATCCCCGACGAAGTGGGCGGGGCAAGGTCCGCAGTGCAGACACTGATCGACGCCGGTCACACCCGGATCGGGATGCTCAACAACACCGACGACGTGCCCGCAACCCACTCCCGGTTGAGGGCTTTCAAGGAGACGTTGGCAGACGCCGGGCTGCCGTTCCACGAAGAACTGGTCCAGTCCGAGATCTCGGAGATGCCCGGTGGCTACCAGGCGGCGCTGCGCCTGCTGAAATCCGAGAACCGGCCAACGGCCGTGTTTTGCTACAACGACCGTATGGCCATGGGTGCGTACCGGGCCGCTGCGGAACTTGGCCTTCGGATTCCAGATGACATCTCCTTCGTCGGTTTCGACAACCAGGAACTCATTGCCGAAAACCTTTACCCAGCGCTGACGACAGTCGCCCTGCCGCACTACGAAATGGGTGCCTGGGCAACGGAAAACCTGATCGATGCCATCGAAGGGAAAACCGACCTGCAGCTGTTCGCTACCCACCCCACCGTTCTTCCATGCCCCATGGTTCTTCGCGATTCCGTCGCTTCCCTCCCGAAAGACCTCCGATGACTGAAACAACAACGCACCGTGCCGCCCCCGGCGAAGACGCCGCCTCAACGATGCGTCCGATACTTCACTACACGGCCAAGAACACCTGGCTGAACGATCCAAACGGACTGGTTTGGTACAACGGCGTCTACCATCTCTTCTACCAAAACAACCCCTTCGACAACGTCTGGGGCAACATGTCCTGGGGGCACGCCACCTCGACTGACCTCCTGCACTGGACTGAACACCCGGTTGCCATCGCCTGCGACGACGAAGAGGACGTCTTTTCCGGCAGCATCGTGGTGGACCACGGCAATACATCAGGATTCGGCACAGACGAAGAGCCGGCGTTGGTGGCCATCTACACGAGCGCCTTCAAGGAAGGCTCGGCGCATCAGGGGACACAGGCCCAGTCCCTCGCGTTCTCCACGGATGGCGGCATGTCGTGGAGCAAATATGCAGGCAACCCGGTGCTTGGCCGCGGCTCGGCCCATTTCCGGGATCCCAAGGTGTTCCGCTACGAGGGATCTGCCGGGTCCTGTTGGGTGATGGTGGCCGTGGAGGCCCAGCATCAGCAGGTTGTCATGTACCGCTCGGAGAACCTGAAGGACTGGGAATACCTGAGTACTTTCGGCCCCGCGAACTCGGCGGAAGGCGAATGGGAATGCCCGGACCTCTTCCCGCTGCCCGTCGACGGCGACCCGGAGAACGTCAAGTGGGTCCTGGTGGTTAACGTCAATCCAGGTGCCGTGGCCGGTGGTTCCGGAGGACAGTACTTCGTGGGCCACTTCGATGGCTTGCAGTTCACTGCCGATCCTGATTCGCTCGTTTCACCCGGTGCCGACGGAACCATGGATCTCAGGCAATGCCTCTGGCTCGACTGGGGGCGTGACTACTACGCCGCGGTCTCTTTCAGCAATGTCCCGGAGAACCGCCGCATCATGATCGGCTGGATGAACAACTGGGACTATGCCAACTCCTTGCCAACGGCCCCGTGGCGCTCCGGCATGTCGCTTGCCCGCGAGGTTGAACTTGCAACCGTAGAGGGTTTGCCACGCTTGGTGCAGCGGCCTGTGCTGCCGCTGGACTCCGGAAACCCCGCCAGCATTCTCCAGGATGCCGAAGTTAGCGATTCCGCGGTGCAACTGCACGACGCCATGCCCGGATCAGCCCAGCTGATCGAGGCTGAGATCCTGCCCGGCTCATGCCGGACCATTTCCTTCAGGCTGCTCGGTGCCCCGGATGGGAGCGCCGCAACGGTTCTCAGCTTCGACGCCGGGACGAGCCAGCTCACCCTGGATCGACGAAACTCCGGAAACACCGGCTTCCACGAAAAGTTCGCGTCGGCGGAGTCGGCGCCCGTGAAGCTCGACGGCGGCGTGCTGAGGCTGCGTATTATCGTGGATCAATCAGTGGAGGTCTTCGCCCAAGACGGCAGGGTTGTCCTCAGTGATCTGGTCTTCCCCCTGGCCGGGAGCCTCGGCACCGAGTTGCGGGTGGAAGGCGGCACCGCCGTTGTGCGGAAACTGGTGGTCAGCTCCTTGTCATAAGCCCGGGGCTCCGGGAACCGCCGGTGCGGACTTTCGTAGAGCTTTCTGGTGTCGGTAGATTTCCTTGCGGTGTCCTACCTTCACAACCAGGATCAAGAGTTCGTGGTCGTGGATTTCGTAGACGATACGGTAATCGCCGACCCTGATTCGCCATTGTCCATCTCCGCCAACGAGCTGGGTCGCTTTGGGTGGCCGTGGAGTGGCCCCCAGTATTTCCACGGTCTTCAACACTCTGACCTGGGCGGATCTGTCCAGTTTGCGGATCTGCTTTGCCGCCGTGGCCGTGTAGGCGATGTTGAAGTCTGCGCTCACGCCTCGATTCCAAGCTCACGCAGCAACTCCGCGTGAGTGACGCGTGGTTCTGTTTCGGTCTTCGCCGTGTGTGTATCGGCCAGATCGTCAGCGTCTTCAAGCGCTGCCACGGCTCGTTCGTAGAAGTCTGGGTCAACAACTACGGCTACCGGGCGGCCGCGGCGGGTGATGTGGACGGGTTCCTGCCGCACGGCGTCAATGAGCTCTGACCAGTGCATTCTGGCTTCATTTGCAGTTTTTACGGTCATCCCTCAAACTTACGAAACTTACGATTCGTAAGCAATTGTGGGCTCTAGCGCTGGCCATCCGGTTCGAGGAGACTGTGGGTGTGGACGTTGAATTCCTCACGAACGGATCCTGACATGGCTGTCACCTCACCTTCCAACCTCACGGTCACCACCATTTCCCTGACGATGGCAGATATTGGTCCGCTGAACCCCTTGCCGGTGGTGGCCGCGGAACTCGATCAGCCTTATACAGTGGGCGAGGGCGTGCCGGAAGAGCTCCAAGCGGCGGCCCGCTATGGAGTGGTGGCCAACGTTTACCCGTACCTCATGCAGGACGGCTACAGCCGGGAAGCGGCACCCAGGGAGCTACCCGCCGTCGTGCTTGAGAACAGCAAACTCCGGGCGACGGTCATACCGTCACTGGGCGGCCGTATCTGGGAATTGTTCGACAAAGTGACGGGAAAGCAGCTCCTCCACACGCACGACGCGCCCCAGCTGGCCAACATCGCGCTGCGAAAGGCGTGGTTCGCGGGCGGCCTGGAGTGGAACATAGGCACGCGCGGCCACTCACCCACCAGTTGCGATCCACTGCACACGGCGATCGTCCACACGCTGGACGGAAAGCACATCCTACGTGTGTGGGAGTTCGAGCGGCTCCGGGAAGTGGTCTTCCAAGTGGACATATGGTTGCCTGCCGAATCTGACGTGCTGTTCGCGGCCGTGCGCATCCGCAACCCCAATGACCACGAGGTTCCCATGTACTGGTGGAGCAACGCGGCCATTCCGGAGACGGACCGCACCCGCGTGATCGCCCCGGCCGACGAAGCTTTTGGCAGCGACTACGCCACGGACATCACCCGCGTCCGGCCCACGGACCACAACGGTTACGACGGCACGTGGTTGGTCAACAGCCCGCATGCCGCGGACTTCTTCTTTGATATTGATCGATCCGAACGTCGCTGGGTTGTAGCTGCGGACCACGACGGCGATGGGCTGGCGATGCTGTCCACCAGCCGGCTGAGGGGCAAGAAGCTCTTCGTCTGGGGACAAGGCCAAGGGGGCAAACGGTGGCAACAATGGTTGAGCCCGGGTGCTGGCCCTTACGCCGAGATCCAGGCGGGGTTGGCGAGAACCCAGTTTGAAAATATGGCCATGCCGTCGGGTGCGGAATGGTCCTGGGTGGAAGCGTACGGCAATGGGCATCTGGACCCCGATACGGCCCATGGATCGGATTGGGATGCGGCCGTAGCCCACGCCGGCCAGCGGCTCGAGGAGCTCCTGGCACACGAGGAACTGGAGGCAATGCTGCCCGCCGCGATCAGCGACGCTGACGTCCCGCCGTCCACCATGCTGCTCCACGGCAGCGGCTGGGGCGTGGTGGAGCGGGCCCGCCGGCGTCGGACGGGCAAGGGCTGGATTGACGAGAGCGGCACCCCGTTCGTCGATGAAAGCATCACAGCGGAGCAGGAACCATGGCTGGAACTGCTAAAGGGAAAAGCGTTCGACGGCGCGCCCAGCTTTGTTGCCGGAGCTGACTGGGAGGAGCTGCTTGAGGGACGGGAAACTCCTGAGGCGCGGTTCCATGTGGCCACGATGAGGCATGCCAGGCAGGACCTGGAAGGAGCCAAAGAGGCGTATCGCGAGGTGCTTGCTGCCGGGGGCGTTCGGCCAGGGACTTTGGCGCTCGCACATCGTGGATTGGGCCTGGCGTTACTGGCCGAAGGCTCGGATCGCGAGGGCCTGGATGAACTCAGAAGCGCTGCTCAAGCCGACTCCGCCAACACAGCGTTGCTCACCGAGGCAGTGACACTCAGCATCCGCCATGATGATCCGGCCCAAGCGCTGGAACTGCTGGAGTTCGCACCCAGGGAGGGCGCCGCCGTCGGGCGTTTGAGGTTCCTCAGGGCCCTGGCACTGGCCCGGGTGGGCAAGGCGGGCGAGGCAGCAGCCATCCTGCGCGAAGGGGTGGAGATACCGGACCTCCGTGAGGGAGAGGATGCCATCGCGGCGCTCTGGGAAGAAGTCTGTCCGGGCGAGGCTGTGCCGTTCAACTACCAATTTGGAATGCACTAGGGGGCTGGAACGGCAACGCATAGTAGGTTTTCGGCCCGTCACGCTTCAGGCAGCAGGATCACTTCGAAGAAGCCGCGCAGGGCTTTTGCTACGTCTATCTTGTCCGGGGCCAACAGCCACTGGGTTTGAAGTCCGTCCCACAGGGCCACCAGGGACGTGGCTGCCCACGCTGGATCCACGCCGGGCCGGAGCTTGCCCTCCTGGGCCAAGGCCGAGAAAGAGCGCCTATAGCTTGCCCGTATGCGTTCGAAGCGTTCTGTGAAGTAATCACGGCCGGGATGGGCATTCGTGATCGATTCCGCGCACAGCACTGTGTAGAGCTCGATGACGCCGGGAATCTTCTCGTTATGGAGCGCCGTGCGAATCACGTCATCCACAAGCGACTCTTCCTCAGCGGAGGGATTCTCGCTTCCGGTCAGTTCGTCGCGCCACTCCAGGACGCCCATCAGAAGATCGCTTTTTGACGGGAAATAATGCAGGAGGCTGGTCTGGCTCATGCCCGCTTGGTTGGCAACGTCCTGCAGGGAGCCGCCCAAATACCCCTTCGCGGCAAACACGGCGTGGGCGGAGTCGAGGATGAGTCGTCGCTTTTCCTTCGCCTTGGAATAGGGTCCCCGCTTGGCGCTCGCCGTGTCCTTTGTGGTCATGGCAAGCCAGTGTACAGCGGGCGGGGATTGGAATTCTGAAATTAGAGTAACTACTCGAAATTTGTGTTAGCGTGGTCACACCCAACCCTGCAGTGGACGCTTGAAGGAGCCACGTGGAATCGACATCTTCGGCCTTGTTTGCCGGCACTTCCTACATCACCCATCCCGGCCCCGGCTCCGGCAATCGGCTGCCGGCCCGCTCCTGGCTACGGAGTGACGCGCCCACGATCCCACTCAACGGCTTGTGGAGATTCCGGTTGCTGCCCGGTGCGCCCGGAACGCCCGGCGGCAGGGGAGTCCTGCCCGCCGGCGAGCAGGTAGAAGGAGTCGCTGATGAAGGTCTGAACGATTCCGGTTGGGATGAAATCCCGGTTCCTTCCCACTGGGTCCTGGAAGGTGAGGGCCGCTATGGCCGCCCCATCTACACCAACGTCCAGTTCCCTTTTCCCACCGAGCCACCCCACGTGCCGGACGAGAATCCAACGGGCGACTACCGTCGGACCTTCACCATTCCTGCTGACTGGGCAAGTGCGGAGAGGATCGTCTTGCGCTTTGACGGGGTGGAATCCCGCTACAAAGTGTGGGTCAACGGCACAGTAATCGGCGTCGGCACGGGAAGCCGGCTTGCCCAGGAATTCGACGTCACCGAGGCAATCCGGCCCGGGGAAAACGTCCTCGCCGTCCGCGTCCATCAGTGGTCTGCTTCGAGCTACGTCGAGGACCAGGACCAGTGGTGGATGCCGGGCATCTTCCGCGACGTCACGCTGCAGGCCCGTCCTCAAGCGGGAATGGACGACGTCTGGTTGCGGACGCCATTTGAAGGCACCAGCGACTCCGGTTCAGGCATCATCGACGCCGAAATTGCCGCTGCTCCCGCTGCCTATCCTGTGCGCCTCCGCGTTCCCGAGCTCGATGTTGATGTCACGTGGGAAACTCCGGAGGACGTCGCCCCGGTGGGGATTGCCGCCGTCGAACCCTGGTCCGCGGAAGTTCCGCGGCTGTACGCGGCGACTGTCTCCAGCCAAGGCGAAACGGTCTCGTTGAAGATTGGCTTCCGTACCGTGGAGATCAAGGGAGACCAATTCCTGGTGAACGGGCGGCGCGTGGTGTTCCACGGCGTCAACCGGCACGAGACACACCCAGACCGTGGCCGCGTCTTTGACGAAGATTTTGCCCGCGCCGATCTTGCCATGATGAAGCAGTTCAACGTCAATGCCATCCGCACCAGCCATTACCCGCCGCACCCGCGCCTGCTGGATCTCGCGGATGAAATGGGATTTTGGGTGATCCTGGAATGCGATCTTGAAACACATGGCTTTGAGCGTCATGGCTGGGCCGGAAATCCCAGTGACGATCCCGCCTGGCGTGAGGCGTTGGTGGACAGGATGGAGCGCACCGTTGAGCGGGACAAGAACCACCCCTCAATCGTCATGTGGTCCTTGGGTAACGAGGCAGGAACCGGCGCCAACCTTGCGGCTATGTCCGCCTGGACGCACGCGCGAGACTCCAGCCGTCCAGTGCACTATGAGGGCGACTACGCCGGCGCGTACACGGACGTCTACTCGCGCATGTACTCCTCCATCCCCGAAACCGAAGCCATTGGCCGCGACGATTCCGGCTCGCTCCTGCTCGGCTGCTCCGCGGCGGAATCGGCGCGCCAACGCAGCAAGCCCTTCATCCTGTGCGAGTACGTCCACGCAATGGGCAATGGTCCCGGTGCGATCGACCAATATGAGGACCTGGTGGACCGCTACCCACGGTTGCATGGAGGTTTCGTGTGGGAATGGCGGGACCATGGGATCCGCACCACTACCGCAGATGGCACAGAGTTCTTCGCCTACGGGGGCGACTTCGGTGAGGTTGTCCACGACGGCAATTTCGTCATGGACGGCATGGTCCTTTCGGACTCGACGTCCAGCCCGGGACTGTTCGAGTTCAAACAGATCGTGGCGCCCCTCCGCTTGGGCTTCGAAACAGCCGTCACGGACGGTGTGACCCGTCCCATGCTCACAGTCGCCAACCTGCGGCACTCGGCGGACGCGTCCGACGTCGTCCTTCGCTGGCGCACCGAAACGGACGGCGAGGCGACCGCGTCCGGAACGTTCGACGTCGTGACCTCCACTGGTGGTCAACTCGCCGCTGGGGACTCCGCGGTTATGGAGCTGCCGGAGTTGGCACTGCGGGCTCTCAGCAGGGTGGAGGCCGGCGAGCAGTGGCTCACCGTTGAGGTTGCCCTGCGCAAGGACACCGCGTGGGCTCCTGCTGGCCACGTCATTTCCACTGCGCAGTTGGATTGCACTGGGCAGTTGGATTTCACTGCATCTGCTGCCAGGCGTCCTGCTAAGGCTCCGCGACCACTGTCGTCGGCTGGGCGGCGCGGGGAGACCGGGGCGGCCGGGGCTCTGTCCTTGGGCGCTGGATCCCTCGGTCCGGCATCCCTCGGACCTGCCCAGTTCGAGGATGGGCGGCTCGTTGCCCTGGCTGGACTGCCGGTATCCGGCCCGCGCCTGGAGTTGTGGCGAGCACCAACGGACAATGATCGAGGTTCGAATTTCGGCAGCTACGACCTCGGCGACCCGTGGCTCAACAATGGGAACGGGGTTCCAGCTCCGTCCAACCAGAGTGTGTGGCTCAAGGCGGGTCTTGATAGGTTGACGGCCCGCGTCGAGAAAGTGGTGCAGGCCGACGACGGCGTGTTCGTCACCACCCGCTATGCCGCCGCGGACACCGCACATTCTGTTTCCGTGGACGAGCAGTGGCAGGTATCCGGGGGAGAGCTGTGGCTGCGTCTGGACATTGCACCCAGCTCGGGCTGGGACATCGTGTGGCCTCGCCTGGGAGTGCGGTTTGACCTGCCCGGATCAGTGGACGGAGCCTCCTGGTTCGGGACAGGACCCCGGGAATCGTATCCCGACAGCATGCGTGCCGCCCTGGTGGGCCGCTACTCGGCGGCAATCGACGAGCTCAGCGTGAACTACGCCCGGCCGCAGGAGACAGGGCACAGGAGTGCTGTCCGATCCTTGGAACTGCGTAACAGTACGGATCCCTGGGTGACGTTCCATGCACTGCCCGATTCCAGGGATCGACTCCCTGGCTTCACGTTGTCCCGGCATACGGCGCAGCAGGTCACGGGCGCAGCCCATCCACATGAATTGCCGCAGAGCCGGAACAGCTTCCTCTACCTTGACGCCGCACAGCACGGGCTGGGCTCGAGGGCCTGCGGACCCGACGTTTGGCCGGATTTCGCCCTCAAACCCGAAGCCCGCACGCTCGTGTTCAGGATCGCGGCTGCCGGCTAGGAGGAATGCTGTCGGCTAGCGGGATGCTGCCGGCTAGCAGGAATCCAGTCCGGCCTTCCGCCTGCTTGCACGCAAGCAGACGGAAGGCCGGACACTTCTCGTGGACACGCTCAGGGCGTCGGAGTGGGCGTGGCCGTGATGGTTGCCGTCGGTGTGGGCCCGGTGGTTGGGGTTGCTGTGATGGTTGGAGTCGGCGTTGGCCCTGTACTTGGGGTCGCTGTGATGGTTGCGGTGGGAGCGGCCGTGGCTGTCGGAGTGGGCGACGGCGTGGGGTCGGATGTGGGCGTTGGGGTTGCCGTGGGCGTCGCGGTAGGTTCACTGGTTGGAGTTGCCGTCGGCGCGGTCGTTGGGGTCGGCGTGGGCGTTGTTGTTGGAGATGCCGTGGGTTCAGCGGTGGGGGTCGGGCTGGCCGTTGGGGTCGGCGTCGGCGTAGCAGTCGCAGTTGGTGTGGGCTCCGCCGTGGCAGTTGGTGTGGGCGTAGCCGTTGGGGTGGCTACAGGTGTGGGAGTGGACGGCGCAGCCGGCGTGGGGGCCGACGTCGCCTGCTCGCCAAGTGCGCCGCCGAGCGACCACACCGGAACGTCGCCAACCGGCGTCGTTCCTGTTGCTGGTGAGTAGCTCGTGAGCCTGAGCAGATCCACGGACGACTCTTTGTCCAGCGGAATCAGGCTCCACGATGATGGATCCACCAGCAAGCCATTCACAATTGTTTCAAAGTGAAGGTGGCATCCGGTCGAGGAACCAGTGGAGCCGACCAACCCGATGACGTCCCCGGCTTCAACTACTTGCCCCTTGCGGACGGCGCTCGCCTGCAGGTGGTTGTACGTGGTGATCAGCCCGTTGCCGTGATCGATTTCTATCCGGTTGCCTCCGCCCCAGGCATGCCAGCCCACCTCGCGCACGTAGCCGTCGTCGGCAGAATGAACCGGGGTTCCACAGGGCGCCGCGAAGTCCTGCCCGGTATGAAATTCACCAGGGGCACCGGTGATGGGACTGGTGCGCAGCCCGAAGGGTGAGCTGGGGCGCAGAATCACCAGTGGGGACATTAAAGTGCCTGGTCCTGGCCGGACATGACCTGACGCAGCGTTACCGACTGATGTTTGCCACCAACCGCTGCCGCTGGAACAAGGGAGTGTCAGCGGACCTTGGGAGTTCAGGAAACCCACGATCTTCTGGGCCAGCTCCCGGTACTTGGTGTAGTGGTCTGGATCCTGGTTGTGCTGTACCTGGTGGATGGCCAGGGTGGAAGGCAGAAGCTGCCAGTCCTTGATGCCCTTCAGAGCTAGGAAGAAACTGGTTGCGCTGATGAATGGATCCATGCGATCGGCATAAGAGCCCCATGCCCCGTTGGCGCGCTGCTGGAACAGCCCACGGGAGTCGGGGCCGGCGCTATCGCCGAAGTCCTTGTTTTCCAGGGAAGATTCGCCAAGCGCGGCTTGTACCCCAAGGATTTGGGCATCGGAGGGAAGGTCCAGTTTTTCCGCCGCCACCATGATGGCCGAAGCATTGCGGAGTTGGAGGTCCGAAGGAGCGCCGATTGTGGACGCCACTCCAAATCCTGAGGCTGTTTGTTGACAGAGCGTCGACGCCAAAGGGTTTGTAGGCGCGGGCTCAGACGTCCCCGAAGTGTTGGTGGCCTGAACCGGAGTGTCATTCGTGGACCGGTTGGCTACGGACGACGCCTCCGTCGATGAGTTTGCCCGGATCTGTTGGATGGCCGAGGGCGCCGTGGTGGCTGCTCCAGATTGGAAGCAGCCGAGCAGGACCGCTGCCGCAATAAGCGCTAACGGAAACCGGGCGCGAACACGCAGCCGCGTTGGGCCTTTGTCAGGAGGTTTGCTGTTCACAAATCCCGCTCCTGACATGAGCCCCCGCCCGGCGAAAAGCGTTGGAGGTCCACACCATTGTCTGGATCCGATCACTGCATGTTACGGGTACTGCATGTCTATGGGAATCAGAGGCTCACGTCAAGCCATGTGCGCGCGAACATCATTACTGAACCAGCGTTCTACGGGTCCTGTGCGCGTCCAAATCCAGATGCTTGGCTAAGTCAAACAAGGTAAGTTGGCATGGTGACCCCCTCCGTGAAGCCTGCCATTGACCGCGCCCCCGGAATCTCCAAGGAGATCGAGGACGCGGCCTGGTATGTGCTGGGCCCGGCCCTCCAAGGAAGACCGTCAGCGCTGGACGGACGCACGCTGACGTGGACGGCAGACGCCGCCGGGGAGCTGCTTGAACGCCTTGAGCGTGGGGTGGAAGATTCCAAGGCCCCCATGATGACCAATCTCCGGCAGAACCTCGACGGCGCGTCCCGTGAAGCCAAGCTGCTGGCAGTGGAGCTGCTCTTCCTTCAGTCCTTGCCGCTGGCCCACGAGGTCAAGTCCCTCAGGGTCAAGCGTGCCCGCGTGGCCGAGGCTGCCTCCTGGGTGGAACCGGCCATCGAGTTGCCGGAACAGCTCTACGAGGGCATGACGGACCACGGCGTGATCCGCGACCGTACAGCCGAGTTCAACTGGACCATTTGGGACCACCTGAAATGGCTGTGCCGCTTTGTTGCCCACGTGGACGGCCAGAGCACGGAAACCATCAATCAGGCGCTCGCCGATCCTTTGAAGTTCCACGAGCTTGCGGTTGGAACACCAGAGGACCAGGCGGCCCTGCGCCGCAGCATTGAGTATTTGGTGTGGCCCAGCTACTTCGAGCCCGTGGTGGCTGACGTGGAGCGCCGGGAGATTCGTGATGCTTTCGCCTCACTCGTTGGTGGCGCCGGGGGCGATACCGAAGAGGACGTGACTGCGGACATTCACAGGATCCGGCTGCACCTGGACGAACAAGCCGGCCAGCGCATCGATTGGTACGCACGCCAGCTGGTCAGCCAATGGCGCAAGGTGGGAGACCCCGGCCGCAGATCCTGGTTGCTGCGTACGCATCACGACAACGCTGATTTGCTGGCCGCGTGGGTTGCTGAAGAGAAAGCCACGCTGGATGTCGAGCACCTTCGCTCGCTCACTGCCGGAGTCACTGCGGGCGTTGTCCAGCATGCCGTGGATGAGGATTACAAGCACCTGGGCTATGTAGAGCGCGAGGACACCAAAACGGCGGTCTTCGCCTTCCTCACTGTGATGAAGCCCGGAGACCTCACGCTCTACCAGAACGCCGGACGCGTTCGGGTTGGCGTGGTCCTCGGCGAACCAGAACACCACGAGGACAATCGGCGTATCCGTCGCAAGGTCCGCTGGTTCGATGACAGTTACGCCATCACCGAACTACCGCGCCATGCACAGCGGCAATTGTCCACGCCCGGCATCATCGTGGATGTCACCCGGGTTATTCAGGCGCTGCAGGAACTCCTGCCGGTAGAAGCCGAAACCGACGGCGAGGACGAAGCGCCGCCCACCGCCGTCGTCGAGGTTGTCCAGCAGGGTTTCCGGCCGTTGACGGAAGAGTTCGCGGCGTCCCTCCACATGGACCTCGAGCCGCTGAAGGAGATCGCCGAACTGCTCGAAGAGAACCGCCAATTGGTTCTTTATGGTCCGCCAGGGACCGGCAAAACGTACCTGGCCAAGCACCTCGCTGCGGAGCTCGCAGGCGACAGCACCGATGAACGCGTGAAGCTGGTGCAGTTCCATCCGTCGTACGCGTACGAGGATTTCTTTGAGGGTTACCGGCCGGACAAGACCGACGACGGACAGGTCTCCTTCAAGCTTGTGGCCGGGCCGTTGCGTCGGCTCGCGGAGGAAGCTGCCAAGCCGGAGAACGCGCACAAGCCGTACTTCCTGATCATCGATGAGATGAACCGTGCCAACCTGGCCAAGGTCTTCGGCGAGCTGTACTTCCTCCTTGAGTACCGTGACGACCGCATTTACCTGCAGTACAGCCCCAACGAGCCCTTCAGCCTGCCGGACAACCTGTACATCATCGGCACCATGAACACCGCGGACCGCTCCATCGCCATGATGGACGCCGCGATCCGCCGCCGGTTCGCGTTCATCGAGCTGCATCCCAAGGTGGAACCGGTCAGGGGCTCGCTGAGGCGCTTCCTCCAAGCCCGTGGCCTGGACACCCTCAACGCCGATCTCCTGGACGCCCTCAACGACGCCATCGACGACTGGGACCGTGACCTGATGATCGGGCCGTCCTATTTCATGAAGAATGCTGCCCAAAACCCCACAGGTCTTCGCCGCATCTGGAAGTACGAGCTCATGCCGTTGCTGGAGGAGCACTATCACGGGCAGTTGAACCGCGCGCAGCTTGAGGAACGCTTCGGCCTGGACCAATTGCTGGGACGACTTGCTGCCCGCTAAGGACGTCCCGCCACGCCCGCGTCGCCCGCCCGCAAGCGCCGGCAAGACGTCGGCGGCTGCCGGGACCCGGCACATCGTCATGGACGAGCTCTCACGCGGACTCGTTGACAAACTCGACCCCCCAACGGCTGCGTTCATCAATGCCAGTGGGCTGGCCAAGGCCTCACCGATTGGCATGGGCCTCTACAGGATCGAACCCGTGGGCAAGGTCGGATCGGTAAGGACTTCCACCGTCCAGCTGGAGGTCCGCCCCAAGGACCGGCTTGGCCTGAGTCGTTTGCTTTTCCTCCTCAGCTACGCCGGCGACCAAGGCTTCCGCGACCACTCGGTGGAAGCAACTGAGCACCCGGATCTCTGGAGCGCCCTGGCCGAATCACTGGCCCAACTGGCCGACCGCGCCCTGAGCCGCGGCGTCCTTCAGGGCTACCTCACCATTGATGAATCGCTGCGGACCGTCAAAGGCCGCATCCGCATCTCGGACCAAATCTCCCGCCGGCCCGGCATGATGGTGCCCTTGGAAGTGTCCTACGACGAATTCACTGAGGACATCGCTGAAAACCGCATCCTCCGCGCCGCTTTGGAACGGATGGGGAAGGTGCCAGGTGTCCGGGCCGACGTCCTGAGCCGCTTGCGCCAGCTCAAGGGAAAGCTCGACGCCGTCACCCGCCTTCAGTCCGGAGCTCCACTGCCGCCGTGGCGGGCCAACCGAATGAACCTCAGGTACCACGCCGTTCTGCGGCTCTCGGAGGTCATCCTGCGCAATGCCTCAGCCGAGGCCGGAGAAGGGAAGCAGCAGACGGCTTCCTTTGTGGTGGATATGGCACAGGTTTTCGAAGAGTTCGTGGGCACGGCCTTGCGCCACGCGATGAGTGCCTACCCAGGGGAGATGCGCCTCCAATATGGAGCGATGCTCAATGAGGCTGTCCGGGACTCTGATCGCCTGACAGTCCGCCCCGACGCCGTGCACTTCCTGGGCGGGAGGCCGGTAGTGGTCTACGACTCCAAGTACACGGCGGCAGGAGATGCCGGCGCTTCACTGAATGCGGACCATTACCAATTACTGGCGTACTGCACCGCACTCCGGGTCCCGACGGCATGGCTTGTTTACGCTGGACCGGGCGAGATGAAGCTCCGCAGGATCCTCAACACGGACATCGACATCGTGGAGTATCCGCTGGACCTGTCCCTGCCGCCGTCGGAGATCCTGGCCGCAGTGGCGGACCTCGCGGAACAATCGTGGGGCGAGGTAGTGCGTCAGGCTGTGGCGGGACGAACGGCGTCCGACTAGCCTGATAACTAAATCTTCACGGATGGAGGCATCATGGCTCGCAGGAAATCGTGGCGCGATATGAGCAAGGGCCAGCGGATCATGCTCATCGTCAGCGGAGCCATCAATATGGCCCTGCTCGGTGCGGCGCAGCGGAGCATCGGCAAGACCCCCGATTCCAGAATCAGGGGAAAGAAGGCGGTGTGGCGTGCTGTTTCGTTCATCAACTTCTTCGGACCGGTGAGCTACTTCCTCTTCGGCCGCCGTCGTGATGCCGCAGTAGCCGGGCGCTAACGCTCAGGCGGGCATCTTCACGAGGAAGGTCGTGCCCCGGCCGGGTTCGCTTTCCAGCGTGATGGTTCCACCATGCGCTTCAACGATCGCCTTGCTGATGGGCAGTCCAAGCCCGACGCCGGGAATGGTGCTGTTGCGTACGCCGCCGGCACGAAAGAACTTGGTGAACGCCTCGGACTGCTCTTCTTGGGTCATACCCATGCCGGTATCGGACACACGGCAGAACACGAATTCCTGGTCCTCCCACGCGGCTACTTCTACGTCTGCGCCCTGGGGGGAGTACTTGATGGCGTTTGATACCAGGTTGTCCAGGACCTGGGCTATGCGTGAGGAGTCCACATGGGCTTCCAAAGAGTCAGGGACATCCATGGACAACCGGATGCCCGCCTTGGCAGCGCGGGGACCGGCAGAACTCACACTTCCCCGCACCAGCTCAGCCACGTCCACTGTGTGAGGCTGAATGATCATGTGGCCCGACCGCACCGCCAACAAATCGGACACCAGGGTAAGCAACCTTTCGGCGTTCCGCCGGACGATATCCAGCTGCCTGCGCGAGGAGGGATCGAGGGACCGGGGATCATCCAGCAAAAGCTCCACGTAACCAAGGATGGATGTCAGCGGCGTTCGGAATTCGTGGGAGACGTTGGCCACGAAGTCGTCCTTGGCTGCCAAGGCATTGACCAGGTCCGTGACGTCGCTGAAGACGACGACCGAGCCGGCGAAGTTCCCGGCGTCGTCAACCATGGGGCGGGCACTTGTGGTGAACGCACGCTGCTCTGCTCCGGAACCAAGCCACACGAGCTGGTCTGTGAACCTTTCGCCCAGAACCGCGCGCCGGACTGGACGGCGGTCGACGGGCAACGGCGTGGTCCTGTCCTGGTCGAAGACGAGCAGCTGGGATTCGTTCGGATCGTCATTGCCTGCAGGAGTTGCCAGGGAGTGCGTGTGTCTTTGGCGGCGGTTCATAAGGATGTCATGACCATCGCCGTCCACGGCCACCACACCCAGCGGCAGGGCTTCCATGACGGTGTTGAGCAGCCGTTCCTGTTTGGTTCTGATGTCCAGGGCTTTCTTTAGCTCCTCGTCCTTTTGCTCCAACGCGCGCTGCTGTCGGACCATGCTTAGCGTCAGCACGCTCACGGACACGCCGATGCCAAGCATCAGGATGGGGAAGAGCAGGGGTTTAGTGAGGTCCCGCTCCGTTAGTGATCCGTTGACGAACAAGGGGGCCCACACGATGCAAAGCGGACCCACGAATGACAAAGCAATGGCCAGTCTTGGGTATAGACCGGATGCACAGAGCCAAATGACGGGCAGGACCACCAGGACGCTGAGTCCCGTGAGCGATTCCTGCCCTCCTTCCCTGCCGAAGGAAATTGAGACCATGTCCAGGATCGGTATCGCCAGGAAGCTGGGGAACGGGAGCCGGTGCCAAGGCACAATGACGCACACCGCCAACAGGAATGCCTGGCTCAGCAGGAAGAGGAGAAACAGGGGATTCTCGAGGGTGGCCGGGAAAAAGAGCCACACCAGAATCGCCGAAATGCAGACACAGACAGACAGCGGCAATTGGCTGAGAACCACCCTCATTCGCAGGGTGTGTTCGTGGAAAGAGCGCCGAAAAACCAGGAGTTTTTTCTTCTCCCCAAGATCCCAGGTGGTTGGGCGGGTCACGGCGCAACCACCGGGAATGCAGAAGAAAGTCGGTTCATGAGATCAGCCTAACCATAATGGTTATACTTCGAAGGGTTATCGAAGGGGCTGAGGGGCAGCGATGAGTGAAGTACGTGTGGGGCTGGTCATTGAAGATGACCAGGATATTCGCGAATTGGTGCGTGTGGTCCTTTCGCAAGCGGGGTTTGACGTCCATGTTGCATCCACTGGATCCGCGGGCGTTACGTCAGCCCGTGAACTGAATCCTGACGTCATAACGCTGGATCTGGGCCTTCCCGACATCGATGGCTTCGAGGTGGCACGGCAGATCAGGAAATCCTCGGACGCCTACATCATCATGCTCACCGCCCGGGCGGAGGAACTGGACACCCTCATGGGCCTTGAGGCCGGCGGTGATGATTACCTGACCAAGCCGTTCCGTCCGCGCGAACTTCGCGCCCGCGTCGAGGCCATGATGCGAAGGCCCCGCGCGTCGTCGGAGTCCAAGGCAGCCGTGGAAGAAACTGACCCGGAAATGAGCCACAACGGCCTTGCCGTTTCGGCAGGTTCCCGGACGGCAGTCCTGAACGGCAAGGAACTGAGGCTGACACGCACCGAATTCGACCTCCTGCTCGCCCTCCTTGAGACCGGCAGGATCGTGCGGACCAAGGCAGATCTGGCGCGGCGACTCCGCAACGAACCCTACGACGTCGGCAGTTACGTCAGCGACGCCGACGAACGTGCCGTTGAGGTACATATGGGCAACCTGCGCAAGAAACTTGGCGACAGCATCCAGAACCCGCGCTGGCTCGAGACCGTGCGCGGCGTTGGGTACCGACTGGCGCCGCTGGCTCAGGGCAACTGAGCTGCGTCACTGAGCCGCCTGGGCGCGATTCTGCGATGCTGTTCGGTTCGTGGTGGTACCTACGGCAATGGGTTTAGCCTTCGCACTCGATGCAGTATGAGTGGCCGTTGGCTTCACGTGCCAATTGGGACCGGTGCCGGACCAAGAAGCAGGAGTAACAGGTGAATTCGTCCTCGGCCTGGGGAATGACCTGAACGATGAGTTCCTCGGAGACAATTTCACCGCCGGGCGTCAAGCCTTCATCGAACGCATCGGCCTCGTCCAATTCCGTGACGACGCTGCGGGCATCGGGTGCGTTGGCAGACTTAAGTGCCTCCAACGAGCGGTCCTGGGATTCCTTGACGTCGGAGCGGACTTCGTCGTAATCAGTTGCCACTTAGGTGATTCTCTTTCTGATGTTCGATTCTGACGACACTGCAACGCACACCATCGGGTTATTGTTCCCGGGGATAAAGATTCGCCGCGTCTTGACCGGATTCTCCCGCGCGGACCCAATTGCGCAACAAGCCGTTGCCCAATTGCCGTGGGGGCATGTCGTCGTCCTTTTGGACAAGACAGACACTCGACGACATGACGAATCCGCGCCGGAGCCCTGATCTGACCCTCGCGGGAGGAGGGAAGAACCTCCTCCCTCAACATCGTTGGTATAGCCTCGGCCTTTGGCCGCGGGATTCTGGCATAAGGAGGCGCAGCTTGGCGGGGGCGCCGGCGACAGCAGCGCAGTGCGACGATGCGGTCCCCGAGTCCAGCCGGGTGCTCGAAACCTATACGGGCGAGTGCGCAGCCACGGATGCGCGTTCAATGGTGGGGCACGCAATCTTCACTGCGGAGTCGATGGGTGCTTCGTCCAAGCCCAGCAGCATGCGTACTCCTGCCGCCCCGAGTTCGTAGTGCGGCAGCGACACTGTGGACAGCGGCGGCCGAAGGTGGGCCGCGATGACTTCCTGGTTGTCGAATCCGACCACGGCAATGTCGTCAGGGATGGACAGCCCGTGTTCCCGCAGTCCGTCGTAGAGTCCCATGGCCATGCGGTCGTTGTAGCAGTACACGGCGGTGACGTTGCGTTTGAGCAGCTCTTCGGTGGCGCCGTATCCGCCTTCCTGGTCGGGGTAGGCTTCCATGACCAGGTCAGGGTCAAACCCAATGTTCGCGGCAGCCAACGCGTCTTTGTAGCCCTGGAGCCGTCCGTCTTTTGCCGGGGCGGGGATGGTGGCATTGATGAAGGCGATGCGTCGGTGGCCGGCGTTGAGCAGTATCTCCGTGGCGGAGTGCCCGCCCTGTGCTTCGTCGGGGACGACAGCGCGGGCTGCCCCGGGCTCTGTAGCGAAGCAGTTGACGAGGACGAAGTCGGCCTCACGCAGGGTTTCCGGGATGTCGGTCGGCCGGTGGAACCACGTCGAGTACAGGATGCCGCGTACCTTGTATTCCAGCATCATGGCGATCGCGTCCTTTTCCAGGTCGCGGTTGCCCTCGGTGTTGGCGATCAGTAGGGCGTACCCGTGTTTCCACGCTTCGTCCTGGGCTCCGTGGATGATCTGTCCAGCGAAGGGGGTGGTAGCGACGCCGTCTGCGACCAGCCCGATGAACCGTGAGGTGCCGCTGACCAGGGTCTTGGCCATTGCATTGGGGCGGTATCCAAGCTGCCGGATTGCGTCCTGGACGCGTTGACGCGTCTTATCTGCAATGCGGGCATTCTTCTTCTGGTTGATGACCAGGGAGACCGTGGCAGTGGACACGCCGGCCGCTTCAGCAACTTCGCGGAGGGTAACCGGATGCGCGCGGCCTATTTTGACAGGAACGTCGGGGGTGGCCGCGTTGCCCGAATTTTTCTTCTGCGAAATCATTTGCCCTCCATCGGGAGTATATCCGGCTGGCATGGGCGTCACCCCTTCGTCGCCCCGCTCTCGAGGCCTTGGATCATCGCCTTGTTCAGCACGAGGAACACCAGCAGCAGAGGCGTGATCGTGACGCAGACCGCGGCAAAGGTGGCCGTCCAGTCGGTTTTTCCCATGGCTCCGATGTAGTTTTGCAGGCCCAGTGGGATCGTCTTGAGGCCCTCAGAGAGCACGAACGTGTTGGCGAAGATGAAATCGTTCCAGATGAAGATGCTGTTGACCAGAACGACTGTGACCACAGTATTCACGGAGAGGGGGAGGGTGATCAGCCCGAAGATCCGGTAGGGGCCCGCGCCATCCAGCGAGGCGGCCTCGTATGTCTCGCGAGGGATGTATTCAAAGAAGGAGGAGAAAAGGTAGATCGACATCGGAAGAGCGAATCCCGCCAGGGGAATGATCATCGACGGGTAGGTGTCGAGTAGGTTAACGGTCGAGTAGTCGATGAAAAGCGGTACCAGCGCGATCTGCACGGGCACGATGATGCCAATCATAAACAAGCTGCGGACGAACTTGCTGAACCGAAAGCCGAGGACCTGCAGGGCATAGGCCGCCATCATGCCCAGAAGCACGATCAGCAGGTTGGCGCCCATCGTGACAATGAAACTGTTGACGATGTTCATCCCGAGATTGCCGGTCTCAAACGCGCGGGCGTAGTTATCGAATGTGATCGCCTTGGGCAGAGCAAACGGGTCGCCCGTCGCGAAGTCATTTTCGGTGCGCAGACTGGTGATGAAAAGCCATGCGAGCGGGTAGACCTGCACGATGACGATGAGCGCGATGAGGACCTTTGATAGGGTGCCGTGCAGGCTTCGTTTGCGCCTGCGCCGCGTGGGCAATGGTGGCCTGCTTTCTGATGTTGCAGGGCTGTGCCTTGTGATCCGAGCTGCTTGCGCGGTCATGCGTCCGCCTTTCGTTTGAGCATGAAAAGGATGAGTCCGACGGCGACCAGGCACTCGACAACGATAAATACCGAGATGGTGCTGGCGTAGCCGAAGTCGGTGCTGGTGAAAGCTGTCTTGTACATGTAGGTGGTCAGCAGTTCCGAGGACTGTCCGGGGCCGCCGTTGGTCATCAGATAGGGGATGTCGAATCCGCGCAGGCCGTAAGTGGTCGCCATGATAGTGGTGGTGATCCAGACGGGCCGGATGTGCGGGAAGCGGATCTTGGTGAACAGTTGCCACCGTGATGCACCGTCGAGGCGGGCGGCTTCCTCAAGTTCCTGCGGAACGGATAGCAAGGCCGCGTAAATGATGAGCATGTACAGCCCCGTGAAGCGCCAGCCTTCCGGTACCGATACTGCCGTGAGGACGGTGTTCACGTCTGAGAGCCATGCGTGTTCGAGGGTGCCGAGGCCGATCCACTGCAGCACCTGGTTGAGCAGACCCACCGGGTCGATCGAGTAGATCCGCACGAAGAGGAATGCGATAGCCACGGTGGAGATCACGGCCGGCAGCAGGTAAAGAGTCTTAATTAGTTCGCGGCCGCGGCGCAGAGAGGTGAGTAGGGTGGCGACAAGCAGCGCACCGCCGAGCTGCAGGACCAGACAGATAAACAGGTAGCCGAGTGCATTGAAGAAGGAGCGCCAGAAGACGTCATCGCCGGTGAACATCCGTAGGTAGTTGGCGAGGCCGACGAACTCCATGTCGCTGATGCCGTTCCAGGAGAAGAAGCTGAGGAACAGGGACTGGAGGATGGGGAACAGTACGGCGGCGCCGTAGAGCAGCAGGGGTGGGAGCAGGAAAACCAGTACTGAGAGTCGGGACCTGTTGGGGAGCATGGTGGGGCCTTTCGGGTGGGGGGCCGAGGCCCCCCACCGTTATGTGTTATTTGAAGAACTTCGGTGCGTTCTGCGCGATGGTGCTGTCCATCGTGCTGGTGAACTGTTCCGGCGTGATGTCGCCCTGGACGAGGAGCACGAGTTCTTGCTTGAGCCGTGAGTCAGTTGTCGGGTCCAGCTGCGTATCCCACGGCATGGCCTGCTGGTCTCCCAGGTCGTTTGCTGTCTCGAGGGCCTTCTTGTACAGGGGAGTCGCATTGGCCGGGGTGGCGGTCTGCACGTTGGTCGTCGGTGAAAGAGCGCCGGTGGCCGCGTACTCGGAAGGGTATTTCGTCAGGGCAAACTTGAGGAAGTCACTGACGAGCGGGTCGTAGGTCTTGGCATTGACAGCCATGCCGATTCCGGACGGCGAGACGTATTCGTTGGCAGCGGTGACGGATCCTTCAGTTGTCGGGAGGGTGAGGAAATCAATATTGTCCCGAACTGCCGGGTTCAGCTTGTCAGTCGCCAGGCTTGGCAATTCCCACGTGCCGATGTTGTACATCGCTGCCTTCCCGGAGGTGAAAATGTTCTGGGCGTCGGAGTAGCCCTGCGAGGAGAAGCCATCCTGGAAGCACTTGTTTTTGCCCAGGGCAGCCAGCCAGTCAACGGCCTTCTTCCCGGCAGCGTCTGAGAACTTCGCGTTGCCCTTCTTCAGCTTCTGGAGGAAGTCGGGACCCGCTGTCCTGAACGGCTGGTAGGCCATGTAGCGTTCCAGGGGCCACTGGTCCTGCCCGTCGATGGCGATCGGGGTGATTCCGGCGTTGCGCAGTGCGGTGCACATCGCGGGGATGTCGTCCAGCGACTTCGGTACCGGGACGCCAGCCTGCTGCAGCAAGGCCTTGTTGTACCAAATGAACTCCAGTTCGAATTGGAACGGGATCATGTACAGCGATCCGTCATCGAATCGCTGGTAGTTCAGGGCGTTGGGTCGGTAGTTGTCATACACGCCCAGGTCTTTGAGCAGCTTTTCCGCGTCCACCATCTTGCCCTGCTTGGCGAGCTGTTGGGCGAAGGGTGTGGCATCCGTGTCGAAAAGCTCGGGAAGCTTGTTCGCGGCGGCGAGGGTCTCGAGTTTCTGGATATATGAGGGGCGGTCGGGGGTGGTGATGAGGTTCAGCGAGAAGCCCGGGTGGTCCTTGGCATAGTCGTCCGCGACCTTCTTCATGATGTTGATTACTGCCCCGTCCGCTGGGCGAGAGAGCAGCCATGAGATTTCCCTCGGTTTGATCTCGCCGGTGGGCCTCACATTGGCAGGGCCGCCGGCCCCTCCGCCGGCGCAGGCGGCCAGGGACAGCGCAGCTATGGCCGCGACCGCAGCCGTGCGAATCAGTTTCTTCATGGAACAATCTCCTTTGATTTGAGCCGAAAGTGGTGGTGTTTAGTTGTCTGTGCGTTTACGTATCTGAAGTTCGGTAAGAGCAGCGGAGCCCTCCCCGGTGAAGATGCCTATCCGCCCCGCGGGCAAGTCGTAGATCCGGGTGCTGAGGGCGACCTGCCGATCAACAACGGCAACGCACAGGTCCCCGTCGACGATGACTTCCAGCGTGTGTTCGCCGGGAGGCAGGTGGCAGGGGCGTTCCAATTCGATGTCGAACGGGATGTCCCCGGAGACATGCCACTGCGCGTCGCCGGTGATCTTCCTTGGCCACCGGTCGAAAACCATGCGCCCGCGCTTCGGTTCCAAGCGCAGGACGTAGGACTGATCCCCGTCCTGGCTTGACCGGAGCAACAGCCCGCATTCGGTGGTGTTGGGGTCAATGTCCAGTACTGCCTTGGCGTAAAACTGGCTGGGCAGTTCTTCTTCGGACACGATGGCGGTGTACCCGTCCGGTACGTCCAGTCGTGTGGGCAGTTCGGCTGGCAGGGTTACCGGGACGTCTTCCCAGAAGCTGTCTACGAGTTCGTCGGCGAAGGAGAATCCCAGTGTTCCGTCGGGGTTCTGGCGTGCTTCCAGGACGGACATTGTGCCGGCCCACTGCCAGGGACCGTCGTCGGTGTTGCCTTCCTTGCTTGCGATCCATCCAAAGAAGAAGCGGCGACCATCGCGCTCTGCGGACTTGGATGCGTAGAAGGCGCGGCCGTCGACGCTGTCAAGATTGGGTACGGTCCACGGGCCGTCGGGACTCTTGGCCATTCGGTAGCGGGTTGTGAACGATTCGGAAAACTCGGAGTACACCATGTACCACCAGTCGCCCCAGGAGAAGACGTCGGGGCACTCATGGGTGATGTAGCGGCGCGGGTCCCAGAATGGTTCGGTGTGCTGCCACGTCATGAGATCAGTGGACACGCACTGTGCGATGACGCCTCGGCGCCGTTCCGGTCCGGCGGAGTGGCGTGCCGCCAGCAGCATCCTCCACTGGCCTTTGCTTTCATCGCGAAACACGAAGGGATCCCGCCAGTCACCGGACTCGTAGCCGTCAGGGGCGCCGAAGGTGAGTTCCGGATGCTTTACCCAGCTCCGCATGTCATCCGTGCTCGTGGCGTGCATAACCAGCTGCAGGGGCGCGCCGTCGGGGCCGAGGTTCCGGGGGTTGTGGCCGGTATAGAAGAGGTGGTGGACGCCGGTGTCGTCGACGACGATGCTGCCTGTGTAGGCGTTGAAGTCCACGTCGGTTTCGCTGCCGTGATGCAGGGATACGCCGTGGTTCTCAAACTCCGTGAGGTCCTTGGTGGTGACCAGATTCCATGAAGTGCCGGGTTTCGGGTCCGTACGGTCTTCGTGAAGGTAGAAGAGCCAGAACTCGCCGTCCTTTTCGAAGGGGATGAGGTCCCCAACCCATCCGTTGGCGGGTTGGAAGAAGACTGAGCGTTTCATCTGCGCTGATGTCCATTCTGCTAAAGCGTTTGATCACTAGTAAGTTAGCGTTAATCGTGGGGGTGGTCAAGCGTTTTAGCAAAAGTTGTTTGGCGCCTTCTATGGTCTAGTTTCGGGGCGGGCATGGGACCCCGATTCCACCAACGCCTACGCGATGGGGGCAGTTCAGCACGGGTGGTCACGCAATGTGCTGCTGAACAAGATCATGAATAGAGCTCTGGAACGCACGGACAATGCCACTTCGAACTTTGCGCGGCAACTTGCTGCGCAATCATCCGAACTGGCCCAACAGGTTGCCAAAGACCCCTACAACTTCGAATTCCTCGGCCTCTCCGGGGAAGTCGTCCAACGTGATCTGGAAAATGCTCTGACCACCAGCCGGATCACCGAAACTCTCCGGGAAGTCGGACCGGGGTTCTCCTTCGTCGGCGGGGCCTCCTGCTACCTCGCGAGAACGTCGACTTTGAGGGGCGCACAGGTATTCACGAGCCAGCTGAAGCCGTCAGCCGCGGCGAAGGCAAGTCCGCTTCCCGGGACTACTTCAAGGTGGTCTTCCTGAAACCTGTCACCAAATAGCACGTTGGCTCTGGCACTGTTGTCGCGTCTAGACATCCAACCGAGCCGTCAAACCCTGCGGAGTGGGCTGCCTGTGCCCATTTGCGCGTCTGTGGGTAGTTATCCATCGGGGTGTCTGTAAGTTGGGTGGCTTCGATTCCGGGCGCACGAAGGCCCAGTCCGAAAAATTCTGCGATCCGAACCTGCCGCTTCAACTCCAGCCCCGCCAAGACACTGTTGGCGTAAATGCTGCGGGAAGCGTCGCCGGGGCGCCAACAGGGACATCGTGCAGCAGGGTCTCAGCCAAGGCAGCTTCCCGGGTTTCGGACAGGTACAGGGCCGGGACCATGGGGTCGCCGAAGAAGTGGAACCGGCCGGCGCCCTGGGGCCCGGGGTTGAACTGGTTGGGCCGGAACCGGTTGGAGTGAATACGGTGGAGGATGGTCCCAAGTGCCAAGACTCCGATGCGTGGCTCGAAGGGGTCGGGTGGCTCCGGGGTCGTGGGCCAGACGACCGTCACCAGATGGCCTCGAAGTGGGCCTCAGCCGCGGCGAGCAGTTGTTCCCGGTCGTTGAGATGGTCCACTGGCCGGCGCTGATCAGCGAATGCCGATGAAGGGGTTGCCATCCATAAGACCAGGTCTTCGTCCGGGACGTCGAGACCGCGGGTGAGCGCCACTAGCTCTGGAATGACAGGAAGGACGGTACCGCGCTGCAGATCGAATTGGAACTTCGGGTAGCGGATGGCCTGGCGGCGGGCATACCCGAGCAGCCTCCCGGCGGACCGCTGCGACGACGCGAAGTTCCGGTTGGTGGCCTTGGCGCCAAGGAAAGCTGCCGTCTCAGTGCTGCTCATCGACGGCAACTCGTTCTCGATCCGCCGCCACCAGTTCTCCTCCGCCTGCAGGCTGCGGACAAGTTCAGGAGAGGGCGTATCCGGATTGGACGCAATCGCGGCTCCCAAGGCGGAGATGCTGTTCGCTTCACTGAGAGCCCTTTTTAGGATCCATGCATCGACGCCGACAACCTCGGAGAATTCCTTCACGGTGGAGGGGGAGGATTTGGTGGCGAAAGAGCCGCCTGCAGCACGCCGACGAGCGGCTATCGCCTTCTTTTTCAGGATCACGTCCCGCCGTGAGGTCACCATTTCTCCTCCTGACAATGACGGTTGATACAGATGACTTTGTCATCTGTGAAAGACATCGCGTTCGTTCGTTTGCCCCTCGATCTACGCGGCGGCAGGCTTCCGGGGCGTCGGCTGGTAGGCCAGAAACTTCCAGGTTTCATCCTCCTTGACCCATACAGACAGGGCACTGTTGGCAAGGGTTTTATGGGTTCCGTTGACAGTGAGATCTGCGTTCATCTCGCCGAACACCAGTGCCGTGTCCCCGATAAGGAGGATGTCTTCAATGGGGTGGTCGATTCGGTGGTACTTGTAGAACCCTTTGCGAAGCTTTTCCAGGTAGCTGCCCAACGTGTCCCTGTCGCCGAGTGAATGGGTGTACACCAGCTGCTTGTGGCAGAGGTCTTCAAAGGCAGCGTAGTCACCATCGACTACGGCTTGGTAGCGTTTCGCCTCCAACGTTTCGATCTGGTTTTTCTCGGCTGCGGTGGCGTTATCCACGAAAGCGCTCTCCTTGCTTGAAGTGTTTGACCCCAGTCTGCTTCCAAGGTAATTGACGACAAGAAGAGTGTCAACTAATAGTTGACGAATCTCTCGCTCCAAGCAGCCAGGCCCCTGCCACGTCTTATCGCTCGGGCGCCGTTAGACGCCGGGTAGTGCGCAGTAATTAGGCACTTTTCGTAGTTTCTGAGCGTTCAAGCTTGGGTTCGCTTCGAACAACTATGTAACCTTTTACTTGACAGCTGTGTGTTGAATCACTTAACGTCGTCCTCGAATCCTTCGCCACCACAACCAGCGCTGCCGTAGTGCGGACCGAAAGGTAGATCTCATGGAATTGGAACTGACCGGCAAGAAGGCCATCGTGACAGGTGCCGCCCAGGGCATCGGGCGTGCGACCGCACTTTTGTTGACCGCAGAGGGGGCAACGGTGGCAGCGCTGGACATCGACAAATCGGCTCTGACCGAGCTTGAAGAACTGGCGGCGGACAATCCGGGCCGGATTGTCCCCGCCGTCGTGGACTTCACCAACGGCGAAGCCACCACCAACGCGGTCATTGAGGCCATTAGCCAGCTCGGCGGCCTTGACCTGTTGGTCAACAACGTCGGCTCCGGGGCGGTCCGGACTTTCGAGCAGATCTCAGACGAAGACTGGCAGCGGACGATGGAGTTGAACTTCATGAGCTACGTACGCACCATCCGGGCCGCCCTGCCTACGCTTCGTCAATCAACGGCGCCATGCATCGTCAACAATGCCTCCGATCTGGCCCGCCAGCCTGAAGCCCAGCCTGTTGACTACTCGGCAAGCAAGGCGGCAGTGCTGGCGCTGACGAAGTCTATTGCCCGCGCAGAGGGTCCGAAGATCCGCGTCAATGCGGTCGCTCCTGGGCCAATCTGGACACCGTTCTGGACCAAACCGGGCGGTTTCGCGGACACCTTTGCCACCCTTCACGGGATGGAACGCCAGGCGGCGGTCGAGCACGAAATGAAGCTGCGTCAGCTGCCACTGGAACGGCTGGGCACTCCGGAGGAAGTGGCACGCATCATCGCCCTGCTCTGCAGCCCGATTACCAGTTTCGTCACCGGATCCGTCTGGGGCGTGGACGGCGGCAGTATCCGCGGACTTATCTAGGTTCTCAGTCCGTCCTTGACGCCCGTCGGCAGGGCAACGGATGGACGGCACGAAGGGGTAGAAATCAGGAGTGTGAGTGGCCAATCGCCGCGGAATCGCCGTCGTCGGATCCGTGCCTCGCCCTGGCGAGGTCCAGAGGATGGGCGAAACCCTGACGGCCGACTACTGCCCAGATGGCGATGCAGTCTTCACCGGAGGTGTTACTGAGACGGTGCGGCACGTTCGAGTCGAAGTTCATGCTGTCTCCCGGCCCGAGAACATCGCCGTCAAAGGAGACCTGAACGTTCAGGTGGCCAGAAAGTATGTGGATGTACTCCCATCCAGGGTGGCGCATCAAGGCGTCCGCGGCACAGGACTCGCTCCCGGGTGCGTACGTCACCCGCAAAAACTCGACCAACGGATCCGCCCGTTCCGTAAGCCGCTCCCAGCGGACGCCTCCCATGTTGATCTCCGGACGGTCGCTGGCCCTTTGGATTCCTGGCAGGGAACCTGCCGGAGGGACGAACGCGGAAACACCGTTCAGTTTGTTCGCTGACGCTTTGGCGCTGGCGTCATTGGCCTGCTGGGCTGGCCCCGAGTGCTCACCGCTCATCAGCGAGTCCAGCGACAGTCCCAGTTCGGACACGATGGTGTACAGGGTTCCGATGGAAGGGACGGCACGGCCCAGTTCGACCTGCGACATAAAACTTGCGGAGATGCCGACCCGGCGGGCGAGCTCCCGGAGGGAGATTTTCGCCTTGGTCCGTGCGGCCCGGAGCTGACCGCCCAGTTGGGCGCGACCCTCTTCTGTAGCCGGTATTGTCTCTTGAATACTCATCGTGGGCCTTTCCGGCGATCCAACCCGGCATGCGAGCCAGTCGTTGATATGTCTGTCCACCAAGCGACCACTTAGCTGGCCACAATGTAAAGTCTGCGCTCACGCCAGTTTACCCTTCTCTTGCCCGCTCTGGCGATATTTGGCTGTTTATTTAGACTTCAGCCAGCACGACTGCGAGTTTGGACCTCCAGCTGTAAAGTTCAATGTGCTGTATTACTTGACAGTGTGGGGTGTGTCACTTTACATTTGAGGAGTGATGAAGCCGACGGCTGGCCATTAATGGAGGATTTCCCAGTCGCCACCGCCGGCCAAAGTTTTCGACAAGCGCCCGGTACTCGAAGCCGAGGACGGACCGCCCCGGAACAAGAAGAGTTCCACCGTGTATATCTACCTTCTAATTAGGAGCAAATGATGGTGCAGGATCGCAAAGGCGCCTCCGCATTCAAACTGAGCCGTCGCCACATCGGTGTCGCCGTGCTCGCCAGCGCCACTGTCGCGCTTTCCGCCTGTGGCGGGGGTGCAGCACCTGGAGGTGCTGATGAGAAGCCCACCGTTGGTTTCTCAGCAGGTGTCCTCGACAACCCCTTCACTGCGGGTCTGGTTGACTCGGTCGTCACCGAGGCCAACTCAAACGGCCTGAACATGCTCCCGGCATCCAACGCTGAAGGCGACCCCGCCAAGCAGGTGACCGATATCAACACACTGATTTCCCAGAACGTCAAAGGCCTTGTGACCATCCCCCGGGACAGTGATGCCGTCGTTCCGGCTATCCAGGCCGCGAATGCCGCCAACATCCCGGTGGTGACAGTGGACACCGCAGCCAACGGCGGCAAGATCTACATGAACATCAGGGCTGACAATGTTGCCATGGGCACCAGTGTCTGTGAACAGATCGGCAAGCTCACCGGTGGCAAGGGCACGGTGCTGGAGCTGCACGGCGCGCTGTCAACGACGTCGGGATTCGACCGCGACAAGGGATTCAGCGACTGCATGTCGGCCAAGTTCCCCGGCATGCAGATCATCAAGAAAGACACCAACTGGGAATCCGCGAAGGCTGTAGAGAATGCTCAAACGGTTCTGAGCACGTCCAAGATCGACGCGGTCTTCCTAGCCAGTGACTCAGTGATGCTCTCCGGCGTACAGACCGTAATGGAAGGCCAGGGCAAGTGGGCTCCCGCCGGACAGCCTGGCCACGTTCCCCTGGTGACGATTGACGGATCCAAGGGATCCTTGGAAGCCATTCGTTCCGGCCACGTTGATGCCGTCGTTTCCCAGCCCGTGGACCTCTACGGCAAGTACGGAGTCCAGTACCTTAAGGACGCTATCGCCGGCAAGGAATACAAAGTCGGCCCGTCCGAACATGGCAGCGAGATCGTCGACTACAAGGGAAACCTGGCTGACATGCTTCCTTCCCCGGTTATCACCAAAGCCAACGTTGATGACCAAAACCTCTGGGGCAACAAGAAGTAGCTGCCCCCTCCTTCCCTCGGGCAGGACCTGGGTGAAGACTGAATTTGAGAAAGGGTGACATCGTGGTCACAGTTAACACGCAAAATGCCATCGAGATTCGTGGGCTCCAGAAGTCCTTCGGTTCCACTCAGGCGTTGACAGATGCCAACCTGATCGTCCGTTCAGGCGAATCCCGGGCCCTGCTCGGTCGGAACGGGGCAGGAAAGTCCACTTTGATAGCGATGCTCACCGGCCTGGTGACGCCGGACTCCGGCACCATTCACATCCAGGGCGCCAACGGTGAAGTCACCGAAGGCCCCGGGTCTGATTCCATCGCCTGCGTCTATCAGAAAAGCACCTTGGTGCCGGAACTGACGGTGGCGGAAAACATCAGCCTTGGTGCCTACCCGCGAAAGCGCTGGGGGAGCGTGGACTGGTCCGCGATCCGCAGGACGGCCACTGACCAGCTCAAAGATTGGGGCTACGAGCGCATTGCCGACAAGGTGGTTGCTGACCTTGAACCGCTGGAAAAGAAGATCGTCGAAGTCTGCCGGGCGCTGTCTCGGGGACCACGGATCCTTCTTCTGGATGAACCCACTGCCGGACTCGATGAAGGGGCATCCCACGAACTCTTCGCCCAGATCAACAGCCTTCGCCAGCGCGGAGTCACGGTCATTTATGTGTCCCACCACCTTGAGGAAATCTTCAAGGTCTGCGACTCTGTCACGATCCTGCGCGATGGACGGGACGTCCTGACTGCCCAGACGTCGGACCTTACCGTTAGTCGAATCGTCAATGTTATGGCAGGGGTGAGTGAGGAAGAAGCTGCGGCCGCAAAGAAAGGTACCGTTGGCGCACATCGCCGCCAGGACCAATTGGGCGACACGCGCCTGACTGTTACCGGCGCCGCCGTCGGCTCCCGTGTCCTGGGAGCGAGCCTGACAATCCGCGTTGGGGAATGCGTCGGGCTGACAGGCCTCGATGGGGCAGGCCACGTCCAGCTCGCGCAGGCCATCGCCGGTCAGCTCGCGCTGGATAAGGGCACGGTGGAGCACAATGGCCACACCCTTGGCCACGGAAACGTCATCAAGACCATCAACGCTGGCGTGGGATTCGTCCCAGAAGACCGCCACGTCAACGGCTACGTCCCGGAGATGTCGGTAGAGGAGAACGCCACCTTGACCATCGTTGACCGGCTTCGCGGCCGCGGCGGCCTTATCAATTCAGGCCGACGCCGGGAACGCTTCACAAGACTCTCCGGAGCCTGGGCCATCAAATGTGACGGACCCACACAGGCCGTCGAAGAGCTCTCCGGAGGCAATCAGCAGAAGGTCGTGCTCGCACGGGCTCTGGCGTCCGACCCGGACACGCTGGTTCTCGTCCATCCCACTGCCGGTGTGGACGTAACGGCCAAGGAGTCCATCTACGAATCACTCCGGGCGCTGCGCGAAAGCGGAAGGTCCCTGCTGATCGTCTCCACGGACGACACGGACCTGGAAATCTGCGACAGGGTCATCGTCATGTACAAGGGCGAAATTCACGCCGAACTCGACGCCGGCTACGAAGAGTGGGAACTCGTAGGCGCCATCCAGGGGGCGGAGGCAGCGGCATGAAAATGAAAACTGCCGCCACGCCCCTTCAGCCCACACCCACAGAGCCAAAGAACCAAGGAGAAACTCCCATGTCCACGCATACCCCGACCGTTGCGGGTACGCCGACCAGCCGCCGGCCCGTCAATATCATCGGTCAAGCCCGCTCGTCAGGCTGGGCACGTGAACTGGCACTGCTGCCCGCCATTATCCTGGCGATGGTGGTCGGCGCGGTGCTGTCCCCGCAGTTCCTCACGGCGAACAACCTCCTGAACAACGTCCTCGTCACCTCTGCAGTCCTTGGGATCGTGGTGATCGCTGAAAGCATCATCCTGATCTCCGGATACTTCGATCTTTCCCTCGAATCCGTCGTGGGCCTGGCCCCGATGCTCGCCGTCTGGCTGGTCCTGCCCACCGCGGTCGGCGGCTCCGGTTTTGGATGGTCGCCCTGGGCCGCGATGGCGGTCATGTTTGTCCTCAGTATCGTCATCGGATTCACGAACGGGTTCCTTGTCGGCAAGCTCAAGCTCAACGCCTTCATGGTCACCCTCGCCATGCTCACACTCCTCCGGGGCCTGACCATGGGCCTGTCCGGCGGCAAGACCCTCTCGGGCCTGCCCCCTGAGTTCCTGGCCCTCGGCAACGCCAAGTGGTTCGGGATTTCCATCCAGATCTGGCTCTTCGTGATCTTCCTGGTCGCTGCCGCCATCTTCATGCGCAGCCACCCGGTCGGCCGCAAACTCTACGCAATGGGCGGAAACAACGCAGCGGCAGCGGCGGCAGGTATCAAGACGCTGCGCCTGACCATCGGAGTGTTCGTCGCCGGCTCGATCATCGCCGCATTCGCCGGTCTCATGCTCACCGGCCGCATCGCATCCGTGACCGCCAACCAGGGCGACGGCCTCATCTTCACTGTGTTCGCTGCGGCCGTCATCGGTGGCATCAGCCTTAACGGCGGCAAGGGATCGATGGTCGGTGCGCTGAGCGGCGTATTGCTGTTGGGCATCATCCAGAACATCCTGGTCCTGTCCCAGGTGCCCTCATTCTGGATCAAAGCCATCTATGGCCTCATCATTCTCAGCGCCCTGATCTTCAACTACTTCGCCGGTTCCCGGAGTACCCGCCGCGTCGTGTAACCAATCCGCCACCCCTTGAAAACAAGGAGCATCACACCGTGAGTTCACCATCCTTCGACGGGAAAGTCGCCATCGTCACCGGCGCGGCCAGCGGCATCGGCTATGCGACCGCTACGGCACTGGCCGCACAGGGTGCGACCGTCTACGGAGCTGACATAGCCGCCGGCGACGCAGCTGACGGGACCATCCAGTGGCGGCGCCTCGACGTCGCCGAAGAAGACGGCTGGAAGGCACTCACGGAAGAAGTGCTCCAGGCCCACGGCCGGATCGACGTCCTGGTCAATAACGCAGGCCTGGTCGGATCGTACGAATCGATCACGGATATCGACATCCAGGACTGGCACCGGATCATCTCCATCAACCAGACCGGGGTCTTTCTGGGAATGCGCTTCGTCGCACCGGCCATGCTGGCGCAGGAATCTGGATCCATCGTGAACGTCTCGTCCATCTGGGGACTTGTCGGAGCAGCCGGCGTCGCCGCCTACCAGGCATCCAAGGGTGCCGTGACGATGATGACGAAGAACGCCTCCGCCACCTGGGCAGCGCAGGGGATCCGCGTGAACTCGGTCCACCCCGGGCTGATCACAACACCCTTGACGGAAAACCAGGATCAGGCCATTTCAGATGAGCTGATCGCCAAGACCCCCATGCACAGGGCCGGAAAGGCCAGCGAAGTCGCCGATGCGATCGTCTACCTCGCCTCCGACAAGGCCTCATACATCACCGGCGCGCAACTCGTTGTCGATGGCGGATTCACCAGCATCTGAGCCCCACTGACCAGCCGCGCCAGCTCCAAGGAAGGAACAGCACCATGAGCACGGACCTCGGCCCCGGAACACTGACTGCCGCAGTCATCGACAGTTTCCGCAGCACCCCGGATGACCGGCTTCGGACCATCCTGACCAGCCTCACCACCCACCTTCACAACTTCATCCGGGAAATCGAACCGACGATCGAAGAATGGGAAACCGCCATCAACTTCCTGACCGCCACAGGCCAGAAGTGCGACTCCGTCCGTCAAGAGTTCATCCTCCTTTCCGACGTGCTGGGCGTGTCGATGATGGTGGAAACGATCAACGACGCCGAAACCCCAGACGCCACCGACTCCACCGTTCTGGGGCCGTTCCATATGGTCGAATCCCCGAAACGGGAGCTGGGCGAGAACGCATCGCCGGAGAGCGAAGGCGATGTCTGCTTGGTACGGGGTCGCATCCTGTCCGTCACCGGTGAGCCGGTCCCGAATGCCTCCATCGATATTTGGCAGGCCAATACCAAGGGCTTCTACGACGTTCAGCAACCCGGCATCCAAAGCATCGGCAACGGCCGCGGTCTGTTCACGTCCAACGCCGCCGGAGAGTTCTACTTCCGCAGCGTCATCCCCAGCTATTACCCGATTCCGACTGATGGGCCTGTTGGGGACCTGCTGCATGCCACTGCCCGCCATCCGAACAGACCGGCACACATCCACTTCATCATCAGCGCCCCCGGATTCCGGGAACTGACAACCCACATTTTTGTCGGCGGCAGCGACTACATCGACTCCGATGCCGTTTTCGCCGTAAAGAAGAGCCTGATCGCTGAATTCGTGCCCAACAGCTCGGAAGCTGACGCAGCCCGCTACGGGCTTGCCTCCCCGTTCATGGAGGCAGTGATTGACATCGTTATCCACCCCGACCTCGTCGACCCCGACATTATCCAGAACGCCGTGATGTCCCCGGCCACTGCTCGGATTATCGAAGCACAGGAGAACACCCAATGAAGGATTTTCAGTACCAGGCACTTCCAATGCGCGTCCGCTTTGGAGCAGGATCTCTTGCCTCCCTCAACGATGAGGTGGTCAAACTTGGCCTCAAGCGTGTTCTGGTCCTTGCCACCCCTTTCCAGGCGGACCTCGCTGAAAAGGTTTCCGCACAGTTGGGAGATCTCAGCGCCGGCGTGCATGCGGAAGCTGAAATGCACGTGCCCATCGAATCTGCCCATAGGGCGCGTGAGGTAGCCGCAGTGGCTCAGGCCGACGGGTACGTTGCTGTTGGCGGCGGATCGACAACGGGGCTGGGCAAGGCCATCGCACTCGAGTTCGGCCAGCCGATTATCGCCGTCCCCACCACTTACGCCGGCTCCGAGATGACGCCGGTGTGGGGGCTGACCGCCGACGGCGAAAAGAAGACCGGGCGCGATCCCAAAGTTCTGCCCACCAGTGTCATCTACGACCCGGAACTTACCGTCACCCTCCCGGTGGCCATGTCCATCACCAGCGGATTCAACGCCATCGCCCACGCCGTGGAGGCCCTCTACGCTCCCGACGGATCGCCGATTATCTCGCTGATGGCAGAGGAAGGCACCCGTGCACTGCTCGAAGCGATGCCGAAGATCGCCGAAAGCCCCTCCAGCATCGAAGCCCGCTCCGACGCCCTGTACGGTGCCTGGCTCTGCGGAGCTACTTTGGGTGCAACAACAATGTCCCTGCACCACAAGTTGTGCCACACTCTCGGCGGGACCTTCAACCTTCCCCACGCCGAAACCCACACAGTGGTGCTTCCCTATGCCCTGGCCTACAACGCCCAGCACGCCCCGCAGGCGATCGCGGCCCTGCAGCGCGCAACCGGTTCAGACAATCCCGCTGCGCACTTCAAGAAGTTGAGCGTAGCCCTCGGTGCGCCGTCGTCGCTGGCTGAACTGGGCCTTAAGGAGTCCGATATCGACAAGATTGTCGAAATCGCGACCAAGAACCCTTACGCCAACCCGAGGGAAGTTACGCCGGAGGGCATCCGGGAGCTCATCACTGCGGCTCTCCACGGCAGCGACGTCTAAGCCGACGAACCTCGTTACTACCCGCTGCCTGAACCTACAGAAGGAAGACATCATGTCTGAGACCGTCAAAGACGTGCGGCCAGCATCCGCAGTACCCCCTCTGGGCACTGTCCCAGCCGTTCTGGTCCGCAAAGACGCCAACGCCACCGTCACAGTCGAGCCAGGCACTACAGCCGTCACATCGCCCAAGCCCACCGAACTCCTTATCCGGCCCGCCTACGTAGGGGTGTGCGGAACCGATATCGAGATCCTGCACGGCAGCATGCCGGAATCCTTCAAGATCAACTATCCCCATGTCATGGGCCACGAATGGTCAGGTTTCGTCGTGGAAGCAGGTGCTGACGTTGAAGGGTTCCACCCAGGGGACCGGGTGCTCGGCCACGGACACCTGGGTGGAAATGACTGGTTTGGCGTCACTCACGACGGAGCAGCAGCAGAGCTCTTCACTGTCCCGGCGGACATGTGTTTCCACATCCCCGCCGAGGTGGACATGCTTACGGCCGCCGTCATCGAGCCGTTCGCCTGCGTACTGAACGGATTGACCAAAATCGGCGGAATCAGCGCTGCGGACACCGTCCACGTGCACGGACTCGGAGCCATCGGCCTCAACGCCGTCCTGCAGGCAGTCACCGCAGGCGCGGTCGTCGTCGTGTTCGACCCCAGTCCGCTTCGTCGCGACACTGCGATGAAACTGGGGGCAAAAGCTGCCGTGAATCCCCTGGAGAACCCGGACACCACTACTGCGGCATCAGAGGCCATCGGACGGCCATTCGCAGACGTGGTTATTGAGGCTTCCGGGAACTCGGCGGCTCAAGCGGCTGCGCTCGAGAGCGCTGACCACAAAGGACGTGTCTTGCTGATGGGTGTCTCCACTCCGAAATTCGCTCCCGCGCGATTGGGCCTTGTCCAGGAACGGAACCTGACAATCGCCAGCTCCACCGGGGCGCCGGTGGCAATTTGGCCGGCAGCGATCCGTTTCGTTGCCAACTCGGGCCTGAACCTCGGTGAGATTGTCTCCACTGTGGTCCCCTTCTCCCGAGGGGACGAAGCCCTGCAGCGTGCACAGGATTCCAGCCATGAAACGAAGGTCATGCTCGCCCCTGACGACACAGCGCTCGACGGCGGGCCAAGCTCCCCAACCCCCAAAGCCAACTAACAAAGGACGAATGTGAACGACACGAGCATCATTCAAAACCGGGACCTGCTGGCCTCCTGCTGGACTTGGGCAGGAAACGCAGCGCCGCTGCGTGGCGACGAAACGAGTCCCATTGACGTGCGGACCCGGGTTGAGGCCGCCGCCAAAGCCGGTTGGAAAGGCCTTGGATTCATCCACGCCGACCTTCCACAGATCGAAGAAACCATTGGCCTTAAGGGACTCCGCCAGCTGATGGACGACAACGGCATCGTCCACGCCGAGATGGAATTCCTCGCCGATTGGTGGAAGAACGGCCCTGAACGCGAGGAATCCGATCGCTGGCGCAAGATCCTTTTCAACGCCGCGGAGATTCTCGGCGTCAAGACCATCAAGATCGGCGCGGAGCTTGCTCTCGAAGGTGAACCGGCGCCCGTCGATGAGATCGCATTCCACGAGGAATTCGACCGGCTCGCCACCCAAGCCGGCGAAGCAGGCACGCGGGTCGCCCTGGAACCGATGCCGATGAACAACCTTAAGACGATCGAAATCGGCGCGAAGTTCATCAACGAAGTCAACAACCCGCACGGCGGACTCACCGTCGACACCTGGCACACCAGCCGCGGCGGGACCCGTTATGAAGATCTGTCCTCCATCCTGCCGATGGACAAGGTCTTCATTGTCGAAATCGATGATGCCCGCAAGGACGTTGTCGGTTCGCTCTGGGAAGACACCATCAACGAGAGGCTCTACCCCGGCGAGGGAGACCTGGACACCGTCAGCTTCGTCAAGGCAATCTACGACGCCGGCTGGCGGGGTCACTGGGGTGTGGAAATACTCGCGGAATCACACCGGATCCTGCCCTTGGACCGGGCCCTGGCCCGCGCCCACGATTCGGCGGCGGCAACACTCGAGGCAGCGTCCCAGCTGATCGCCGCAGAGCAGTCCGAAAAGGTCTGAAGCGACTGAGCTTTCTGAATACTCCCGGCCCACGCGCTGCCCGCAAGAGGCAGCGCGTGGGTCAAACACGACAAGCACCCTAAGAAGAAGCGGAACACCGTGAGCGCACCAGCCCCCGAGGAACGATCGGACGCGGCCACACAGCTTGGCAGTCGGCTCCGGAATGCCCGGCAAAGCGTCAGGCTGTCCCTGCGCGAACTCGCGCGCCGCGCAGACGTTTCCGCCAGCCTCGTTTCACAAATCGAGCTTGGCCGCACATCACCGTCCGTGGGAACCCTTTACGCCCTCGTCTCCGAATTGGGCCTGTCACTGGACACCCTGATGCAGGATGGGGCCCTGTTGAGTATTCCGTCTCCAGTAACGAACCTCCGGATGGCTGACACCGCCGTCGCAACCGGGGAAGCGGAAACCAAGTCCGCGGAGGACCAGCACCGGGTCACCCATTCAGTGACCTCCATGGCGGCCAATCCACTCCCAGGGCTGCTTGAAGCGAGGGACCGTCCAAAACTACGAGTCGACGGTGTCCTCTGGGAGCGGCTGACCGCTGAGAACGACCCCAGCGTGGAGCTGCTTCGCGTGACGTACCGAAGCGGCACAGAATCCTGCCCGCCGGACAACCTCATGCGGCATGGTGGGCATGAGTACTTCCACATCCTTGAAGGAAGGCTCCACGTGGAGGCAGGCTCCTCGTCGGGAACGCTTAACGCCGGGGACAGCATCAATTTCTTATCGTCCCTCCCACACCGGCTTAGCAATCCATTCACCGAGGACTGTGTAGCCATCTGGGTGGTGGTCGGCCGGCGAAGCCAGGACCCGGACAACACTGTCTCGCCCATTGCATAGGCCCGACGCAAACTGTCCGTACAAGTCTTACGGAACATGGAATGGAGCCCCAGACGGCCGTAGGGCAATGCGTTCCGTTGGTTGGTCTCAGAATTCTACTTCCAGTTGCGGCTTCCGTGATCAGCCGCGGACGCTCCGAGTTCCTTCGCGCATTGGAGTTGGTGTTGGTTCACCGGGAGGCTGTTGATTCCGGGGTTCATGGCTTGTGCTCGTGCGTGAGCCAAACCATTGCAGGGTTCAGGGAACGGGCGGATGACCATTGCCGGGGCTATGGTCATCCACCTCGTTCGATACGCACCTTACGGCTGCCGCCCTGTGGCCTGGGTGACGATGGGCGCCGCTCCGGTGTGGCCGTCGCGTGCAGCGGCAATCTCGCGGATCCGCCCGCGGCATGCGTACCAGCCTGCGATCATGAGCGCTACCGCGATTGCGGTTACGACCACGGTCAACGGGGAGTCTATAAGAATCATGACAAGGACCACGGCTAGGAAGGCAATGGTTAGATAGCCCGTAAACGGGGCTCCGGGCATGCGGAAGGAGGGACGTTGGGTCCACCCTTTCCTGGCCCACCTCTGAAATTGGATTTGGCACAGGACGATCGCGGCCCACGCGACGATGATGCCAACGGCCGCAATGTTGAGGACGATCTCGAATGCGTCGCCCGGGACGATGTAGTTCAGCGGGATACCGAGGAAGGAGACTGCTGCCGTGATGGCTATGCCGCCGTAGGGCACGCCGGCCTTGTTCATTCGAAGTGCGAATCTCGGCGCTGAGCCGGCGGCGGCCATCGAGCGTAGGATGCGTCCGGTGGAGTAGAGCCCGGCGTTCAGCGAAGACAGGGCAGCTGTGAGCACAACGAGGTTCATGATGGAGTCGATGCCGTTGATGCCGATTGAGCTGAAGAACGTCACGAACGGGCTGACGCCCTTTTCATAAGCGGTGTAGGGCAGCAGCAGTGAGAGCAAGACGACGGATCCGACGTAGAAGAGCGCGATGCGGGCGATGACGGCGTTGATCGCCTTCGGCATGACCTTGGCTGGGTTCTCGGTCTCGCCGGCGGCAGTGCCGACGAGCTCAATTGAGCCGTAGGCAAAGATGATTCCCGACATGAGCAGGACCATCGGCAGAACGCCGTTCGGGAAGATTCCGCCGTTGTCGGAGATGAGCTGGAATCCGACCGCGCCACCGGTAGGAGTGCCGAAGACGACGAAATAGATGCCCACGAGGAGGAACGCGACCAGTGCGGTGACCTTGATGAGGGCAAACCAGAATTCCATCTCCCCGAAGACCTTGACGGAGACAAGGTTGAGGGCGAGGACGAGCACCAGGGCGATCAGTGCCCAGCTCCACTGTGGGACCGCGGCGATCCAGGGGACGTACCTGCCGAAGAAGCTCATGTAGAGTGCGGCAGCGGTCGTGTCGGCGATCGTCGTCGCAGCCCAAACCAGCCAGTAGAACCATCCGACGGTGAACGCTGCCTTCTCGCCGAAGAATTCCCTCGCATAGGAGACGAACGAGCCCGACGACGGTCGGTGCAGTACGAGTTCGCCCAGGGCGCGCAGGATCAGGAAGGCGAAGGCCCCGCAGATCGCGTAGGCGATGAAGAGTGATGGCCCGGCTGCGGCAAGTCGGCCACCTGCGCCGAGGAACAGGCCGGTGCCGATCGCACCCCCGATAGCGATCATCTGGATTTGTCGGGATTTGAGTCCTTTCTGGTAGCCGGCATCCTCGGCGTGCAGTACGGGATCGGGTGCGTGCGCGTGTCCCGAGTCTGTGACGGGCGGCTGAATCGACATGGGAAGCCTTCCTGTTGGTTTGAGCCTGAAAAGGGCCTGATGGTCTACGGCGTAACCGCTGGAGTTGGGGTCCGGGCAGGCATTTGAGGGGATTGCCGTTCTGGGCGCCCGCGGTAGGGCTGTAGTGAGCAGAACGGGGATATGGGAAACCTGAACACCGGAGTACCGGAGATTCAAATCACAGTTGAGAGTATGCGGCAAGTCACATCAAAAGATCAACACTTTGTTGGAGTGATTTTCGACCTTGAGCCGGGTATGCATAGAAACTTGCAGTTTAGAGGGCGTGAATCGGTGAGTGTTCGGTCTACCGCATGTAAACGAAATGTGTAATAATTGTGGAAAGTTCCGCTTTACTCAAACTGTGTGTTGAATACAGTTTAAGTTGGATCGGTGTGGCGTACCTGCTGTGCCGCGTCCGTCTCTCGAACGTCTGGAAGGTTTCTTATGGCTGAATCCGTTACGTCCACACCGCTCTATGAACGCGCCGTCCGGGTGGGGGAGTTACTTTTTGTCTCCGGCCAACTCCCTATCGGAGATGGCGGCTTGCTGTATCCCGGGCGCGTAGGTCAGGAAGTTACAGTCGAGCAGGCGCGTGAGGCTGCAGTGCTTGCTGCCAGACGGTGTCTGGATGTCGTCCGCGATGAACTCGGATCGTTGGAGGCCGTCAAGGGTATCGCCAGGATCGGAGGGTACGTCTCAGTAGGGGAAGGATTCGTGGATGCACCCGCAGTGGTCGATGGCGCGTCCTGGCTTGCCCTCGATGTCTTGGGAGAAAAAGGCCACCATGCGCGGCTGGCAGTGGGAGTAGCCTCGCTGCCGCTGGGTGCATGTGTCGAGATTGAAATGACTGTGCAGTGCTAAGGGCAGCCGAGGAGACTCAAACCGCCAGCTTCACGGCAATCGGGAACCCGCTAGAGGAGCTCTCCCTCGAACAGCTCCGCCAGCGCATGAGCATGAAATGGCGCACTCATCCCTCCGACGTGCTGCCTCTGTGGGTTGCAGAGATGGACGTCCGGCTCGCGCCGCCGGTTTCGGAAGCGCTGCACGAAGCCATCGACGCTGGAGACACCGGATACCCTGCAGGGACGGAGTTCGCGGAAGCGATAAGTGCGTTCGCTTCCCGGCGCTGGGGCTGGGATGGGCTGGCAGTCGAGCGCACCGCCGTCGTGCCTGACGTGATGATGGGCGTAGTCGAGATCCTGCGGCTGATTACAGATCCAGGCGACGCAGTCGTCGTCAACTCCCCGGTGTATGCGCCTTTCTATGCTTTCATCACCCATGATTCGCGCAGGATCGTTGAGGCGCCGCTAGGACAGGATCTCCGGATCAACCTCGCCACTCTTGAGGAAGCTTTCAAGCGCGCGCGCTCATCCGGGCGGAATGCCGCGTACCTGATCAGCAATCCCCATAACCCGACCGGGGTGGTCCACAGCCCTGAAGAGCTCGCAGCTGTCGCCGCCCTCGCCCACAACTACGGGGTCCGGGTTGTCTCGGACGAGATCCACGCCCCGCTCGTCCTTCCGGGAGCAACGTTCACGCCGTATCTGAGCGTGCCCGGGGCGGAGAACGCGTTTGCGCTCACTTCGGCGTCAAAGGCATGGAACCTTGCCGGCCTCAAGGCAGCACTCGCAATCGCCGGGCCCGACGCTGCCGGTGATCTGAACCGCATGCCCGAAGAGGTCAGCCACGGACCGAGCCATCTGGGTGTCATCGCCCAGACCGCCGCATTCCGTGATGGTGAAGAGTGGCTGGATGCCCTCCTCCGAGGTCTCGATGCGAACAGGGTCCTCCTCGGCAAGCTGCTCGCCGAGCATCTTCCCGGGGTGGGGTACGCCGCTCCCGAAGGGACATACCTGGCTTGGCTGGATTGCAGCCATCTGGCCCTCGATTCGTCACCCGGGCCCAAAGGCCTCGCTACCGTGTCCGACCTTGCCGGGCCGGCCAGGATGTTCCTCGACAAGGCTAGGGTCGCTCTGAGCTCCGGCCATGTCTTCGGCACGGGCGGGGCAGGACATGTTCGCCTTAACTTTGCCACTTCCCAGGCCAACCTCACCGAAGCCATCACTCGGATGGGGCGAGCCGCCAGCGCTGACTGAACCTTCCTTGGTTGCAACAGCATGTTGAACGAAGGAAGGGCTATTTCAGGCTGCTTGCGGCTCTAGCGGATACGCTTCAACAAAAAGGCAGTAATTTATGGCGAGTCCGGGAACCTGGACCGCCTGCTAATCGGAAGGACTGCAACGATGACCCAGATTGGTTCGGTCGGCTCAACAGCTCCATCCCCGGACGCGCTGCAGGGCATGGACGCGGAGTCCATCAACCGCGTCCTCGAGCTCCTGGTGGCGCCCCTTCAGGCCGCGGTGCCTCAGCCCACCGAGGTTGTCCTTCATGATCTGCAGCGAATCCCTAACACCGTTCGTGCTATCGCCGGAGACGTTACTCGCCGCCAGATTGGAGACCCGCCTACCGACAAATTGCTCGAACGTGTGGCAGCCGGCGACTTCTCCCATGAGATCGGCTACCGCTCACAACTGCCTGACGGGAGAATCCTCCAAAGCACGACGATCATTTACATCGACAAGGAAGGCCGAGCCGCCGCGGCTCTGTGTCTGAATGCTGACGTATCGGCCTGGGTTACGCTCCGCTCAGCCTTGGACCGCTTCGTTCTCGGCCACGACGGCAGCTCCATGCTGGCGACCGCGACCGTGAACAGGGCAGCGTCGGTCGGCCCCCAGGGGAGCGAGTACTTCCCGCACAGTGTGGAGGAGCTCAGCTCCAAGCTCGTCGAGGCGGCGATCGCCGCCATTGGGGTCCCCGTTGAGCAAATGCGTAAGGAACACAAAGTGCAGGTCGTGGCGGAGCTGGAACGTCGTGGATTCTTCCTCGTAAAGCAGGCTGCCGAGACAGCGGCGACGGCACTCGGAGTCACCCGCTTCACCATTTACAACTATCTCAACGAGCTCGGCGGAGAGGTCGAAGAGACAGCCTAACCCGACAGAAGGCGGCGTTACCCCGTTCCCTGGAACTCAAGCCTTCCTCATCGCCGGATCACCATGAACACGTCCCTACCCCGTCATGCCCGAAATGAGTCACTACAGCATCACTCCGCCCGGCCAAGTCATGCGGGCAATCGTCCAGGCATGCATCAATCACGTTCCCTTTACACGACAAATCGTCAAATAAATCAAGGAGAAAAAATGAACACCGTCACCACCACGAAGCCGTTCGCCGACCTCGCTGCTATCGAGGCAACCGTCGAGGCTGTCAGCGCCCAGCGTGAACTCGGTCGCGTTACTTTTACCATGAACAGCGAGTCCGCCGGCGGTCTGACAGCGAAGACCGAAACAGGCCCGCTGCTGCAGGCAGGCGTACCGGATAACTCACGACGTGGAAAGTACACACTGCACAGTGATGAGCCCATCTCGCTGTTGGGCACAGACACTGCCGTCAGCCCTGCTGAATACATCCTCAAAGGACTCGCCGGCTGCTACATCGTTACCCTTGCCTCACTCGCCGCAGCTCGCAACATCACCCTGGAGGAGATTCGGCTCACCCTTGGGTTCGATATCGATCTGAGTGGATTCCTTGGCATCGACGAGTCCGTGCGAAAGGGCGCAGAACACATTACGGTCAGCGTCGAACTCGAAAGCCCGGGCACTCCACGAGAAGATCTTCAGGACCTCGTCAAGGCACTGGAGGCGACCTCGCCAATCCGCGACACCCTTGCCAACCCCGTGAAAGTCACCACTGCACTGAACTAGGACCATGCGTGAGTTCCGGGCCGGGCTTCGAAGCCCGGCCCGGAAACTCCCATGAGCAGCCCTGTGACGATGTCGTCGTAGAAATTGTCCTGCCGCGCTGGCAGTCCGGGGCAGTGTCCTGGTCAGGACGCCTGTTGTGTCTAGGCCTGTCCCCAGAATGAGTCTTCCGTCGCGCCATCGGCCGAGAACAAACGGACGTCTACGATGTTCCCCTGACGGACAGTGAGAAGGTCTATGCCGGCCATGTCCATGGAAGCGCCGGTCCGCGTGCCCGAGAACGTGACCGGGACGGCTACGAGCTCACCGTTGACCATTGCCGGCCCGGTAACAGCCAGTTGGAACGTCCCTTGGCTGGCTTCCATCATCCCGCCCAGCAAGGCGCCTACGCCGTCGAGCCCTTTATGGTCGCCGGAAAAGCGGTTGGACCCCGGCTGGTGCCACACCACGTCAGGACTAAGCAGCGCCATGGCTGCTGGCATGTCCCCCCGGCCAAGGGCTTCGAAGTACGAGGCGGCCACGGCCGCTGGCGTCTGGTCATTCATCAGTTCTCCTTCATTTGTGATTACGCAGCCATGGTTACATTCGGTAACCTGTTACATCAACGTAACTAAAGGAGCTGGGTTTGATTGGATGCGCCGGTCTGGAACATCATGGTGGCCACGTGCCCCTCACGTACTTCCCTGGCTAAGATCGCCAACAAGTGGACGGCAATGATCGTCATTGCCCTCAGCAAGGGCTCTTTGAGGTTTGGAGAACTACGCGAAGAAGTAGATGGCATCAGCGGCAAGGTCCTGGCCGATACGTTGCGGGATTTGGAGCGTGACGGGATTATCGAGCGAACCGCATACAACGAGATGCCGCCGCGCGTGGAGTACGAACTCACTACGCTGGGCCACAGCCTGCGTGAGCCGCTGACGGCGCTGGGGCGCTGGGCCGAAGAGCACATCAACGAGGTACTGGCCGCGCGGGACGCCTACGACGATCGTCCCGGCACGCGACCCATGCCGTAAGGGCGGTCAGGCCGTTAAGCGTTGGATGTGAGCACCTGGCGTGGCGGTGCGGAAGGCTGAATTACTTGCTGGGGCTCCCTGTCGATGGCGCTGGACAGCATCATAATTGCCGCACTTCGCGGAACAGTACGAGCGCTTGCCGTTGCGACTAGTATCCACAAACACTGTTTCGCAGCCTTGGCGCGCGCATGCCCCTATTCTTTTTCCCGCAGATTCGACACTGAACAGTGCAAGGCCTCCGGCTGTTACTGCTTTGACGCGCGCTACAACATCCTCCTCTTCGGGCGCCCAGTGCAGGTGAGGTTGCAGTCCGTCGTGAGTGCTCAGGTAGGCCCGACTGGTCCCGGCCTCCAAGAGTGAATTGATCGCCCTGCAAAGCCCTTCGGCATCTGTTGCGTCGAAGGCCTTCCGCAGCATCAGGGCCCATTGCCGGAGGCGTTCGGCTGAATTGTTGGTCAAAGACGAGGTCTTCCGAATTTGATGCTCGTCCAGAATGTGCAGGACACGCTCAACGCTCCAGTCGGGTCCGCCGGCAAGGTTGACCAGGTCTACTGCCAATTCAGAACCCGTCATGTTGTCATGGTTGAACTGCACTAACCCATTGCAGCACAGTTTTCCATATGCTGCTCGTAACCACCGCAATTATTCCTGTTGTATCGCTTCTTGTTCTTGGGGCGGTGTTGCGACGGAAGTTCCTCGTTGATTCCGGGTTTTGGGGTGGCATGGAATGGTTGAGCTACAAGGTTTTTACTCCTGCACTGTTCATCTCATCCATTGCAGGCACGGATCTGAGCATCGTTCCCGTAGGGCCGCTCCTCCTGAGCGTCGGCGTGCCGATTGCCGTTATTGCTGCATTCGTCATCGGCTCGGCTCGCATGCTTCGCACCAATGGCCCCCGGTTGACTTCACTGGTGCAAGGCGCTGTCCGAATCAACACCTATGTTGGCCTCACTTTTGCCGGCGCGCTCCACGGCCAGGAGGGAGTGGCTACCTTCGCCCTAGCCAGCGCTGTTGTTGTGCCATTGGTGAATGTGATCTGCGTGGGAACATTGTCCGCATACGGCGACAAGCTGGCCTTGGTGCGCCGCAGGCCGCTGTGGCGGGAGTTGCTTGAAAATCCGCTCATCCAAAGCTGCGCTCTGGGACTGCTTCTTAACCTGGCGGACTTGCCTCTTCCGGAGTTTGTGTCCGCGGCACTCACTATGCTGGCCGCCCCCGCCCTCGCCTGCGGAACGCTCATTGCCGGGGCGGCGCTCCACGCTGACATTCGATGGCGGGATACAGCCGATATTGCGGCAGTTTCCCTACTGAAGCTCGTCGTGCTACCGCTTTCGGCTGCCGCCATTGCCATACCATTAGGCGCCGCGGGAGCCGGCCTCAGCAGTATCGTGCTGATCTGCGCCATCCCGACGGCGCCCTCAGCCTACGTCCTGGCCAGCCGGATGGGCGGTGATGTCCGCCTTATGGCAGCGATAACAGGTACACAAACCGTCCTTGCCATGGGCACTCTCCCTGTAGTTCTGATGCTCGTGGACCTCATGAAAGCGCGGTTCTAAACCCTGAATCGGCTTCACAGGAGACCCATTCTGGCCATCCCGGGACCCGCCCCAGCAACGGCAACAACGGAATCCATCATCAGATGGATACTTCCGACCACATCGAAGCCTTTCTCTGGAAAGTCAGAGGACGGAGTTGAGGAATGTTTGGGTGCGTTCATTTTGTGGGTTGCGGATGATTTGTTGTGCTGGGCCTTGTTCGATGATGGCGCCTTCTGCCATGAATACGACGCGGTCAGCGACGTCGCGGGCGAAGTTCATTTCGTGGGTAACCACCACCATGGTCATGCCTGATTGGGCGAGGTCTTTCATGACTTTGAGGACTTCTCCGACCAGTTCAGGGTCCAGTGCGGAAGTGGGTTCATCGAAGAGCATCAGTTTTGGTTCCATGCACAGGGCCCTGGCGATGGCGACACGTTGTTGTTGGCCACCGGAGAGTTGGCGTGGGTACGCGTTTGCTTTGTTTGCCAGGCCGACGCGTTCCAGTAGTTGGAGTGCTCGCGGGGTGACTTCTGTTTTCCTTTGCTTCAGAACCTGTCGGGGCGCTTCGATAAGGTTTTCCAGCACGGTCATGTGGGGGAAGAGGTTAAAGTGTTGGAAAACCATGCCGATGTCCGCGCGGCTGCGCCGAATGTCGGCGTCTTTTTGTTCGTGTAACTTGTTGCCTTTGATGTCATATCCAATGACTTTTCCGGCGACCCACATCCGGCCGCCGTTGATCCGTTCGAGGTGGTTGATGCAGCGCAGCAGGGTGCTTTTGCCTGATCCTGAAGGGCCGATCAGGCAGACTACCTCGCCAGCGTCGATTTCCAGGTTGATTCCTTTGAGGACGTGGAGCGAACCGTAGTTTTTCTCCACGCCTTCTGCTTTGATCATGGTTCGCGGTCCAGTGACTGCTCCGGCCGGTTGGGTCGTGGTGCTGGTCATCGTATACCGCCTTTTCTGGTTGGCCGATGGTGGGTGTTGAAGAAAAGCGTGAGGCTCTGCCAAGGGGTGAGGGGGAGGTTGCGTTGGTTGCCTTTGGCGTACCGGCGTTCCAGGTAGAACTGGCCGATGCTCAGCACGGAGGTGATGATGATGTACCAGATACTGGCCACAATCAGCAGCGGTATGGTTTCGAAGGTCCTGGCGTAGATGATTTGTGACGAGTAGAGAAGTTCCGGGACGGAGATCACTGACACCAAGGATGTGGTTTTGAGCATGCCGATGGTTTCATTTCCGGTGGGGGGAATGATGACTTTCATGGCTTGGGGCAAGATAATGCGCTGCATAGTGCGGAAGCGGCTGATTCCCAGGGCGCCTGCTGCTTCTGCCTGACCATGATCTACGGAGAGAATTCCTGCGCGTACGATTTCGGACATGTACGCTCCTTGGTTCAGACCGAGACCAAGTATCGCTGCTGTTATCGGGGTGATGAACTGGTTCGCGTCCAGGGCCACTCCAGGTATGCCGAAACTGATCACCGGGTAGAGCGCCGCGAGGTTGTACCAGAAGAGAAGTTGGACCAAAACCGGCGTGCCTCGGAAGAAGTTTACGTACGTTGATGCTGCGGCACGGATCACGGGGTTAGGGGAGAGCCTCATGACGGCCAGGACCACGCCCAGGACGATTCCGATCACCATGGAAACAGCTGTGAGCATCAATGTGACGGCTATGCCGTTCACAATTGAAACATCACGGATGTACTTACCCACCGTTTCCCACCCGAAACGGGGATTGGTCATTACTGACTGCAATGCCAGCGCGGCGAGGACCAGAATCAAGGCTCCTGAAACCCAGCGGCCAATATACTTTGCCTTCACCGTGGTGAACTCATCAAGAGACCTCTGCGGCGTTTCTATCGGAAGTGTTGTTGCTCCCATTGGATATCCCTTGTCTACTGTGGCTCTTATTCGGAGATCTGATCAGCGGTGATGCTGGACCCGGAGGGGATTCCCCAGCGCTTGTTGATGTCGGAGTATGTTTTGCTCTGGACAATTGCTTTCATGGCAGCGGTGATCGCCGGGCGCAAGCCGGACTCTTTGTTCAGGGCAATACCTGAGAGCCTCGGCTCGTAGTCGCCACCAGCCGCCAACTCGAATTTGTTCTCGGCAAGTGTTCCTTGGTAGCTCAAAGGAATACTGTCTGCCATCACGCCATCGACCCGCCCTGACAAGAGCGCAAGGTTTGCGTCTGTCTGGGTGGGAAACACAGCCTGATCGATTGCATGTTCGCCGCTGCCGGTACATTCCTCTGACATGGTCGGGAGGATGTCGAGGGATTCGTGGGTGCCCTTTTGTGCGGCGATCTTCTTACCGCACAGGGAAGCGGCGGTCATCGATAGTTTGGCCGGGTTCCCGGGTAGGACGGCCATGCCGGAACCACCAGAGATGTATGGAACGAAGTCGACCACCTTCTGTCGCTCTTCCGTGACGTTGAAGGCCGACATGCCGGCGTCGTACTTGTTGGAGGCCAATCCCGGCAGGATCGTGTCGAACGTAGCAGGAACATATTGCGCCTTGAGGCCGAGGGAGGACGCCAGGACATTGCCCATGTCCACATCCCAGCCGATGACTGTCTTGTTGTCGGTGTCAAAGTATTCGAACGGGGGATATGTGGGGTCTGTTGCCATCACCAGCGTGCCTTTGTCCCGCATGGACTGAGGTAGCAGGGCACGGGCTTCTTCATTTACTCCGTCTTGTTCGCTGGCTGAAGAGGCAGGTGCCGTTGCCGGGCTCTGTGCAGAAGCGTCACCTTGTGAAGCTGTTGTGCAGCCGCTGACGGAAGACATGACCAGGGCTGCGGTGAGGAGCGCCATCTTATTGCTGATTCGCATCGTTAATACCTTTCGTGAAGGGGGCCTGCCGACATTCGTTGATGGGAGCCCAGACACATCCTTGGGAGGCTCGTGACTTGGGCCACTATTGCTGCAGGCGCCTACTGAGCTTGGCATTGGAGATCGACGGCCGAATGGTTCTCCCAGACAAAAATGCGTCGCAATTTAGTTGTCCGCGACAAAGGACGGACTGCTGCCGCCCTAGAACATGGAGGGCATGAGAACTGATTCAGAACCCCTCGCATCCGCTCGTGACGTTGCGGCGAAGTCGGCAGCAAGGGCGGCGCTTACCTTGCGGCCGCTAACCTCAAAAGGCGAATTCGCTGCTGCCTCTGACCTGCTGGCAGGCATCTGGGGCACAAGCCGGGACGCGTCGCCGCTCTCCTCCGATCTTCTCCGCAGTTTGAGCCATGCGGACGCCTGTGTAACCGGAGCCCTGTCTGGTGAGGAGGTGGTGGGCGTCGCAGTAGCGATCTCAGGGCCCCCCGTCTCTGAAGTGATGTACTCACTCATTGCCGGAGTAAAACCGGGATTTGCCGGTCGGGGAGTGGGCATCGCGCTCAAATATGCCCAGCGCGTTTGGTCTCTCGAGCGGGGTGCCAAACGAATGTTATGGACTTACGACCCCTTGATTCGCAGGAACGCCCATTTCAACCTCGTGCGCTTGGGAGCACAGGTGCAGAATTATATCCCGGAGTTTTACCCACCCATGCACGATTCTCTAAACAGGATGGACCGCACGGACCGTCTATGCGTGAGTTGGGACCTGGCGTCGGCTACTCCGTCGACCCCAGAGGACGACGACGGACCGGTCGCCCTTCGCGCCGGGGAGGACGGCAGCCCTCAACGCTCTGGTATTGCACCGCAACCGCGGATGCGGGTCTGGATCCCCCGTGATATCGAGTCGATGCGGCTTGACGACAACGCTTTGGCAATGCGATGGCGTGTTTCCATGGCGGATGTCCTGCAAGAAGCAGAAGCCCAGAACTTGGTGCCCGTGTCGGTTTCTGGCTCCGGGTACTACGTGCTGGACACGGTGAGTGCACAATGAGCGCGGCATTCAAGGTTGAATTGCGAAGGGTGCGCATGCCCCTTGCCGGCGAGTTCAGGACATCGCGTGGCAGCGAGTCAGTGCGCGAGATGCTTCTGCTCCGATGGGTCACAGACAACTCAGAAGGTTGGGCCGAGTGCGCAGCAGATGCCGAGCCGGTCTATTTTCCGGAACGCCTTGAATCAGCGCGACTCCTCATCGCGGAGGTACTGGTCCCGTTGCTCGCGAAAATTCCCACGCTTGATGCGGCCGGTGCGCATGTGGCGATGAAGCGGGTCCCCGGGAACCCGTTGGCTAAGGCTGCGCTTGAGAGCGCCATCCTTGATGCCGAACTCCGCGCGCACGGAATGTCCATGAAGTCCTACCTTGGTGGCTCCCGCGAGAAAATCAGGGTCGGCGTTTCAGTAGGTATTTGTGAATCATTGAGTGATTTGATCCGCCAAGTCGAAGGGTACGTTGCAGAGGGATATTCTCGCGTAAAACTGAAAATAGCTCCGGGGTGGGATGTTGAGCCGGTTCGGGCCATCAGACGCGAGTTCGGTGAGGACCTGCTTCTTCAGGTAGATGCAAACCAGGCGTACACGATCGCTGACGTCAGCACGCTTCGCCGGCTGGACACCTTTGATCTCCTCTTGTTGGAGCAGCCCCTTCCAGCGGAGGACCTGTGCGGTCACGCCCGGCTGGCAGGCTATCTGCAGACGCCCATTTGCCTCGATGAATCCATTACTTCCTGTGCTTCCGCTGCTACCGCAATTCAGATGGGGGCGGCACAGATCATCAATATCAAGCCAGCACGGGTGGGTGGTTACCTTGAAGCTCGGGCCATCCATGATCTCTGCCTCGCCCAGGGCATACCCGTTTGGTGCGGTGGCGTGCTTGAGACCGTGATTGGTCGGGCAGCTAATCTGCAATTGGCTTCATTGCCGGGTTTTACCCTTCCATCAGATATTTCAGCCACGAAACGCTACTACAGCAAGGACATAGGCCAGGAGTTTCATATCGAGTCTGGAACCATAAGCGTTCCACACGGTCCCGGAACCGGAGCAGTCATTGACTTGGACTACTTGGAATCGGTCAGCGTGGAACAGGAATGGTTGATGTAGGTACTGCTTGGACGACTGGAACAAATGCGTCGGGTGAAGGCGGGAAGGGCGCGTTAAAGCCGTTCCCGCCGGCGCAGGTGGAGCTGTAGCCACATGATGAGGCGTTGGCCCGGGTTGTCCACATCGATTCCAAACTTCTTTGTCAGCTGCCTCATACGGTAACGCTGCGAATTTTCATGGACCATCATCAACTCCGCTGCCCTACGGTTATCGCCAAAGGTGTCTAAAAACGCCAATAACGTGGCAGCGTACTCTGTGCCGTTGGCTGCATCGTACTCAAGGATCTCTCGGACAGATCCCAGCAATCGCTCGGGGGCAGCGATCGTTCCTTCAGAAAGCTCCTGCAGCAAAATCCGGTGGCGATCTTTTTCAGTGGACATGGCTTCATCCAAGGCTTCGATATTCTGAAACCGGAAGGCTGTTTCGATGTCGGTATGTGCTCCTTTTAAGTCGGCAACTGAATGCAGTGGCCCGGAGTAAGCGCATCGCAGATGAACTTCCGCCGTACCGGCAACGGCACGCTGTGAGGCCGTAAGGAAATTCCTGATTCGCTCGTCGGTCAACTGGTCCGCCCCGGGAATGAGCACAAACACCCGATTCGCGAGCACGGTGCAGGAAGCGGCTCTCCGAACCGCTTCGGCGTTCAGCGCGACGATGTCTGCGATCCTGCCCAGGTCGATATCAGCTCCAGTTTCGACGGAGCTCGCGAAACCGATCAACACCACCGGCATCTGCTTCTCAAGGGTGAGTGCGGCCCCAGGCTCCATTTGTGCGCCACCCAGGGCGGCCGTGAGCAATTCGCCGCGCCGATGGCGCTGCAAACTGAATGCGCTGGCCGCATGTAAAAGGTGCAGGGATGCAATGGGCGCAGCATCGGCGAGTACGCTGGCGACTTCTTCGCTTCTGGTGCCGCCTTCGTCAAAGGCCCACAACGAGCCAACCAGCCTTGATCCGACTCTTACCGGCATTGCCACTCGCTCCAAGGCGCCATGTTCCTGGTCAAAAAAGACCGGGGTGGTCGCCATGGCCACAGCTCTGTACCGCGCCAAGTACCAAGGCAAGTCCGGCACAGCACGCCCCAGAATCGCATCGCGTCGGCTATCGTCCGTACCCTGATCGGCAATATTTGAATACGCCACCACTTCTCGATTGACGTTCTCAATCGTGATGGCAGTTCCCGCCATCGCAGCTATCGCATTCGCCAGACTGAACAAATCACCGGGAGCGATATCCGCGATAGAGGCAGTCCGCATTTCTGCCGGATCAGAAACAGCGGCACTGATCAGCGCATGAAGCGAGTTCCAGGAGGCGTCATCTTGAGCAACGAGCACCTGGACCTTTCCGGCACCCGAAACATCTATTGTTTCCTTGGCCGAGTCACGAGACTTCAAGACGACGGCCGCGTACTCGCGCTCTGCCGCTTCCTTGATGGCGGACGATGCAGCGTCGGGCGCCAAGGACGCGCCCGTCATGAGAAGAACACCGCCCTTGATAGGCGGGACTTCCTCCAATGGATCCCAAACAACCGACGCCCGGACATCCGGGTCTGCTGGCAAAGAGCCGTCGCGCGGACCATAAGGAGTCAACAGCAAAGGACCCAGAGCCGCCAGCAGCTCGCTCAAAGAGGTGTATGGAGGCGAAGCGGCTCCGCTCATGCCAAACACTCCTACTGGTTTGTACTGCCCTCGATAGGACGCGCCAACAAAGAGTCGACGAGTCCGGCCAGCAACGCAGCCCGCTCGGGCATGGCGCTGATCTGGACCCATTCTCCCTCGCTGTGCGCACCGGCACCAACAGCCCCCAAACCATCCAGGGTAGGTATTCCCAAAGCTGCAGTTAAGTTTCCGTCGGAAGTGCCGCCGGCCATCACTCCGCGGAGCGGAGGCAGACCCAAAACGGCGGCTACCTCACTGGCACGATCAAACAGAGCGGACGCCCGGGCTTGTTCAAGTGGTCCTCTGTCAATCCCTCCCTCAACTTGGAGGGCTGCACCGTCCAGCTTGGGCCGCAGACACCTCAAAGCAACGTCAACCCGCTCCAACTCAGACATTGAGGTGGCACGAACGTCTATGTCCAGCCAGGCTGATGGCGGAACCTGATTGGATGCTTCCCCTGAACGAAGCGTAGTGGGCGTAACAGACGTTCCCCGGGCAATGTCCTGCAGGTCATCTATCAGGGGAATCTGTTGAGCGATCTCGACGGTGGCGTTTATCCCGGCCTCCGGCTCAAGGCCAGCATGCGAGGCACGCCCACGGACATGAAGTCGGTACATGCCCGAACCTTTGCGGCTCGTTTTGAGCGCCCCATCCAAACTTGCCTCGAGTACCAGAACGGCTTCAACTTCGGCGGCAAGCTTCTCAATCGCACCACGGGAAGATGCCGACCCGGTCTCCTCATCTCCAGTAATAAGGATCTGTATTCCATCCGGGTTGCCCAGTGCGTGAACCGCGTAAAACGCCTGCACGATCCCGGCCTTCATGTCAAAGGACCCTGGCCCCGTCGCTTTGTTGCCATCCACGGAAAAGGGCCACCGGCTGGTAGTACCGACAGGCCAAACAGTGTCGTAGTGACAAACGATGAGAACGCGAGGCTTAACACCCAAACTCCACAACAGGTGGGTGCATCCTTCGCCGGGGAGATAGACAGGCTCACGCCCCAGCAGACTTTTTCCAACAGCTGAGACCTTTTCGGCAGCTGCAACCAGCTCCATCGGCTGCGTTGATGGCGATTCTGAAGACACCAGCAGTTCCAAATCCTCGAGCATCCGAGGCTGAAGTTGAGACAAAGTTTCCATGAGTCGAACGGTCATGAGGATCTCCTAAAAGGGTTTTGCCTCATCATCCGTCGCTTCACCACGACGCTGGACATCAACTTCGACAAATTTTCTTTTAGTTTTTGTCCGATTCAACAACTCAAATAGAGCGGAGCCATGGCTTGTGCGCGTGGGTGAGCCAAACCATTTCAGGGTTCAGGGAACGCACCAGCAGCTGGCCCTCTGTGCGGGGGTTGTCCAGTTCATCGAACCAAACTGCTGTGTCTCCAGCGATGACGGTAGGGCCTTCTTCTCCATCGATGACAACGATTTGTGAGCCCCGGGTGTGGCCTGGCGCTGAAAGGAGTCGTAGTCCGGGAAGCAGTTCCAACCCACCGTCGACCGGAACGTAGTGCACCCCTGGTGAGTCCACCCATTCAGGGATGGTGTAGTCATTCTGGTTGCGGGCGTCGTCGAGTTCCTGGCGCTGGACGTAGATGGGCTTGCCTGTGAAGAGGTGATTGCCCCCGCAGTGGTCGAAGTGCAGGTGCGTGTTGACGACGATGTCGATGCTGCTGATATCAAAGTCCTGCTCGTTCAGTGGGTAAACACGGGGGTCCATGTCAGCGACCGCGGGGTGAAGCTGAGTCATGCCGGTATCCACCAGCACGCGCCCGTCGGGGTGGTCAATTACGTGCACATAGACCGGCATGGGTTCGCCTTCGGGAACCAGTTCGGCCACTCGAATGGCCGTAACAGGGATTGCAGCGGCAGAATTCACTTCGTTACCTCAGTTCCAAAACTATGGCCATGACATGCTCGGGTCCAGACTCCCATTCGTGGGCGTGTCTGTCGAGCAGCAGCACCAGAAGCAGGTCCCTGACTCGCCCCGTGAACCTCTGGCGTGGCCGATTAGCCGGCGCCGCTGTCACTTTGATGAGCCCTGGCGACAAAGTGCTCAACCCGGCGGTCCGGGACCAGCCAGATCAGCGCCACAACGGTGAACATGGCGATCCCGAACAGGGGCTGGACCAGGGTGGCAGCGATGCCGACGATATAGATCACCGGGGACGCTTTGCCTTTCCAATCCCGGCCGACAGCCCGGGCAAGGGCCCCGTCCTTGCCTTGGGCGGCGATCAGGCGACGTTCCAGGATGTAGTACGCGATCGCTGCACACAGCAGGTTGATTCCGTATAACAGGACGGGCACCTGTGTGAAGCCGGACTCATCCATCCA
>NZ_JBFRFP010000017.1:0-115002 GCF_052114885.1 Paenarthrobacter sp. 2TAF44 | reverse complement strand
GTCATGGCCAAGGCCCGCATCGGCCACTTCGTCGAAGCCCAGGTCCTGCAGTCCCTCGGCGTGGACTACATCGACGAGTCCGAGGTCCTGACCCCGGCCGACTACGTGAACCACATCGACAAGTGGAACTTCACCGTTCCCTTCGTCTGCGGCGCCACCAACCTCGGTGAGGCCCTGCGCCGCATCAACGAAGGCGCGGCGATGATCCGTTCCAAGGGCGAAGCCGGCACCGGCGATGTTTCCAACGCCACCGGCCACATGCGCAAGATCCGTTCCGAAATCGCCAAACTCGCAGCCCTTCCCGAAGACGAGCTGTATGTCGCGGCCAAGGAGCTGCAGGCCCCGTACGAGCTGGTCAAGGAAGTTGCCGCCACGGGCAAGCTCCCGGTGGTGCTGTTCACCGCCGGTGGCATCGCAACCCCGGCAGATGCTGCGATGATGATGCAGCTCGGCGCTGATGGCGTGTTCGTTGGTTCGGGTATCTTCAAGTCCGGCAACCCCGCAGAGCGCGCTGCCGCCGTCGTGAAGGCGACCGCCTATTACGATGATCCCGATGTCATCGCCAAGGTCTCCCGCGGCCTGGGCGAAGCCATGGTCGGCATCAACGTCGATGAAATCCCGCAGCCCCACCGCCTCGCCGAGCGCGGCTGGTAAGTTTCGTAGGACGCCCACCGTTCCGTTTTGCGACTGAGAAAGGAACCGATCGTGGTTCACAAAGTAAAAGCTGTCATCGCCAAGGAAAAGAACGCTCCGGTTACCTTGGAGACCATCCTTGTCCCGGATCCAGGGCCGGGTGAGGCGTTGGTGGATATCCTCACCTGCGGTGTGTGCCACACCGATCTCCACTACCAGCAGGGTGGCATCTCGGACGATTTCCCGTTCCTTCTCGGCCACGAAGCCACGGGCGTGGTCAGCGCGGTAGGCCCGGATGTCACGGAAGTCGCCCCCGGCGACAGGGTCATCCTGAACTGGCGTGCGGTGTGTGGTCAATGCCGTGCCTGCGCAAAGGGCCAGCCGCAGTACTGCTTCAACACCCACAACGCCACCCAGAAGATGACGCTGGAAGATGGCACTGAGCTTTCGCCGGCACTGGGAATCGGTGCCTTCGCCGAGAAGACCCTCGTGGCTGCGGGGCAATGCACCAAGGTAGATGATTCAGTGGATCCCGCCGCAGTAGGTCTGCTGGGATGCGGCGTGATGGCCGGCATCGGGGCAGCTATCAATACCGGCGAGGTCAAGCGCGGCGAGTCCGTGGCCGTCATCGGGTGCGGCGGCGTCGGCATTGCCGCGATTGCCGGTGCCAAGCTGGCCGGTGCCACCACCATCATTGCCGTGGACATCGATGCCAACAAGGTGGACATGGCCAAGTCCCTGGGAGCCACCCACGGAGTGAACTCCAGCCTCGAGGATCCGGTAGAAGCTATCCGGGCCCTGACGGGAGGCAACGGCGCAGACCTGGTGATTGACGCCGTCGGACGTCCCGAAACGTACAAGCAGGCTTTCTACGCCCGCGATCTCGCAGGCCGCGTTGTCCTGGTTGGTGTTCCTTCGCCCACCGCCACACTGGAGCTGCCGCTGCTGGATGTCTTCGGCCGCGGCGGATCCTTGAAGTCCTCCTGGTACGGCGACTGCCTGCCTTCCCGCGACTTCCCAATGCTGGTGGAGCACTACAAGCAAGGCAACCTGAACCTGGACGCCTTCGTGACCGAACGCATCACCATCGACCAGGTGGAGGAAGCCTTCGCCCGGATGCAGGAAGGCAAAGTCCTTCGCTCCGTGGTGGAAATCGAGCCGGCGGTGGCGCTCTGATGGCCGTCACCGTACAGAACCGGGTCACTTCCGGAACGTTTTCGCTCGACGGCGGCACCTGGGACGTGGACAACAACGTCTGGATTGTTGGGGACGAGCAGGAATGCGTCATCATCGATGCCCCGCACGATGCCCAGGCCATCATCGAGCAGGTGCAGGGCCGCAAAGTACTGGCCATCCTGCTGACCCACGCCCACAACGACCATATTGGGGCCGTGCGGGAGGTTGCTGACGCCGTTCAAGCACCCATCTACCTGCATCCCGAGGACTTGGTGTTGTGGGAGCAGGTCTACCCGGACACCACACCGGACAAGTACCTCAGCGACGGCGACGTTTTCACCGTTGCGGGAGCCGAATTGCGGGCCATCCACACGCCGGGCCACTCGCCCGGATCCACGTGCTTCCTGCTTGAGGAACAGGACACGGTCTTCACGGGAGACACCCTGTTCAACGGTGGTCCGGGAGCAACCGGGCGGTCCTACAGCGATTACCCCACCATCCTGGCATCCATCCGGGAACGGCTCCTGACACTGCCCGCCCACACGGTGGTGCGCACCGGGCATGGGGACAACACCACCATCGGAGCCGAGCGCGAGACGCTGGCCCTTCTAGAGAAGAACTAAGCGTAAGGCAGGACTAGGGTTCGGCTACCGGAGTCCCGCACTGTGCGCCAAAGCGATGGCCTCAGTGCGGGACCGGACGTCGAGCTTCCGGAAGAGGTTCCGGATATGGAACTTCACAGTATTTTCGCTGACGTTGAGTTCAGCGGCGATGGCCCGGTTACGTTGGCCGGCCGCCAGTAGTTGAAGGACTTCCAGCTCCCTCGCCGCAAGGCCCCACGCCGCGACATCCCCTGCCGGCGCTGATGGTGGATCCAGCGGCAGCACAACGGAGATGTCGGCTCCCCAGCCCTGCATGACGTCCAGGCTCATCCTGCCGTCAACGGCCTGCACGCGTTGGCGCAGGCGTTCGATGTTGGGAGCCTCAGGGGATAGCTCGCCCCTGCCATCGTCACGGACATTGATGAGCAGGTTCTCGCCGTCGCAGTCCCACTGTGCCCGGACACGATGCACGTCGGGTTGCTCGGCGATGGCCAGGACGAGGCCTCGAACCACAGCGCGGGCGGCGTGGGCTACTTCGCCCGGCAATGCCCTGCCGTTCGCAGGCGGTTCGATGAACTGGATATCGATGTTGCTGAAGTGCATCAGCGGCCGAAGGTCCTCGCGAAGCCTTTCGAACGCCGTGCTGACCGGTTCCTCCACAAGATCGCTGGTGCGGTCGTTCAAAGTGCGCAGGCTGATCAGGGCCTTGACGGTCATGTCGGTCACGGCCGTACGGGCTGCGTGGTCGTCCATGGAGTTGGATCTCAAGGCCGCGAGCACAGTTTCCAAGGTGGTGGAGTGCTGATCCACCAACTCGGCAGTTACGCGGATCCGCTCCGCTGATGCGGCGCGGGACTCCAGAAGGTACGACGGCGGCGCGTCAGAGACCTTCTCCTGGATACGGGCCGCTGTGAGCCGCCAAAGGTAGGAGAGGACACGCTCCGCATCTTCTGCCAAGCCTTCTGCAGGATCCGTGAGGACCAGGAGGGCGTTACTCGGTGCGTAGCCCAAGGCCAGTACATCCCGCTCCGTCCCCCCGACAACAGCCTTGCCCCGCCACGGTTCCTCGTCTGGAATCGCGGCACGTACACGGTCCAGTTCCGGAATGGAAACCCTGCTGACAATGCTTTCCTCGCCCGCCTTCTTTTGCGGCCGGCCCGTGCAGTCCTCGGTGAAAATCACCAAGGCGCTGGACTTGATGAACGGGGCCAGCGCACCACGCAGGCTCTCTGCAATACGCATCAAGGGTGCCTGCGCTATTTCCGCGACGGCGTCCAGAAGCTGCCACGGAAGGGCCCCGGTATCCGGGCGGCGTTTGCTATCGGTCAGCTGGGTCATGGAAGCAGCCTAAGGGAATATGAGCCACGTTAACTACCCAAAAGGGTGGTATGAACTGCTCGTTTTCGGCGTTCCCCCTACCCGAACTAGCCGGAAGACTTGTCCGTAGGCCCGAAAGGCTTGAGCACCTATCCACGAAGGAGTGAATGTGAACGTCACCGCAGAAACAGCAACTGCCACGAGTGCGGACGTAGCCGGCAATGTATCCCTGATCCTCGGCGAAGTCGCTGACACTACTTCCGGCATTGACTACGCTCAGTTGGCCCATCTTGCACACAGGATCAGTGGGGCCGGGCGTGTGTTCCTCGCCGGAGCCGGGCGCAGCGGCCTGGTCCTCAGGATGGCTGCCATGAGGCTGATGCACCTTGGCCTGACCGTCCACGTCGCAGGTGACACCACCACGCCGGCCATCAGTTCCGGAGACTTGCTGGTGGTCGCGTCCGGTTCGGGTACGACGTCGGGTGTGGTCAAAGCTGCCCAAACCGCACTTGAGGCCGGTGCACAGGTTGCTGCCATCACCACCAACGCCTCCTCGCCCCTGGCGGGGCTGGCCGACGCCTTGGTGATTATCCCGGCCGCCCAAAAGACGGACCACGGTTCCAACATTTCGCGCCAGTACTCCGGCAGCCTCTTCGAGCAGGCGCTGTTCCTCGCTACAGAGTCGGTTTTCCAGACGCTGTGGGACGCCGCCGACGAACCCGCTGAACAGCTCTGGCTGCGTCACGCCAACCTCGAATAGGCCTGACTTAGCTGCTCAGTTGAGCTAGCTGCTTGGGGCCGACTCCAACTCACCAACAACCCACAAAGAAAGTAAGAACACTATGAAACTTCAAGTCGCACTGGACCTCCTCACCACCGAGGCCGCCCTGGAACTGGCCGGCAAAGTAGCCGAGCACGTTGACATCATCGAGCTGGGCACCCCGCTGATCAAGGCAGCGGGCCTCTCCGCAGTGACCGCGATCAAGGAAGCACATCCCACCAAGATCGTCTTTGCCGACATGAAGACGATGGACGCTGGAGAACTCGAAGCCGACATCGCCTTCAAGGCCGGCGCCGACCTCGTCTCAGTGCTCGGAACTGCAGACGACTCCACCATTGCAGGGGCCGTCAAGGCAGCCCAGGAGCACAACAAGGGCATCGTGGTTGACCTGATCGGCGTCGCTGACAAGGTCACCCGTGCAAAGGAAGCCCGCGCTCTCGGGGCCAAGTTCATCGAATTCCACGCCGGCCTGGACGAGCAAGCCCAGCCTGGCTTCGACCTTCGCGGACTCCTTAACGCCGGTGAAGAAGCCCGTGTACCGTTCTCGGTTGCAGGCGGTGTCAACCTGTCCACCATCCAGGCCGTGCAGTTGGCCGGTGCCGACGTAGCCGTGGCCGGCAGCGCCATCTACAGCGCCCTTGATCCGGAACTGGCTGCAAAGGAACTCAAAGCCGCTATCCAGTAAGGCCTGTTACTACCTCACGCAACCCGCTTGATGTCGCCCGGAAAGTACCCTTTTAGAGGTGCTTTCCGGGCCGCTCGCTTTTTTGGGACTCCCTTATTTGACGCCTACTTTTCCGGGCTCGGAAGGTGCGCCTGTTCCAATAGCTCAGTGAGCCAGGGTCGTTGCGCATGGTGGAACGTCAACCCCTCCGGCAGGCCTTGGACCGAGGGTTTGGAACCGCTGATGTCGATGGTGATTCGGCCGCTTCCCATGGGGGCGTTGCCGATGTGGAGGTCTCCGAAGGATGGCGGCAAAACGGGGTCGAGCCAGACGCCGCCCAACGAAATGTGCGTGTCATAGCGCATGAGGCCCATGACCAGTTGAATGGGAGTTGTGGCGGCCCATGCTTGGGGTGAGCAGGCGGTTGGATAGGGAACCGGTTCGCTGAACTGTTTCCGGTCGAAGCCGCAGAAGAGTTCCGGGAGCCGGCCACCTGAATACTCGGCGGCTTCCAGCAACGCTGTGGCAATCCGTTGTGCTTCTTCCACAAAGCCGTACCGCAGCAGCCCTTGGACAATCAACGCATTGTCGTGCGGCCAGACTGAGCCGTTGTGGTAGCTGGCCGGGTTGTAGGCGCCCATGTTGCTGGCCAACGTCCGGATTCCCCATCCACTGAACATTTCCGGGGACATCAGGTGCTCCACCACAGAGGGGGCCTTGTCCTCATCCATCAAGCCAAACCACATGGTGTGGCCCATGTTGGAGGCGCATGCGTCAACAGGCCTCTTGTCGCGGTCCAAAGCGACGGCATAATAGCCCTTGTCCGGAAGCCAAAACTCTTCGTTGAACTTTTGCTTGAGGCGATCCGCGCGTTCCTGAAGCTCCGCGGCCAAGGTGAGGTCGCCGGCGTCGTACGCTATCCAGGCCCGGGACGTATAGGCGCCGTGCACGTACGCCTGGACTTCGCACAGCGCCAAGGGCGGTTCGGCAAGGGTGCCATCGGCAAAGTTGATGCCGTCCCAGGAGTCCTTCCATCCTTGGTTGATGAGCCCGTGCTCATTGGGGCGACCGTACTCCACAAAGCCATCGCCGTCCCGGTCGCCGTAATCGCGGATCCACTCAAGGGCGCGGTCCGCATTGGGAAGCAGGGCCGCAATGGTTTCCTTGCCGAAACCCCAGCGGCTGACCGATCCCAGGACAACCACGAAGAGCGGGGTGGCATCAACGCTGCCGTAGTAAGTGGACTTTCCGCCGAGAGCGAGGCCGCTGGAGACATCGAGCCTCACCTCATGCAGGATCTTGCCCGGTTCTTCCTCGCTGACCGGATCCACCACTGTTCCCTGGCGGTCGGCCAACGTTCGGAGCGTCCCCAAAGCGAGGGAGGGGTCAACGGCCAACGCCATCTCGGATGCCCAGAGGGAGTCGCGGCCGAACAACGTCATGAACCATGGGGCGCCGGCGGCCACAACCACCCTGTCCGGATGGTCCGGATCCTGGATCCTGAGGGCGCCGAGGTCCTCGTAGCTGCGCCGCAGGGTCCGCTCAATGGATCGATTGCCAATATGCAGGACGGGGATCTTGTCCACCCAATCTTGCCGACGCCGGTCGCTGGGCGACATTTCCCCGCGTGCTGGATGGACGAAGGGTGCCACGACGCCATCGGCGGTTGGCAAAACAGTGACCCGAGTGCTCCATTCCCCGAAAGGTGGAATCGTGGTCCTGAAGCCCAATGCCTTTGCTCCCGCACCCGCACCTTCGGCCTGGATGACGACGCTTTTTCGGAAACCCTCCCACCGGCCACGGATTTCCAGGGAATTGCCCTCAGGAAGCCGGGTTTCGGTCCAGTGACGGGTGATCCTGGCCTCCTTCACTTCAAAGAGGTCCGCGAAGTCAGACTCGACCGTCAGCAGGATCCGGCAATCAGCTGCCTTGGTGGAGTAGTTCCGGACTGTGATCTTCTCCAGGATTCCGGCTCCGACCTCGCGCAGGCGCTCCACCAGCAGCGGACTGTCCGCATATCCGTCCGAACGGGGCACCCGGCAGGCAAAGAGCGCCCGGTAAGGTTCCTTCGTCTCCGCGGCCAGTGGCTCAAGTGGTTGTCCGTTGACCGTCAATTCCCATTTGGACAGGATCCGGGTATCCAAATGGAAGACCCCCTGCGGTAGCTCCGGACGGATGTCTCCGTTGGCAGCGGAAATGCAGAATGATGAGCCTTCCACCAGCGTGACCGTGCCGGAGCCAAGGGGCCCGGCGGCAGTATCGGCGTTCCAACCAGCCACGTCTATGCCTCCAATCAGGGCGGAACGATGGCCCGCACAAGCGGTTTTGCTCGGCTTGCCTGGGAGTCGGCTCGGCCGTATGTGTAGACGTATCCGAAGCTACGCCGATGCGGCAGTGGGCACCAGAGGCATGTAGGTTCGTTTAGCAGGGACGCAACGCCGATGCAATCCAGAGTTCACCTACTTTCCAGTACAGGCGAAGCTCAAGAGGACTATAGTGGGGGAACAGGACATTCGCTGATGCAGCCCGGCGGCCCGTTTTTAACTTCCGCCACCGGAGGCCCCGCAATGACCGACACCCAAATCAGTAGTTTTCTGAGTGACTGTGTGGTGTTTGATGATGACACCGAGGAGGGGCTGGATTTTGACACCCTCTACGGCCTTTACATCAGTTGGTGCGTCCTCGGACGCAAAGTGCCCATTCCTGATTCCGCTTTCAGGACCGCCCTTGAACTTGAAGGATTGCGCGCCAGGAAAGATCATGGCCAGCGCGTCTACCCCGGCCTGAACATGGTGGGCGCCGCAGCCAGGGACTACGTGATGAACAGTGTCCCTGTCTGGACTGAAACCGACAACAGGGTACCCGTAGTGACCCAGTTAAGTGAGGACTCGGTTCCTTCCTTGAGGTAACCCCCTTTGAGTTCCCGAATTTGAGCACAGCTGATGCCCTTAGGATGCATTCCTGGGGGCATCAGCCATACACGAGCCCGGAAGAGGGTAATAGTGAAGCCGGCCATCGTCTGGTTCCGTGACGACCTGAGGGTCACGGACAACCCTGCCCTGTGTGCCGCCGTCGATGATGGCGCGGCGGTTGCGCTCTACATCCTGGACGAAGAATCGCCCGGCATCCGCGCCCACGGCGGTGCCGCACGCTGGTGGCTGCACCACTCGTTGACGGCGCTGCGGGACCAACTCGCAGCGCTTGGAGTGCCGCTTCTGCTGCGTCGGGGACCGGCCGCCCCGGTCGTTCAGGAAATCACGAGGGCGATCGACGCGGGCGCGCTGTTCTGGAACCGCCGGTACGGTCCGGCGGAGCGGACGGTCGACGCCGGGATCAAGGCGTGCGCTCGTGATGCCGGTATTCATGTGGAGAGTTTTCAGGCGTCCCTGCTGCATGAGCCGTGGGAAGTCACCACCAAGACGGGCGGCCAGTACAAGGTTTTCACCCCGTTCTGGCGGACTGTTTCAGCCCGGGACTTCCGGGACCCGTTGGCTGTGCCGGAAGAAGGGCGAGGCTACGCTGGCCAACTCCCTGCGCTCGATTCGCTGGAGTCATGGCACCTGCTGCCCACCACGCCGGACTGGTCCGCAGGGTTGCGGGAGGCGTGGACGCCAGGATCGGTTGCCAGCCACCAACGGCTCAAGGAGTTCGTGGCGGATGGACTCACCGATTACGACGAAGGCCGAAATCGCCCGGATATCGATGGCAGCAGTTGCCTTTCGCCGTATCTGCGGTGGGGTGAGCTCAGCCCGTTCGAGGTTTGGCAGGCGCTGGCTACCAAGAGATCGGAAAGCACAAGTATTTTCGCTTCCGAACTCGGCTGGCGCGAATTCTGTTGGCACCAGTACTTCCACAACGCGGATCTCGCCACAGCGAACCTGCGCAAGGAGTTTGACCGCTTCCCGTGGGCTTGGCCGGATAGTGACGGTCACGAGTCTGCAGCAGGGGAGCTCCGCGCCTGGCAGCGGGGCCGCACCGGATTCCCCTTGGTGGACGCCGGGCAGCGGCAACTCTGGCAGACGGGGTGGATGCACAACCGGGTGAGGATGATCGCGGCGAGCTTCCTGGTGAAGAACCTGGGCATCCATTGGCAACTCGGCGAACAGTGGTTCTGGGACACCCTTGTGGATGCTGACCCGGCCTCAAACCCTGCCAACTGGCAATGGGTGGCGGGCTCAGGGGCGGACGCTTCGCCGTTCTTCCGGATCTTCAATCCAGAAGCCCAACGCATCAAATTCGATCCCCACGGCAAGTACATAGCGCGCTGGATCCAGGAGTTCGGCACGCCGGATTACCCGGAGGAAATCGTGGATCTCAAGACCACCCGGCAGGATGCCCTGGACGCTTACAAGGGACTCAAAGAGGTTCACTAGCTAGTGCCCGGTGTTGAATAGGGCCGGAAAAACCTCCTCTGGAAATTAGTAGGAAGTCCGAGTATATTCGGTTCAGAGATGACCTGGCTCACAGTCGCTGAGGCGTTCCTGCCGACTACTGGAACCAGCCGTACGGCAGTCATTCACGATGCAAAGGAGCATTCCACCATGGTGCGCGAGCTTTCACACTACGTAGACGGCCAGAGGATCGACGGCACGTCCGGTCGGTTCAGCGATGTCTACGATCCCTGCACGGGCGAAGTGCAGGCGCGGCTTCCGCTGGCCAGCGCGGACGAGGTCCGCAACGCGATTGCAAATGCCGAAAAGGGCCAGCTCGAATGGGCGGCAATGAACCCACAGCGCAGGGGACGCATCCTGCTCAAGTTCGTGGACCTGGTCAACGAGAACATGGACGAGCTCGCCAAGCTCCTGTCCTCCGAACACGGCAAAACGTTTGCCGACGCCAAGGGCGACATCCAGCGCGGCATCGAGGTAGTCGAATTCTCCGCAGGGGCGCCGCACCTGCTCAAGGGTGAGTTCTCGGACAACGCGGGGCAGGGCATTGACGTGCATTCCCTGCGCCAACCGCTGGGCGTGGTTGCGGGCATTACGCCGTTCAACTTCCCGGCCATGATCCCCCTCTGGAAGTCTGGGCCAGCGCTCGCAGCCGGCAACGCCTTCATCCTCAAGCCCTCCGAACGGGATCCCTCTGTTCCGCTGCGGCTCGCCGAGTTGTACAGCGAAGCCGGCGTTCCCAACGGCGTCTTCAACGTGATCAACGGTGACAAGGAAGCCGTTGACGCACTGCTTGAGGATCCGCGCGTCAAGGCCATTGGCTTCGTCGGCTCCACGCCGATCGCCCAGTACATCTACGCCACGGCGGCGGCGCACGGGAAGCGCGCCCAGTGCTTCGGCGGGGCGAAGAACCACATGGTGATCATGCCCGACGCCGATCTGGACATGGCTGCCGACGCCCTGATTGGTGCCGGCTACGGCTCCGCGGGCGAACGTTGCATGGCGATCTCTGTTGCAGTCCCGGTGGGCCAGGAAACAGCGGATGCCCTGGTGGCCAAGCTGACCGAGCGCGTCAAGGACCTCAAGGTTGGGCACAGCCTGGACAAGGACGCTGACTTTGGTCCCGTGGTTGCTGCTTCCGCCAAGGAACGGATCGAAGGCTACATCCAGTCCGGCGTTGACGAAGGCGCAACCCTTGTCACCGACGGCCGCGGGCTCACTGTGGACGGCTATGAGGGCGGCTTCTGGGTTGGGCCCACGCTCTTCGACAACGTCACCAAGGACATGAAGATCTACAAGGAAGAGATCTTCGGCCCGGTCCTCAGCGTGCTGCGCGCGGCTGACTATGACGAAGCGCTCAGGCTCTGCAGCGAGCACGAGTTTGGCAACGGCGTCGCAATTTTCACCCGCGACGGAGACTCCGCCCGCGACTTCGCCAGCCGCGTGGAAGTGGGCATGGTGGGCATCAATGTCCCCATTCCCGTGCCGATCGCGTATTACACGTTTGGCGGCTGGAAAGCCTCGGGCTTCGGCGACCTCAACCAGCACGGCGCCGATGCCTTCCGCTTCTACACCAAGACCAAGACCGTGACGTCGCGGTGGCCCTCCGGCATTCGACAGGGCGCCAGCTTCATCATGCCGGCAGGCAGCTGATGGGGGCTTTGGACGCAGAAGACGTTCTTTTCCGGCGCCGCGGCCATCTTGGCATCATGACGCTCAACCGGCCCCAGGCAGTCAACGCCCTCAGCGCGGGAATGGTGAAAGCCATGCTCCAGCAGTTGACTGCCTGGGCTGACGACGACGCCGTGGTAACCGTCCTGGTGCGCGGCGCCGGCGACCGTGGGCTGTGCGCCGGCGGCGACATCGTGGCCATCTACAAGGACATGTTGCAGGGCGGAACGGAAACGGCGGAGTTCTGGGCCGACGAGTACCGGCTGAACTCGCTCATTGCCCGTTACCCCAAGCCCTATGTTGCCTTCATGGACGGGTTGGTGCTGGGCGGCGGCGTCGGGGTTTCGGCGCACGGCTCGGTGCGCATCGTTACTGAGCGGACGCGCACCGGCATGCCTGAGACCACCATTGGTTTCGTGCCCGACGTCGGCGGCACCCTTTTGCTGTCCCGCTCACCCGGGGAGACGGGAACCCATGCGGCCCTGACCGGCGCCCACCTCACGGGGACAGATGCCCTGTTCCTCGGCCTGGCGGACCACTTCGTGCCGTCCGAAAGCCTGCCCGCACTGGCGGAAGCGTTGGAAAGCTCGACGGCGGAGGACGCCGTCGGGCGCTTTGCCCAAGCGGCGCCGGACTCGCCCCTGGCCGCCCAGCAGGAGTGGATCAACGCCGCCTTTGCCCAGGATGACGCGGAGGAGATCGTACGGAGTTTGCGCTCGCTGGGGGATTCTTCGCCCGAGGCAGCTTCCGCGGCCGACACCATTGAGAGGAAGTCGCCCACTTCCGTGAAGGTCACTTTGGCATCCTTGCGGCGCGTGCGGGGGATGTCGCTGGAGGAAGCGCTGGACCAGGAGTACCGGGTGGGATTGCGCTGCCTGGCCGGGCCCGATTTTCGTGAAGGCATCCGCGCACAGGTAGTGGACAAGGACCGGAACCCGCAATGGAAGCCCGCCACGCTGGCTGAGGTGCGCGAGCCCGACGTCGAGGGCTACTTTGCATCCCTCGGTGAGCGGGAGCTGGGGCTCGCAGTTAACCAGTTGAAGGAGACGATATGACAGAGAACGCAGCATCGGCAACGGGACTGATCGCTTTCCTCGGACTCGGCCATATGGGCGGACCCATGGCGGCCAACCTGATCAAAGCCGGGCACGACGTGATCGGCTATGACCCCGTGCCGGCCGCCGTTGAGGCAGCCAAGGAGCACGGGATTCCCATGGCGGCCACCGCGCAGGAAGCCGTGGACGGCGCGGCCGTGGTGTTGACCATGTTGCCCAGCGGCAAGCACGTGCTGGACGCGTACCGCGGTGTTGACGGGCCCGGGCTGCTGTCGGTTGCCGCGCCGAACACGTTGTTCCTGGATTGCTCCACGATCAATGTCGACGAGGCCCGGCAGGCCGCCGTAATTGCCTTGGAAGCGGGACACCGTTCCGTGGATGCGCCGGTTTCCGGTGGCGTTGTGGGTGCCGAGGCCGGCACCCTGACTTTTATGGTGGGCGCTTTGCCGGAGGACTTTGAGACCGTCAAACCCATCCTGGAACTCATGGGCAAGAGGATCGTGCACTGCGGGGATCACGGTGCCGGGCAAGCAGCCAAGGTCTGCAACAACATGATCCTGGGTGTATCCATGATTGCTGTCGCCGAAGCCTTCGTGCTCGGGGAGAAACTTGGACTGACGCACCAGGCTTTGTTTGATGTCGCTTCCAACGCTTCCGGTCAGTGTTGGGCCCTGACCACCAACTGTCCTGTTCCCGGTCCCGTGCCTACAAGCCCGGCCAACCGCGACTACCAGCCCGGCTTTGCCGGGGCGCTGATGGCCAAGGATCTTCGGCTGGCTGTAAACGCGTTGGAAAGCACAGGAGTTGCAGCGGAAATGGGACCGTTGGCATCCCGGATCTACGATGCCTACGCCGCCGGCGAGGGCGCCGGACGTGACTTCTCGGGCATCATCACGGACATTCGCGATAAGTCTGTGTGAGAGTTCTGTGTACATGACGTTGGGTGAGAGGGAGAGCATGACGGAGCAGTACGGGAACATCCTGGTGGAACGCCGGGGCCGCGTTGGTCTGGTGACCTTGAACCGGCCGCAGGCGCTGAATGCGCTGAACACAGCACTCATGAACGAGCTTGTGGACGCGGTGACGGCGATGGACACCGATCCTGACATCGGCGCGGTGGTCATCACAGGATCCGCCAAGGCGTTCGCGGCGGGCGCCGACATCAAGGAGATGTCCTCCAAGAGCTACATGGAAATGTATGCAGCCGACTGGTTCCGCCGCTGGGAGGACCTCACGCGACTCCGCATCCCTGTCATTGCCGCGGTCTCCGGCTTTGCCCTGGGCGGGGGCTGCGAATTGGCGATGATGGCGGACTTCATCATTGCCGGGGACAACGCCAAATTCGGCCAACCGGAAATCAACCTGGGTGTCATTCCGGGAATGGGCGGCTCCCAGCGGCTCACACGTGCCGTTGGCAAGGCCAAAGCGATGGACATGGTCCTTACGGGCCGTTTCATGGACGCCGAGGAAGCTGAACGCTCCGGACTTGTCTCCCGGATTGTCCCCGCAGCCGAAGTGATTGATGAGGCAGTGAAAGCCGCCGAGGTCATCGCTTCCAAGTCCAAGCCCGCAGCCATGGTGGCCAAGGAAGCCGTCAACGCCGCGTTTGAAATGGGTCTGGCACAGGGCGTGCTTTTCGAACGGCGCGTGTTCCACTCGCTTTTCGCCACTGAGGACCAGAAGGAAGGCATGGCCGCGTTCAGCGAGAAGCGGCAGCCCGAGTTCAAACACCGGTAGTTGATTGGCCACGTTTTGGGATGCGCGAGGATAGACTCGTTGGCACCGACAAATGGGGAGAGAACATGTCAACGGAGATCGTTCAAACCGGCCAAACGGAAGCATCCGCCCAACCGATCAACCGCCAGGCCATCGTGGCGGCAGCGATGGCGGTGCTGGCCCTTGTTGGTCTGTTCTTCGCGGGGATGGCCGTCATCGCAATCTTCGTTGTGGGCGCAGGTCACGTGGCCCTCAACCAGATCCAGCAACGTGGAGAACGCGGACGGCCCTTTGCCATCGGTGCCCTGATTGTTGGCTATGGCATCGGCCTGCTGTCCTTGGGCTCAGCCCTCATCTTCGCGTTTACCTCCGGTATTCACTAAGCCTTTCTGCGTCACGACCCGCTAGTTGTCCCCTCTTAAAGAAGGGATAGCCAGGCAACGAGGTGGGGGACGTGATGACGGCGCGGTTCTGCGATAACGACGACTGCTTGGAAGGCTGGCACTGGACACAGCTTGGGGAGTTTCCTGAGCCATGCCCGGAGCAGGCTGAGGATGAGCCGCTTGCTGTGGAATTACCCCTAAGCCAGGACGTCTGACGGGGCGACGTTTGACGGAACCAGGGCCGCATCGAAGAACGCCCGCTCCAGCCGGACTGCTTCGGCGAACGTCTTAGCGACGCGGGTGCGGTCTTCCGGCGACACAGGTTCGACGGCGTTGAACTCGTCGCGTAGCCATGTCACCCAGGCGTTGTACTCGGGATTGTTGTGCAGGCGGATCCACTCCGAATGTTTCGGTGCGGTGGGCCATGCCGCAGGATCCCCGGCTCGCGCGGCCCAGTCCCCGTACAGCCATTCGGCAACAAGGAGGACAGCCAGGACGTCCGGGTAGGAACGGGTAGCCAGGGCGCTGCGCATGAGGGCGTCGAAGTCGCGCGTCACGATTCCCAGTGCCGGTGCGCTTCGATCAGCCTCCGGAACGTCCAGTTCGTTGAAGCAATCCTGGAAGTACGTGTTCTCGTCCGAGGCGAATGCGCCCAGGACGCGCGCGAACACCAGACGGGAACGCAGTGCTGGAGCTGAAGCCACTGCTTGCCCGAGGAGTGCTGTGAAAGCGTCGCAGAACTGGTAATCCTGCACGAGGTAGCGTCGCAGGTCGTCATCGGAAAGACTCCCGCTGAGCAACTGGTCCACGAACGGATGATTGATGGCGGCGTCCCAATCGTTACTGCACTCGTGCTTGAGTTCTTCGGCAAAGCCCACGTGTTTCCTCCTGAAGTGTCAGCAACGCACCCTAGCAGCCCATGATGACTTCGGACAGCACGACGCCGGCCGGGCAGTCAGACTGACTATCCGGCCGGCGTCGTTATTTTCTTGGGCTATGTGGCCCATTCAGCAGATTGTCCGGCTCCTTTCCGCGTGCATCGGGTCCGGCCAGTTGCCGACGAAGTCGGGCCAAAAGCCGATATCCCGGCTGGCGGATACCCTTGCGTGGTTGCGGACGGGAATCTGGATCTTGCGAAGCATGAGTGCCTCCTGACTGATGAATATGCCTGCGGCGGTTGTCGCAGGTGGTGGTGCCTGCCAAAGCAGGAACCACCGCATCAGTCAGGTCGGGACCTTGGATCGTACGAAGGTTGTGGTGCTGCGCTTCGTTGCGGGTCCATGACAGGTCCAGCTCGAGGCGGGGGCAACGGTGAGAGGACGTCCGGAATGTCGGATGCTCCGGGGGCCGAGGCGCTTGAGCCCCGGGCTCCTGATGAGCCCGCAGCGCTTGGCGTCAAGGCTGGATGAAGCGGCGGGTCCGGAACGGGATTCACGGGACTGGGCATTGCCGCGGGCGGAATGCCCACCGGATCATGCATTGAAAAGGGCAGGGGCAGGCTGATGCCTCCGAGCAGAGGTGCCCCGGCTTGCGTGGATTGGAGTACGACGGCGAGGGGCAGCGTGGGAGCGCCTGCGGGCGAGGTAGTGGCGTCCCGGAGGGTCGGCACCGCAGGCGGGGCGACGTCGAGCGGGGTTGGTAGCTGGTTTGGCACCGAACCCGGCAGGGGGTTTGGCAGCGGGTTTGGAACCGGGCCGGGCAGCCCGGGCAACTCCGGCACGTCGGGTAAGCCAGGCAGCGCGGGCACTGGAAGCGCGGGCACTGGAAGTATGTCAGGTACTTCGGGCAGGAGGCCGGGGACATCCTCCACTGGAAGTAGCCCCGGTACCTCGGGAACTTGACCGACGAGCGGGATTTCGGGGACGGCCACCGACGGGAGTACAGGAACGGCGGGAACACTTGGGATCGCTGGTGCGGTGGGTAGCGCGGGAACTGCCGGAGCAGCAGGTAGTGCGGGAACTTCGGGAACCACCGGGAGCGGTTCCAGAGCGGAAACCACTGAGTCCACTGTGCCGGTCACAGGCGTGACGGACCGTGTTAGAGAAGTCTCCGAGTTCTGCGTGACCGCCGTGGTACCGCCCGGCAGCGGAGGAATGACAGGCCCAATGTCCGTCGCTGCCGAGGAAGGCCCGGCCAGCAACATTATCCATGCGGTGGACCCCAGCACAGCCAAGAGGAAAGCGCGCAGGAGTGCGCTGCGGCGCTGTCCTCTTCGGCGTTGTCCCGGGTCCTTGGCCATGGCTCCACCCCCAACTGCGGCAATGGAACTTTAGGATACGCTCGCCAGCGCCGTGAGTCACTCCTCCGTGAAGTCACCGGCATCCCGGCGGAAGGTGCCCAGGACGCGGATAAGGTGATCGACGTCGTCGTCTCCGAAGCCCGATTTACCGAAAACTTCGGAGTTGAGGGCCGCCGTCGCCTTCTTCGCGAGAGTGCGGCCTTCGGCGGTGAGTTCGATCAGGGTGGTCCGTCCGTCGGTTGGGTGCGGGGAACGGGCCACCAGGCCGGCTTTTTCCAAACGGTCGACGGCGTTGGTCACCGAGGTGGGGTGTACCTGCAGGAGCGCACTTGCCTTGTTCATGGGGAGTGCGCCGCTGCGGGCGAAACTCAGCAGCGCGAGGAGTTCGTAGCGTGCGAAGGTCAGTCCGAACGGTTTGAGGACGGTTTCGATGCGCGCAAGCAGGATCTGCTGTGTGCGCATGATCGCGGTAATGGCAGCCATGGGCGCGGCAACATCGCCCCAACCATGCCGTTCCCAGTTGCGTTGGGCGTCGGCGATGGGGTCGCGGGGGAGTGGGGTGCCCATGGGCCTCCTTCGTTGCTCGGGTGGCTAGTCTTTCAGATTCGGGAACTCTTCCTCGGTGTACTCCAGGCCGAGACCCGCCGGCAGGGGTCCGCTACCGTGGCGGGCCACTTCTGTGCCGCGTAGTTCCACACGCCTGATCTTGCCCGAAATGGTCTTTGGCAGTTCGCCGAATTCGAGTCGCCGGATCCGTTTGAAGGGCGCCAGATGCTCGCGGCAGTACCGCAGGATGTCCTCCGCAACAGCGGGTCCGGGTTCGTAGCCGGCGGCGAGCACTACAAACGCCTTCGGCACCGACAGTTTCACGGGATCCGGTGAAGGCACGACGGCGGCCTCCGCCACTGCGGGGTGTTCGATGAGTACGCTTTCGAGTTCGAAAGGCGACAACCGGTAGTCGGAGGATTTGAAGACGTCGTCGTCCCGGCCCACATAAGTGATGACCCCTTCGGCGTCCCGGCTGGCCATGTCTCCGGTGTGGTAGTAACCGTCGCGGAACGCTTCTGCTGTTTTCGCTTCGTCGCCGAAGTAGCTCTTCATGAGCCCCACTGGGCGGGGGTCCAAGCGCAGGCAGAGTTCGCCGTCGTCGGATTCCTTCCCGGTGAGGGGATCGACCAAGACGACGTCGTAACCAGGCAGCGGCCTGCCCATGGAACCGATCTTCACCGGCTGCGCGGGGGTGTTTGCGATCTGGACGGTGGATTCGGTCTGGCCGAAACCGTCGCGGATGGTCACGCCCCACGCTTCCTCCACCTGGCCGATGACCTCGGCGTTCAGCGGTTCGCCGGCGGACACCACTTTCTGCGGCGGCAAGGTCAACTGTGTGAGGTCCGCCTGGATGAGCATGCGCCAGACAGTGGGGGGTGCACAGAAACTTGTGACTCCTTCGCGGCCCATTTGGTCCATGAGGGCGGCCGCATTGAAGCGTTCGTAGTTGTAGATGAAGACGCAGGCCTCGGCGATCCAAGGGGTGAAAACGTTGGACCAGGCGTGCTTGGCCCAGCCGGGAGAGGCGACGTTGAGGTGGACATCGCCGGGTTCAAGGCCGATCCAGTACATCGTGGACAGGTGGCCCACGGGGTAGGACGTGTGGGTGTGCTCCACGAGCTTGGCGCGCGAGGTGGTGCCGGACGTGAAGTAGAGCAGCATCGTCTCGTCCGCTTTGGTGGGGGCGTCAGGCTTGAACTCCTGCGGTGCGGAGAAGGAATCTCCATAATGTTTAGCTTCCGCGTTGGTGCGTTCCCCGCCGATCTCGATCAGCGTGTAATCGCCCTCCACAGCGGTGAACTTCCCGATGTTGGCGCTACCCGCGGCCACCCAGTTGGCACCGCCGCGTTCCACGCGGTCCTGCAGATCCCGGGCACCCATAAGGGTGGTGGTAGGGATCATGACGATGCCCAGTTTGATGCCAGCCAGCATGAGCTCCCAGAGCTCCACCTGGTTGCCGAGCATGATGATCATGTGGTCCCCGCGCTTGACGCCCTCGTTGCGCAGCCAGTTGGCAAGTTGGGAGGAACGCTGTGAAAGGTCCGCAAACGTGCGCCGGGTGGAACTGCCGTCCTGCTCAACGATGACCAGTGCGGGCTTGTTTCCCCGTTCCGGATCGGCAGCGATCTGGTCGAACCAATCCAGGGCGAAGTTGAACTCGTCAAAATGTGGCCATTCGAATTCGCTGTGCGCCTGCTTGTAGTCCTCGCGCAGTTCCAGCAGCCGGTCCCGCGCCGCACGGAAGTCTTCTGTGACTGTCATAGTCCGCCTTTCGCTGGGGGGATCGTGCCTCGGCGCCGTCGCCGGAGCATCCCGCCTAGTGGTCCACATCACCTTGCAATATACTAGGACATCCAAGGGTTTGGAAGAGCCTGCGTTGGACATGACGAAGGGGTCAAATGCTCGACGAAAAAGCAGCTGCCGGCACCGTTACCAGCGGCGAACCGATACAGAAAATCCTGCCTCCTTATCCGGAGGCGGACCTGATGCACGTGGTGGACCTGCTTCCTGCGGGGGAGCGTGAGCGGTACGCGGACGTGCGGGAGTTCCTCCAAACGCGGATCCGTGCCGCCAGCATCGAATACTGGAACCGCGAAGAGTTCCCGTTCGGGCTCCTGGCCGAGATGGCCAAATATGGACTCGGCGGGCTCCAGACCGACGGCTCCTCCAAGCTGTTCAAGGGCCTCATGTACACCGAGATTGCCCGGGCAGACGTGTCGCTTTCCGCACTGGTCGGCATCCACAACGAACTCATCGTGGGCATGATCCATGAACTCGGCTCTCCCGAACAGAAGCGGAAATGGCTTCCGGGGCTGGAGGCCTTCACCCACTTGGGCGCCTTTGCGCTCACGGAACCGGACCACGGTTCGGACATCGCCGGAGGACTCTCGACGACGGCGCGACGCGACGGCGACGAATGGGTCATCAACGGTGCCAAGCGCTGGATTGGGGCCGGCACAATTGCCGACTTCGCCTTGGTGTGGGCGCGCGACGTGTCCGATCATCAGATCAAGGGGTTCATTGTGGAGTCGGACCGGGCAGGCTACTCGGCCACAAAGATCACCAACAAGATCGGTCTCCGCATCATGCAGAACGCGGACATCACACTGGACGACGTTCGGATTCCTGCGGATAACCTGCTGCCCGGCGCCACAGCGTTCTCGCGGGCCAATGACCTGTTGCGGGATTCGCGGGCCTGGGTGGGTTGGCAGGCTGCCGGCATCCAGCTTGCGGCCTTCGATATTGCCCGCTCCTACGCCTTGGAACGCAAGCAGTTTGGCAAGGAATTGGCCAGATTCCAGCTCATCCAACAGCAACTAGCTGACATCCTGGGCAACGCCAACGCCTCACTGTCCTTGATGGTGGAACTCGCGCGCATCCAGCAGGCCGGGAAGCTGGAAATGGTGCAGGCCGCAATGTGCAAGGCGACCACAACCCGTTTGGCGCGCTCGTCCGTGGCCATGGGCCGATCCTTGATGGGCGGAAACGGCATCACCACGGATTACGAGATGGGCAAGCTCTTCGGCGACGCCGAAATCCTGTACACCTATGAGGGCAGCTACGAGATCAACTCCATGATCGTGGCCAGGGCGGTAACGGGAAAGTCAGCGTTCGTTTAAGCCGAAAACGAGAGCATCTCTTGGCCCATGGAACGCTGGCGAAGAGATGCTCTCGTTGGTGTGACTCCGAAGTAGCGGCTAGGAACTTTGGGTTAGGACGTGGACAGGCTCCGATGCGGCTTGCTCAGGGGCTGCGGGTTCACGGGACGCTAACCCCGGCGAGGCTGGCTCCGGGGAGGGGGCCGCAGCGGCGTGCTCGGCCAGGACCCCTGTCCGGTGCCTGATACGGAGGCGGTAGAGGAGCGTTCCGCCGATGACTACGGCAGCAACGAACATGACGCCGCCCCACTGCAGGTACCACTCGAAGGGCGGTACTGAGTTGTAAATCTCCGGCCGGGGCCAGATCAGGTTCAGCGTCATCGCGCCGCCCCAGAGTACCGCCAGGATGTTCACGGGCAGCCCCCATTTACCGAGACTGAATCCTGGTTCTGAACCGTCGTCCTTCAGCGGCCACTTCTTGAGGAACCGGCGCCGCAGCATCGGCACCGTGACCAGCAGGTAGGAGAGGTAGATCAGGACGATGCTGATGCTGGAAAGGATGGTGAAGATAGCTGGCTGGGAGATGTTGACGATCAACGGAATCACAGCAACTACACCGATAACGATTGCAGCCACTGTCGGGGTTTTGCGGGTGGGATGCACTTTGCTGAGCTGGCGGCTGAAGGGAAGGTTGTTGTCCCTGGCCATGGCGAACATCATCCGGATAGCTGCTGCATGGACCGCTAGTGTGCAGACCACGACGGCCACCACGATGCAAACCAGGAAGGCCTTGCCGAAGGGGCCGCCCAGCACGGAAAGCACGATGTACTGGAGTCCGCCATCGGCAGCTCCAAGCTTGGGATCGGAAAGATCGGGCGCGGCCAGGATGCCGCCCAGGAGGAGCAGTCCGCCCAAGAGGAAGGACGCCGTCACGGCACGCAGGATGGCCTTGGGAGCGGTGCGCTTGGGGTCCTTGGTTTCCTCGCCCAGGGAACTGGCGGTATCGAACCCGTACATGACGTAGCCGGAGGCCATGGCGGCAATCATGAACACCCCGAAGAAGCCCAGGGGATGTCCTTCGCCGAATCCGGCAGTGTCCAGGAGGACTTCCGGTCCGCGGACGGCGTGCCAGATCAGTGCCGCGATCAGCAGGACGGCCGCAACCAGTTCCACGAACACGCCCACGCTGTTGATCATGGTCATGAGCTTCACGCCGAACGCGTTGATGAGTGTGGAAATGCCGATCATGATGCTGGCAAGGATGACGCCGTTGACGGCGAAGTCGTAAGGACCTGTTCCATCGCCCACCAGTTGGAAGCCACTCCAGATCTGCGGCAAGGTGATTTGAAGGGCCAAGGCAACGGAACCCAGAGCCATGATCGAGGAAATGAGGAGTAACCAGCCTGCCAGCCAGGCCCACGTTCCGGTGGAGAGTCGTTTAGCCCAGTTGTAGACCGATCCAGCCACTGGGTAGCGGCCAGCAAGTTCCGCAAAGCACAGGGCCACCATCAGCTGACCGACGAAGACGATTGGCCAAGACCACGCATAGGCCGGACCGGCCGTGGAAAAGCCGAAGTAAAAGAGTTGAAAAACGCCGGTGAGGATGGAGATGTAACTGACGCCGGCGGCGAAGCTGGCGAACTTGCCGATGCTGCGGTCAAGGGTCTGGGCGTAGCCAAACTCGTCCATGCCACTGGCATCGCTCTTGCTAGGTCCTAATTTGCTGGGTTCTGACATTCGAACTCCTAACTCAGACGTGCACCGAATGGTGATGACCTGCGGCCGCCATTGGTCGCAGTCGAAATCAAAAGGCCGGGCACTACTGTGTGACTCCGGCTGTTCCCCATTGTTGTAACGGGGCCGGCTGGGCCTTCCATGTGGTCGAAGGCCCAGGCCACGCCCGCCAAGCCGCAACCGAATAGGTGTGGCGTGGGTCATAAGAAGAGGTTAGTTCAGATTGAACAGGCGTTCAAGACTTGTCTATGAACAAATGTTCAAGAATAATGCGGGCGTCCTTCTCCGGCTTTGCGCTCGCGGGCCGGAAACGTGTGCGCTGAAACGCCGGTGGGGGCGCTGGGTGCGCCATCCACCGGTGTTTCAGTGGCAATCACCTGCTCAGGCAGGGGTCAAGCTGAAGTCCGCCTCCGCCGTCGTGGTTTCATCCGTCCGGCTTGCCTTGATGAGGTCCGCGCACCGCTCGCCAATCATCATGACCGTGATGTTGGGGTTGACGGTGACGTGTTCCGGCATGACGGAGGCATCGGCAACGCGCAGGCCCATAACGCCCTTGACCCGCAACTCGGGATCCAGGGGTGACATGTCATCGTCCACGGGACCCATCCGGACAGTGCCGACGGGGTGGTAGACCGTGTTGTGGGTTTTGCGGATGTAATCCTGCAGTTCCTCGTCCGTCTGTGCCTCGATACCGGGGGAGAGCTCCCGGCCGGCCCATTCAGCCATGGCCGGCTGCGCGGCGATTTCCCGCGCTTTGCGGATGCCGGCTACCATGACGCGCATGTCGTGGCCCTCCGGATCCGTGAAGTAACGGGGGTCGACCATGGGCTTGTCGCGGAAGTCCCGGCTGCGCAGCCGGACTGTCCCGCGGGAACGGGCGTGGGTGACGTTCGGGGTGAGGCTGAAGCCATTCTCCGTGGTGGGGTAGCCGTACCGCAGGGTGTTCATGTCGAACGGGACAGAGCCGTAATGCATCATCAGGTCCGGGCGATCCAAACCCTCTTCAGTGGGGGTGAAGATGCCGATCTCCCACCACTGGGTGGAGGTCTGCACCATCGGCTGCTTGGCCTCGAACTGCACCACGCCTTCCGGGTGGTCCTGCAGGTGCTCGCCGACGCCGGGGGAGTCGACCACCACCTCGATGCCGTGTGCGGCGAGATGCGCGGCCGGGCCGATGCCGGAGAGCATGAGGAGCTTGGGGGAGTCGATGGCGCCGGTGGACAGGATGACTTCGCGCTGCGCTGTGAGACGGTGGGTCCGGCCGAAAGCTGAGTCAACGACGTCCACACCGGTGCAGCGCTTGTCTGCGTCGAACACCAACTGGCGGGCACGCAGGCCAGTCAGCAGTGTGAAGTTTTCACGTTCGATGATGGGGTGGATGTAGGAGACCGAGCTGGAGGAACGCGTGCCGTCCGAACGGCGATTGATCTGGAAAAAGTTGGCCCCGTTGATCACAGTGCTGCCGTCATTGAACTTTGCCCGGGGGATGCCGGCCTGCTCGCAGGCGTCAAGGAGCGCGACGCCGGTGGGATCCGTCGGTGGCACGTTCATCAGGTGCACTGGCCCCGAGTCGCCATGGTGGGGAGCATCCGGGCCTGCGTCCTCGTTGGTTTCGAGGCGTTGGTACAACGGCCAGGCGGCAGCAGCGTTCCAGCCGGTGGCGCCGTACTTTGACTCCCACTCGTCCAGGTCTTCGCGAGGAGCCCAAAAAGCGATGCAGGAGTTGTGGCTGGAGCAGCCACCCATGACCTTGGCGCGGGCGTGGCGCATGAAGGAGTTGCCGTTCTCCTGCGGTTCCACCGGGTAGTCCCAGTCGTACCCCGACTCCAGCAGTTCCATCCAACGGTCAAGCTGCAGGATCTCGGGGAGGCCGCGGTCATCCGGACCGGCTTCAACCAGCGCCACGGTAACGGAAGGATCCTCGCTCAGACGGGCCGCTACAGCGGCACCGGCAGAGCCGCCGCCGATGACCACGTAGTCGAACCCTCGGTCATTGAGGTTCTCGATGTTGTCGGTGTGCATCTATTTCTCCTTGCTGCGCTCAGCGAACCAGCCGGTTACCTGCGGGTTGGTGTTCTGGTAGATGTGCTTGGCTTCCTGGTATTCAGCGAGTCCAGTGGGACCGAGCTCGCGGCCGACGCCGGACTGGCCAAAGCCGCCCCATTCGGCCTGCGGAAGGTAGGGGTGGTAGTCGTTGATCCAAACGGTGCCGTGCCGCAACCGGCCTGCTACCCGCTGTGCCTTGCCTGCATCCTGCGTCCAGACGGCGCCCGCCAGTCCGTAGATGGTGTCGTTCGCAGTGGCGACGGCTTCGTCTTCCGTGCGGAAGGTTTCCACAGTTACTACAGGGCCGAAGGCTTCGTCGATGACAACCGACATTCCCCGTTGGATGCGGTCCAGGATAGTCGGCTGGTAGTAGAAACCGGCGTCGTACTTCTCCCCTTCAGGCGCCGCGCCGCCACAGCGTAGGCGTGCGCCCTCCGCCACGCCACGCTGGACGTAGGCATCCACCTTCTCGCGGTGGGCTGCGGAAATCAGCGGTCCGGTTTCGGCGGACTCATCGAACGGGCCGCCGAGGCAGATGTCCTGTGCCCTGCGGACCAGCTCGTCGACGAAGCGTTCGGCGATGGATTCCTCCACCACCAGCCGCGCCCCGGCGGAGCAGACCTGACCCGAGTGCACAAAGGCGCCGTTCAACGCATTGTCGACGGCGGCGTCGAAGTCAGCGTCCGCAAACACGACGTTGGGGTTCTTGCCGCCGAGCTCCAGCGCCACCTTTTTGACCGTGCCAGCGGCGGCCGCGGCAATGCGCTTGCCGGTTTCCAGGCCACCCGTAAAGGAGACCAAATCAATGTCAGGGTGCTCCGAAAGGGGTGCGCCCGCTTTGGCGCCCGGGCCCGTCACGAGGTTGGCGACGCCGTCCGGCAGGCCAAGGTCCTTGAGCAACTGCATGGCCAGGATTGCCGTGGACGGGGTCAGCTCGGCGGGCTTGAGGACGAAGGTGCAGCCAGCGGCCAGGGCGGGAGCGATCTTCCATGCAGCCTGCAGCAGCGGGTAGTTCCACGGCGTAATCAACCCGCAGACGCCAACGGGCTCGTAGACAACTTTGCTGACGACGGCGTTGTCCCCGGCGTCGACTACCCGGCCCGCCGACTGCCCGGCGAGCCTTCCGAAGTATTCGAAGCAGGCAGCGATGTCGTCGATGTCGATGCGGCTTTCGATGATCCGCTTGCCGGTGTCCAGCGATTCGGCCCGGGCGAACTTTTCCCGGCGTTCGCGCAGTTCAGCGGCGACCTTCAGCAGGAACGCGCCGCGATCGGGCGCCGGGACGGAGGACCAGACGCCGGAGTCGAAGGCTGCACGAGCGGCAGAAATGGCGCGCTCGGCATCTTCGCGGCCAGCCTCGGACACCGTGGCGACCAGTTCGCCGTCGGCCGGGTTGTGGATTTGGCGGACCGCACCGGACGCAGCCGGCTCCCACGAGCCGTTGATGAAAAGCGTGGATGCGGAATCGGAGAATGTGGCTTGGGTCATACTTGTAGATTAGAGGATCTTGAACATCTGTTCAAGAGAAAATATGAACAAATGTTCAAAGTGGTGCTGGCTGCGCGCTCCGGGGTGATCAGGCACTGCCCTTCCGGGCGGACAACAACGGCGCCCTCCGGTTGCCGGAGGGCGCCGTCGTCGTCTGCGTCCTGCGAGGGCTGTCAGGCCTCAGGTCCTGCGGTCTGGAAATTGTGGACATCGAAATAGCTGATCTCCGGCTGCGCAATTCCGAGTTCGGCTGTAACCGGGCCGAGCTTCTCTTGGTAGAAGGAATCGGCCTGCTCGCGGGTCCGCCACACATCCACGATCCGGGCACCGTTGTCGGTCCCTGATGCCCAATGGAAGAGCCCGCCCGGGGCCCCGGGTCCGCCGGGAGCGAGTCCTAGTCGCTGCACCACTTTGTCATAATCCTCAAGGGTGCCTTCGGTGAAATCCATGATTACTGCAACGGCCATAATGGACCTCCAATGGGAACGGCGGGGGATAGTCCCACTGCCATTCGCAACGCTAGACCTGCCCAAATACTCGGTCAATAGCCTGCTGACGCTGAGTAAGGGGTCTCCTCCACAGGGGCCATTTTGAGTACATTTTTAATCGAAAAGCCGGGAGCGGAGCGCCCTTTTCAACGGTCCTCTGTAAAGGACACCCCGCACACGGTCCGGCTACTGCTGGCTCAGCCACTCCTCAAAGCGGGTGTCATAAATGGTCGCCTCGGTGCCGGGAAGCAGCTCGCCATTCTGGAGCATGGCGTTGAAGTAGCGCGCGCTGGGGTCAGTGACAACCTCGCGGGGGTCGCCACGGAAGCTGAGGCCCTTGCGGATGAGCTCGTCGAGACCGAACTGCTCGGGACCGGCGACCTCAACGGTGGCGTTTTGTGGACTTCCGACGGCGGTGCGTGCAACTGCGGTGGCCACGTCCTCCGCGGCCATTGGCTGGATCCGGGCGGGCGACAGACGAACAATGTTTCCCTCGGTCGCGGCCTGGGCGATGCTCTTGACGAACTCGAAGAACTGCGTCGCATGAACAATCGAATAGGGGACGCCCGATTCCTTGATGAGCTTTTCCTGAGCGATTTTCGCCCGGAAGTAGCCGCTCTCCAACAGTCGCTCGGTGCCCACGACCGAAAGCGCGACATGGTGCCCGACACCGGACTCCTTCTCCGCAGCGAGCTGGTTGCGGGTGGAGGTTGTAAAGAAATCGAGCACAGCCGCATCTTCAAACGAGGGCGAGTTCGACACATCGACTACGGTGTCCGCTCCCTGCAAGACATCCGCGAGGCCCTCGCCCGTGAGCGTGTTCACGCCTGAGTCAGGGGAAGCGGCAACTGCTTCGTGTCCATGTTCGCGGAACTTGCTGACCAGCTTCGAGCCGATCAGGCCAGTGCCGCCGATAACTACGATCTTCATGATCTTTCCTTCCGATAAGTGGGCGTGAAGGGATGCAGTGACATCCGTCCACCAGGTATGACCGGGTACCAACACAATCTGTGACAGGCTGAGCAAAGACAGGCCGTGCTAGGACGTCACGTTCAGCCACTCTTTGAGGGTGATGTCCCCGATCCGGGATTCACCCACGGGAACGATGCTCGTCTCTTCGATCGGTATGCCGAAGTAGCCGGCCTGGGTGTCAACAACCACTGGGCGGGGATCATTGTGGGCCTCGAGAACCCGGCCTACGAATTCATTAATTCCTGCGCGCTCAGGACCCGCCATTTCCAGGACGCCGTCGATCGCTGGCGAGACGGCCGTCTCCGCCACGATGCGGGCAACGTCGGCAGCAGCCATCGGCTGCATCAGGTAATTTGTCGCATAAATGGAGCCGTCGCGCATTCCTGCATTGGCGATGATCGGGATGAACTCGAAGAATTGAGTTGCCCGCAGAATGGTGTACGGCACTCCGCCATCTCTAACAGCCTTCTCCTGCGCGGCTTTTCCGGCGAAGTAGCCGACGTCGATACGATCGGTTCCAACGACCGACAGAGCCACATGATGCCGCACGCCGGCCCTTTTCCCGGCAGCGAGAAGATTGCGGGATGAAGTGGAGAAGAAGGGAACGACTACCTTCTCGTCGAAATCGGACGTGTTCGTCAAGTCGACAACGACGTCCGCCCCCACCATCGCCTCATCCAATCCATGGCCGGTCACCGAATCCACCCCGGTGGAGGGGGACGCCGCTTTCGCCTCATGACCCTGACTGCTGAGGATCTCCACAACTTGCTTGCCGATCAGGCCAGTGCCGCCGATTACAACGATCTTCATGATGATCTTTCCCTCCGATGTTGGCGTAGCGGAATGTAGAGCCATTCCGTCCACCAGCTATGACCGGATACCGGATCAATCTGTGACAGTCAGCCCCCAACCCTCGTCACGCCGGAGAGTTTGTCTGGATTCATCGTCCACAACAGCCGATCAATACCGTCGGCAGACGCAGTGAGGGTCACCACCGCAAACACCACCCCGTCCCGGGCCAGGCGTGCGGAGGGCCGGCCGTTGGCCATGAAAGCCTGGGTATCGACACCAAGCCAGAAACGCGACGCGAACGCCTGGTAGTACTTCGCGACCCGTTCCCGTCCGACAACAGGGAACTTCGAAGCCCGAACCTTCCCACCGCCGTCGGAGTAACTGACGACGTCGGCGGCGAACAGCGCCTCCAGCGCGGCCAGGTTGCCGGTTCGCGCAGCGGCCAGGAATGCCTCCAGCAGTTGCCGTTGCTCGGTCACGCTCACCTGAGCACGTTTCTCCTCTGCAAGGTGTTTGCGCGCGCGGCTGACCAACTGGCGGGCATTGCCTTCCGTCTGTTGGATGACCTCGGCGATCTGCTCGTACGGGTAGTCGAATGCCTGCCGCAGCACGTAGGCTGCACGTTCGGTTGGCGACAACTTTTCCAGTATCAGCAACACCGCAAACTCGAGCGCTTCACCACGCAAGGCGCCCAGTTCGGGGTCGGCGCTTGTGTCCACCGGCTCGGGCAGCCAGGGACCCACATACGTCTCACGACGGACACGTGCCGACTGCCCGACATTGATGGCGAGACGGGTGGCGGTAGTCGCCAGGAATGCCGGCGCATGCCGAACCAGGCTGCGATCGCATGTCTGCCATCGGACCCACGTCTCCTGGACGATGTCTTCGGCCTCGCTGACACTTCCGAGCATGCGGTAGGCGATCCCGAACAATCGAGGACGGACTTCCGCGAAAATAGTCGATGCCGTTTCCAATTCGGCCGCTGACCCCGTGTCGGCATCCATGCGCCCAATGTTACTGCTCGAAGGATTGGACGCTGGCCGTGGAAGCCTGAGCTTGGGTGACCTACGACGGCGGGCGAATCTGGCGGTAAATTGGTATTCCAATTCTTACCCGCCACTCACTCGACGAGTTTGTCAGCGGTCGTGACCGGTCGACGCATGTGCTTCGCAATCTCCTGCGATACAGGTGCGATGGCTTCGTGCTCGATGCCACGAGCAGGAGACCAGACGAGATTCACCTGCAAGCTTGAATCAAGATCCGGATAGTCGCTGCGGTTATGACAGCCTCGTGTTTCACGGCGTTCACGGGCAGCTTCGAGCGTCGCACGGGCGGCAAGAGCGGCTGCCTTCAAGTCGAAAGCGTGTGCAAGATCCTGATATCCGGCAATGTCGGGATGCACGCCCACGTCGATGATGCGGGCCTCAATGTCGTCGAGCTCCGCCAGGCCCTGCTTAAGACCTTCTTCGTTGCGCACAACACCCGCATGCTCGGTCATGGTGTCCCGGATGGCCCGCTGAAGTACGCGGACGTTCTCGTGTCCCTTGGCGTTGAGCAGCTCAGCTATCTCTTGCCGGGCTTCATCCACCGCTTTCGCTGACCGGACGTGTGCTGTGAGGGATCCCGAATACTCAGCGGCGGCTTTGCCGACGATCCTGCCGAAGACCAGGAGCTCGATCAGCGAGTTGCCTCCCAAACGGTTGGCGCCATGCAGGCCGCTTGAGGCTTCCCCGATTGCGTAGAGACCCGCGACATCCGTGCTGTGATCGTCGGGACGGACCCAGACGCCGCCCATGGAGTAATGCGCTGTCGGTGCGATTTCCATGGGCGTCGTCGTGATGTCGAGCATCTGCAATTCGAGCATGGTCTGATAAACACGCGGCAGGCGACGCATGATCGTCTCCCGAGGCAGATGTGAAACGTCCAGCCACACGCCACCATTGGCCGTGCCGCGCCCGTCTTGAATCTCTGTATAACAAGCCAAAGCCACCCGATCTCTGGTGGAGAGCTCCATGCGCTCTGGATCGTATTTGGCCATGAATCGTTCGCCGAGGGCATTGGTGAGGATACCGCCCTCGCCGCGCGCGGCTTCCGAAATGAGCGTTCCTGCGGCGTTCTCTGGCTCAAGAATGCCTGAGGGATGGAACTGGACCAGCTCGGGGTCGCGGATGCGGCCGCCTGCGAGCACTGCCAGGCGGAAGGAATCACCAGTGTTCTCGTCCCGCCGGCTGGACGTGCGTCGCCAGATGCGGGTATGCCCTCCGGCAGCGAGCACCACGGCGTCGGCATGGATCCGGTAGCGCGTCCCGTCCGAGAGCCGGAAGCCGTAGGCACCGAAGACTCGGCCCTCGGTGACGAGGATGCGCGTGATGTAAACATCGTCCAATATTGGAATGTCGAGCTCCGCGGCGCGACTCACAAGCGTGCGCTGAATTTCGAGCCCTGTGTAGTCGCCACTGAAAGCTGTCCGGCGGAACGTATGAGCGCCGAAGAAACGCTGGCTGATCCGCCCGTCTTCCTCGCGGGCGAACGGCATGCCGTAACGTTCCAGGTCGCTGATTCCCTGCGCGGCACCCTTGGTGACAATCTCCACGATCTCAGGGTTCGCAAGATCGTAGCTCTCCAGGATTGTGTCTGCGGCATGCTGCTGCCAACTGTCATCCGCATCCATCGTGCCGAGAGCGGCGTTGATGCCTCCCGCCGCGAGCGAAGTGTGGGCGTCGCTTCTGGGCCTTTTGCCGACAGCGAGCACATCCACACCCAACTCGGCCAACTCGATGGCGGCGCGGAGTCCGGCGCCTCCCGTGCCAATGACGAGCACCGACGTCGACACGAGCAGTTCCTGAGGCTTCATCACTACATTCCATTCACTCGGGATATCTGAAGTTAAGATTCCTTGAGGCGCGCGCCGGTATCTCATCTTGGATTTCGTTGGCGCAGCAAGTCCTCCGGTCTCGTTACTGACTAAGACCGGACAGCCCTCGGATTTGTGACAGAAGAAACGACGGCCAGGGCTGCGCGTACCCGCGCGAATGGTATTGGTCGATCAGGGCGGGCACTCCGGAACACCCGTATTCCGCAATTGCGCAGCGGCGTCAGCTGTCCTCGGCCCGTGCTGCCCTCTTCAACTCAGCGATCCTCAGCCGTAAGAAGATGATGGCCAAGACCAGGGCGTACACGGCCATGACGGACACCGCGATCACGAAGACCGCGTAAAGGATCCCGAGGATTCCGAAGGCTGGACTCAAATTCACTACTACCCCCAATAGTTGTTGAGCCCCAATGCTACGCAAGCCACCAGCGATTCCCACGGAGGCTGGAAGGCGTAGGTCCGTTGTCAGCCAAGCTCGGCTCGGCGGTGAGGCTCGGCTCCGTACTCTGACCAACCGCCTGCGTAGAGACGGCCGCGGCCGAGTCCTGCATGCTCCAGGGCGAGAAGGTTGTGGCAGGCCGTGACGCCCGATCCACAGTAAGAGACGACGGCGCTCGCATCTTCGATCCCAACCTTCGCAAACGCTCGTCGGACCTCGGCGATCGGGCGCAGGCGTCCATCAGGGGCGAGGTTTCCACGGCACGGGACGTTCACTGCGCCGGGGATGTGTCCGGCTTGGGGGTCGGTGGGCAGTTGGAGGCTTCCGTCGAAGCGGTCGGCATTGCGGGCGTCGACGATGATCCCGGCAACCCCTGCCGTGATGTCCCCAAGCTGGGCGAGATGCTCCTCCGGCCACGGAGACGGCGTGAAGGTCGCGGGCGTCGGCGTCACGGGCTTCGTCTCCAGCGGTCCCGTCCACGCGGCAATCCCGCCGTCGAGCAACGCCGCCCGGTGCCCGAGCGCACGCAGCATCCACACGAGCCGCGCGGCGATGACTCCTCCGGCGTCGTCATAGGCGACGACGGTCGTGTCGTCACCTATTCCCAAGGAGGACATTCCCTGTGCGAACACCTCATAGTCGGGAAGCGGGTTCAGCCCGTGTGGTCCCGAACTCCCAGACAGCCATGAATCCAGGTCCACAAACACCGCATCCGGAAGGTGCCCGCCGTCGTAGGCTGCACGGCCCGACGCGCCGTCGAGGTACCACCGAACATCAGCGGTAACAACGTTGCTTCGGTGCGCCGTAAGCCAGGCGGCATCAACAAAGGGCAGAAGGTCCTCTTGGGTTATCAGACTGTCATCCATACAGTCCAGGCTAAAGGATGTGTCCATTATACGAGCAAAAACGTCTCATTATGCGGAACCTTAGCTGAGCGGGTATTCGCGCTGGAGCTTGGCGACTTTGGGGTCGTTCTCGTCCGCTCCGTAGTCGGAGTTTCGCGTAATGTCCTTTCCATCGGGGAGCTTCATCGCACGGAAGAGCAGCGACAGGATAACGGCAACTATCAGGTTGATCGCGAAGGCCACTACGGCGATGTAGACCTGCACGTTGGTGCCGGGGATGGCGGCGATGGAGCCACCGAAATTGGCCTTTGTCGCCGGATTCACCACGTTGTAAGCTGCAACGGTTCCGTAGATGATTCCGGCTACCCAGCCTCCGAAGAGCGCCCAGCGATGGAACCAGCGGGTGTAGAGTCCTGCCACGATCGCCGGGAATGTCTGCAGGATCCAGATACCGCCGAGAAGCTGCATGTTGATTGCGGCAGACTGGTCCATCGCGATGACGAAGATCAGTGCTCCGAACTTCACCACGAGCGACGCGATCTTGGAGACCCTCGCTTCCTGCCGCGGGTCGGCGTCGGGCTTTATGAGGTCGCGGTAGATGTTGCGGGTAAACAAGTTGGCAGCTGCGATCGACATGATGGCTGCTGGAACCAGGGCACCGATCGCGATGGCGGCCAAGGCGATCCCTGCAAACCATGCGGGGAAGTTGTCCAAGAACAACTGCGGAACCACCAGTTGCGGATTTATGGCACCGTTGAGGTCAACGGGCTTGGTGCCAGCAGCGATGGCTGCGTAGCCCAGGAGGGCAAGGAATCCCAGCATCAGCGAGTACAAGGGCAGCACTGCCGCATTCTTGCGGATCGTGTTCCTGCTCTTGGTCGCCAGGACCCCCGTCACCGAGTGCGGGTACATGAACAGCGCCATCGCCGAGCCAAGAGCGAGTGTCCAATACGCCGAGTAGCTAGCAGCGCCTGGGATAAAGATGCCGGCCGGTTTGCCTGTAGCGGGACTAACGGCGTCGAGTTTCGTCTGGGCGGCGCCAAAGATGTTGTCCCAGCCCCCGAACTTGATCGGCATATAGATCACCGCGACGATGACGGCCAGATAGATCAAAAGATCCTTCACGACGGCGATAAGCGCCGGTGCCCGCAGGCCCGAGGTGTACGTGTAGGCGGCCAGGACCACGAAAGCGATGATCAGCGGCAAGTCTGTCAACAGTGCATTCTCGGCGCTGCCGAGGCCTAGCACCGTGAGCACGGCTTTGATGCCAACCAATTGCAGCGCGATGTACGGCATGGTCGCGACAATGCCGGTAAGTGCCACGGCAACGGTCAGTGCCCTGCTGCCATAGCGCCCGCCAACGAAGTCCGCCGGCGTTACGAACCCGTGCCGGTGCGAGACCGACCACAGCCGGCTCATCAGCAGGAATACGATCGGGTAAAGCACGATCGTATATGGCACCGCGAAGAAGCCGCTCACTGCTCCCGTTGCCCACATTGCCGCCGGGACTGCCACGAACGTGTAGGCCGTGTAGAGGTCGCCACCGAGGAGGAACCACGTCACCCACGTTCCAAAACCACGGCCACCCAGCCCCCATTCATCGAGGCTGTGCAAACCGGTCTCTCTGTCCGCACGCCACCGTGCAGCGAAGAAACCCAAAACCGCCACGAGAATAAAGAGAGCGACGACGATGGCGAGTGCGATGCCGTTGACGGGACGATCGCCTGTGGTCTCTACCGGTACGGCGAGCGCGTTCATTGTTCCTGCTCCTCGGCTTGTTCCTGCGCCTCGGAGCGTGTGCCCCGGACGGCCGCGCGGCGGCGGCGGTCCTCCTTGGTAACCAGCCAGTAGGAGACCCCGACCAGGCCTGCGGTGATCGGGACCCAGAGCATTTGGTACCAGTAGAAGAACGGCATACCGGCCAGCCGTGGCTTATCCATTGCGTACGCCGGGACGAACAAGGGAACCAGAACGGAGATGGCTAGCAGGATTCCGGCCACAATATACGGACCGGGCCTTGCTGGCCCGCGAGTCGGCAGATCGGGAGTTGACATCGACGCCTCCTTATAGAGACGGCCCCCGGATCGGGATGGGCTTCCCGGGGTGTGCCGGTGGCCTGATGGGCGCTAAACATACCCATAAACACAGAATAGATTCTGGACTAATTCTTTGATAGATAAGGCTCCTTATTTTCGTCTGTCTGGTGCGAAAATCGCGGCTCCGGGCCGTTGAGTTCAGGCCTTAGGGGGTGGCGCGGGATTTATCGGTAGTCCAATACGTATGGGCTGATTCAGTGAAAGGGAAGTTCTGAGCCCTGGGGGAAAGACAGCACTCCCTGTGCGGGGGTCATGGTGAACCATTCGTCGCCCTGCTTGGTGGCAAAAATGATGACTCTTTCAGCAGTGTCCAGTGGGTCGCCATCCGGGTAGGACCCTCCTGCAGTGCAGGTCGGGGGCATGGAGGTGATGCGCATGTTCCCGTGTCCGGGATTCCCTTTGAGTAACTGCTCGACTTCCACAAGGTGGGTGGTGGCCTCCTGACCATAAATCGTGGTCCCTCCTGCCCGTCTTACAGACTTTCCGATGAGCACCAGGCCGGCTTTGTCGTATTGGTCCTGAGGGGTCGCAAACCGGACCCAGTCCACGCACGCAAAGGGTCCACCACTTGGAACGGGGCTACTGGTAGAAGCGGGAATCGAGCTAGTGGCCTTCGTCGTGGGCTCAGTAATTACCGGATCGACCGCCAACTTGTTGCCGCACGATGTCAGCAGCATGGTGAGAAAAAGGGGCAGGATCAGGCATCGCCATAACCGAACGGGTTTCATTGTGCTCCCTCAAAGGTGGATGCTGACCGAGCGACTAATCGGTTCATCCGGGCGGGGCGCTTCGCGTTGGGTAGGAGGGTATTCCCCCGCCGGAGCCGGAGGCCATGAAGACGCCGATTTGGGTTTCTCCATCGCTTCTGAAGACGGGGATCTCGCGCGGAGGGCGAGGGGTGTTGAAGTTCTTGAGGGCGTCTTCAGGGCTGGTCGGCATGGGGCCGTCGTATAGGTCGCTGGCGTAGGCGTAACCGGATTGCCCGTTCGTGGCCATCACAGCGATCAAGTCGGGGGTTCCGTTCTCCTGGCTTTCGACGCCGTAGGTTTCGCCCTTCGCATTGATGCCCAGGGGTGTTCGTTCCTGCTTCACATACTCGGCGGTGAGCTGCCAGCGGGCCTCGGGGTCGGCCTTGATCGTGATGCTGTCCTGGCCAGGAGTGAGTGCAATGGTGTAGCCGCTCCAGCCCATCCGGTCGCTTGCGGCATCCACATCTGAGCAGCTGCTCGAGGCACCGTCGGGAAACTCAAACCGGCCAGGGGTCAGGCACCTAAGTTCCATTTGAATCCCCGTGGTTCCCTCGGGCGGAGTGCCCAGCTCAACGGTTGCTGTGCCGGCGTAGGTTGTGGTCACAGGTGAAGCCAAGGGGGTCACTTTCTCGCTTCCAGGGATGAAGAAGAGTCCCGCTGCCGCCGCTCCAATGCCAAGCAGTCCCGCACCGGCCAGAGCGCCGGTACCAAGCCACACCCTGGTGCGCCTCCGCTTAGCAGACAGCGTTTCCTTCTTGACCTGGGAGACGAGTTCCGCCCGCAGGGCGTCACTGAAGTGATCGTCGACGTGGAGCTGCTTCATGGCCGTTCTCCTTCCAAGACCGGGGTTGGAGCCGTGGGCGTGTTTGTTGATGCATCACCGTTGAGGGCTGCTCTGAGCCGCTGACGGGCTCGGTGCATCCTTGATTTCGCTGCAGCAGGGGTCAGATGCAGGACAGTGGCGGCGGCAACGATGGTGTACTCCTCGAAAACGACCAGCGTGACCAGGTGCAGATCCTCGGGCGTCAGTGTCGCAAGAGCGTGGGCAAGGTCATGGTCAAGGTTGTCCTGGTAAGAGCGGTAAGAATCTGACGTTGGGTCCGTCAGGTCGCCGCTGCGGGGAAGGGCTTTCAGGAGGCGTTGGTAGCGCAACGCTGTCCGGGCGCTGTTACGTGACATGTTCGTCGTCGTGACCAGCAACCACGGAAGGACCGATCCTTCCACGACCCGGACCTGCTTTCGCCGCCGCCAGAGCTCAAGAAAGGAGGCAGCCATGATGTCTTCAGCCTCGTGGTGATTCCCGCAGAGCCGGTGCGCATGGCGGAAGACCCGGTCCCGATGCAGGTCATACAAGGCGCCAAAGGCATCGCCATGGCCCAGAAGACTCTGGTGCCACAACCCCTCTTCGCTGTCTGTGTTGTTCCCCATGCCCTTTAGTGTCCGGCAATGCCCAAAAGGTTTCACCGAATCAGAAAAAGTTAAAGAAGACCGGCACACGGTGCCGGTCTTCTTCTCTCGTTACTCTGGTCTCGCTGCCATCATCCATGAGGGAACAGGCGGAGCGTTACGGTGCGGTCTCCGAAATGGTCGTTTCGATCGCGGTCCAAGTCGTAGCTGTTCCCGCAGGAATAGATCCCCGGGGTTCGGTCAGCACTTCACGTTCGCCGATCAACAGACCTGTCTTGGGGTCGATGATGATGTCTTGACGGCGGTTGGAAGCTGTCTCCACTCGCCCGATGGCGATGCCTTTTCTTCCATCGAGCGTGGCTTGCTCGTCGGTGACGGTCACCCCTGGGATGAGCGCTGCAGACTTGTACAGTGCAGCGCGGAGATCGGCAGGGACTATGCCCGTCCTGAGCAGGTCGGCGATGAACACCAGCGCCTCGCCATCCTTGGACTGGCCCTTGCCGTTTGTTTGCCGCTGGATTTCAGCCAGGAGGGCGTTTGGATCGCGTGGGAAGGTGGCCAGGGCATCCTGCGATGGAAAGCTGGACTGCTCAGGTGGGGTGCCGTAGAAGCCTCCGTTATTGCCCCGGAGCACGTACGCTTCGGCAGGTTCCAGACTGGAGGCGTATTCTTTCGATTCCTCATCAAAGAACGTTGTGGGGATTCTTCCTGATCTTTCCCAGACCCACTCCTCCTCGCGGATGGCTGGGATGTACATGGCGCTCTTTTCAGTGTCCAGCCACTCATACTCGCTGCCATCTGCCGTAACCGCGGCACTACCCCACATATTGGTGCTTTGGATCTTCAAGTACTGTCCAGGGCCCGGTACAAGGTCTGCTGTCTGGATGGTTGTCTCGGCAGCGGCGTTGAGCACCTCCGCGGCCTGCGCGGTGGCTGCTCCCCGCAGTGGGCCGGGCCCAAAGACGTCGCCACTGACCAGGAGGCCAGCGACTAAAGCCGTTGCCGCTGAAACAAGCCCCCACCTCATTGCCATGCGGCGACGCGGGTTCTTCTGAAGCTTTACCGCGTGGGGATCAATACCTTGCAGTAACTTGGTCCGACCCCTGTCGATAGCCGCATCGGTGGCAATGGGAGTCCTGTCACGCATTTCGCGCAGGAGTGATAGCTCGTCCATGCTCAATCTCCTCTTCATCCATGTTCAGCAGGCCGGCGGCACCTCGAATGATGCGCCGCGCCCTGTTAAGCCGTGACCGGACAGTGCCAACGGGAACGCCGGTTGCCAGTGCTATGCCCTCGTAAGTCAGGTCAGCCCACGCATAGAGCAGCAAGCATTCCCGATCTGCTGTCGAAAGCGTCCTGATCGCTGCGGCCAGATTGGAAGACTTCACGGCTGCGTCCAGCCGCTCAGCCACACGATCGGCACCGTCCTCGTAGCTGTCTCTGCCTGCAGCTTTCGCGAAGGCTCTTAGCCGCCTTGCTTCAGTGCGGTGATGCCGGCGGAGAAGATTGGTCGCGATGCCGAATAGCCATGGCCTGGCATCATCCCACTCGTAATCAAAAGCCTCCCGGCTTTCATAGGCGACCAAGAACGTTTGCGACATGACGTCTTCAGCTACTGAGTCACCTGCCCGGGTAGCCGCGTAGCGGTACACCGCCCGCGAATACTTGTCATAAAGCGCAGCGAAGGCCTGCGGGTCCTTGCTGGAGCGGCGAATCAAGTCGCTATCGGTAGTCACAAACTGTATTGCCCCTTGGCAGGAAAAGAGTTCACGGCAGTCTAGGTCGAAACCGCACCATCGTCGGACGACTCGATAAGTGGCACGGCAAAAACCCGATAAGTGGCAAGGAAAGACGACCGTTTCTTGATTAGTTCTCGGCACTGTCAGTTCCCAACGCCAGCCATTGACTGACACACTCAATGAATGCTCACTCAGGACGAGGTGCTCAAAGCTGCTGTAGAAAGGGCCGACGCCCTTGCGCGACGTGACGGAGAATCTTTGATTCGTCTGCTGCACCCCAAGTTTTGCTGGATCTCGCATCAAGGCGAGCGGTTCGACCGCGATACCTACGTTCGATCAAACATCGGCGGTCAGAACAATTGGCACTCGCAAACCCTCGAACAGCCCACGATCACGATCTTCTGTACAACAGCTGTCTTGACCTGCATCGCTATCGACGATGTGTCCACAACGGCCGGCCGGAGGCAAAATCGCATGCCCATGACCCAAGTCTGGATCCGGGAAGAGGGCAGTCTGCTACTGGTCGCCGGACATGCAGGTCCGCTTCTCTAGCCACGCCCAGGGTTAACTATGTTCCGGGTTTAAACGGCATCTTCATCGAGCTCAGGATATGCGCCAAAAAAGGACGGTGCTGGGACGAACATCTGTTGAAGGTTCCTGTTCCACTCGATAACCCAGTGTGGTACGAATGAGACGAGGGCAAGCAACCCCCTTGCAACTTAGGGTTTGTCGGAATATTTGGAAAGGTAAGGACTGAAATGCTCATACTCGGAGTTGTTCTACTAATCCTTGGTTATATCTTCAACATTGGAATCCTGATAACTATTGGGTGGATTGTGGCTGTTATCGGCCTCATCCTCTTGGTGCTCGGTGCAATCGGACGCCCTCTTGCCGGAAGACGGTACTGGTACTAATCGCGGCCCGAGCCGCTACAGGGCATCCAGCCCCGTTCCCGCTACTCGACGACGGACATCGGCAAGCCGCCCCCATGTACTGACGCCGTGATGCTGTCGAGCTGCCAGCCATCCGCGGATGCCCGGAAAAGTGCCGTCTGCGGCAGCGAGTAGCCGGACGGGACGTTGCTTGGTCCATTCGCTGCCGAGGCCTGGTGTTCCTCGGTCAATTCCTTGAAATGGACGCTGGCTTCTGAGCCGGCCACCTCGATTGACTCCACCGTGATCGTCGTCGAAAAGTCCGTGTACCAGAAACCCATCGACTTGAAGCCGGCCTTTGACCTCGCCACCACCGGAAGGTCCCTCTCGCGCTTCGCCCGGTAGGCTGCCGTCGACTGCGCGTCGCTGAGATGCGGCTCCGGGGGAACGTCCAGGGCAGTGCCGTTGCGGTCCTCAACGGCAGTCTGGATGATGGCCGAAAGCTCAGAGGACGACGGGCTGGGCACAGCTGTTGCGGGAGACCCGACCGTGCGCGGCCCGGCAACAGGCTGGCATCCGGAAAGGGCAAACCCAAGCAGCACCGCGGTAGCCGCCAACGAGCGTCGATAAGTCATCGTGGTCCCCTTGCCGGATGTCCTCACAGCCTGCCCGGAAGGCCCCAGCCAGTCAACTAGAGCCGGATGGCGGGCGTAGAAGGGTCAGGTCGCGCTTCATCAGTGTCGGCCGTCGTGACGCGAAGGAGCGAAAGCGATCTGCTCCGTGCGGGCAATGCCTCGCTCGATGGCAGCCTTGTCTATACCCAGGAGCGTGGTGAGCCACATGCCGTTTTGCACGACGACGATGTCTGCTGCGCGCTCCTTACTCTCATCGGCGGAAAGCTCGGGTTTGGCATTCCCTATGAGTGTGGCTAGCCCGTCCAGATACCGGTCGAACGCCGCCGCGTTGATCCGTGCAAAGTCCTCATGGGCCTGGGCGAGCGCCCACAGGTGGAGGCGGAGGGACAGGTACGGCGTGGTCAGGAGATCGGGGTCCGCAACGCGCCGAAGTGACTCTCGGAGTTGCTCCTCAGGGGTTGAGGCCGGCTCCGGCTCCACCAGTATGAGGTCGTGCTCTTCAATCCGGTGAAGTACCGCACGGATCAAGCTCGACTTGTCTTCGTAGTAGTAGTTCACGAGCCCCAAGGCGACGCCGGCTTCACGCGCGACGGCCCGCATATTGATGCCCGAAATGCCATGGCGGGACAGCAGTTCCAGGGCCGCTTCGAGAATGCGAGTCTGCCGGTCAACCTGTTCGCTGGACTTTACGGTGCTAGTACCCATTCGGCCAGACTATTGCCAAACCCCGGTCAACGCATCCCGGCTGCCTACAGGTTCTCCTCCGCGTAAACCCGCAGGGCATCCCGAACGAACGTGGCTCCTGACTCCCCGCCATAGTTCGCGGCAAATCGGGGGTCCGCAACGTACATCTCGCCGACGCCTGTGACATAACCCTTCACGTCTCCGCCAGGTGCCGCCGTCGGGGTTCCAGGGATTCCGCGGAGCCATTCGACGTGGCGCCTTGCCAGTTCCTGTGCTTCAGCGCTATCGGGCGTAATTCCGGACGTCGCAGCGGAGATCCAGTCGCTCCCCAGTTTCCGTGAACGTTCCTTCCATTGCTGTTTTTCTTCGGCGCTCATGCCGCGCCACCACGCGTCACTCGTGGCGTAAGCGTCCTTGCCCCAGCGCTCCTCTACTTCGTCCTTGTACTGCGTGTGGTCGAAGCCATCAAACATGTCCTGTGCCATGTACTTTCCATCCCCTTTCAATGTGTCAATGGTTTGCCGTACCGACGCGATCTGTCGCGCCAGACGGTCCTGCTCTTGCCCAAGCCATTCCAGGTGGCCGCTCAACGCCTTGACGGTGTCGGTCTCCCGGGCAAGCACGTCGGCAATTGCAGGCAAACCCAGTCCAAGCTCCCTGAGCAGGAGGATCCGCTGGAGCTGCACCAAGGCCGGACCGTCGTAATAGCGGTAGCCGTTATGACCGGTCCGGCTTGGCTTGAGCAGCCCAATGTCGTCGTAGTGACGCAGCGTGCGGCTGGTGGTCCCTGCCATCTTGGCGATTTCCTGGATCGACCAGTCCATGAGTCCTCCGTCCTGGCCCTCTCGTTCCTGGCTTGTCCTTTGACAGTAATGGTTGACGTTACGTCAAGGTCAAGGGGGAATTAGTCGGCCAGGATCAGGTACAGCGCACGGCGGGTTTCATCGAGTTTCTCGATTGCTGCCCGGCGTTGTTCATCGGTTGCCGCGGCGCGGAACTGGTGGACAACGCCCATGAGTTTCCCGATGCTCTGGTGGAACTCCTGCATGTTTCCGTCGGCCTCGGTGTTCCAGGCATTGGCGAGCTCTTCCTCATGCTCGGCAACGTAGGCGCGGCCGTCGTCCGTCAAGGTGAATTCTGTCCGACGTCCCTCGCCCACGGCTGTGATGAGCTCTTCATCGACCAGCTGCTGCAAGGTGGGGTAGACGGATCCAGGGCTGGGCCGCCATGTTCCGGACGTCTTTTCTGCAATCGTCCTGATCAGCCCATAGCCGTTGGATGGCGACTCGGCCAGCAAGGACAGGATGGCTGCCCTGACGTCGCCGCGGTTTGCCCGCCGCCCGCCGCCGGGACCAAAGCCCCTGGGGCCGAAACCGCCCGGGCCGAAGCCACCGGGTCCAAAACCAGGCCCGAAACCGCCGGGTCCAAAGCCGGGCCCGCCGTGTCCGTGGGGACCGCGGCGCCCCTTGCCCCGATTGAAGCGGCCTCTTCCCTGGCCATGTTCGGGGAGTCCGGAGCCATGCTCCGGGAAGGTGTTGTCGTGTTCGTGGATGCCTTTCATAACAGCATCGTCCTTTCGGTATAAGTGTTCGTCGAAGGATTATCGGCGATAGTTAACGATATATCGGTAACTATCGCGACGTCAAGGGGTTTAAACGCGAAAGCTGCCCCCGCCCAAAGAGGGCAGGGGCAGCAGGAGAGATGCTACGAGAGCGGAGTGACGTAAGCGCCCGAGATGCCGCCATCCACCAGGAAGGTTGAGGCCGTGATGAAGGAGGCGTCATCGCTGGCCAGGAAGGCGACCGCAGCGGCCAGTTCTTCCGGTTCCGCGAAACGGCCCAGAGGAACGTGCACCAAGCGGCGTGCTGCCTTCTCAGGATCCTTCGCGAAGAGTTCCTTCAGCAGGGGAGTGTTCACCGGTCCCGGGCAGAGGGCGTTGATGCGGATGCCCTGCCGTGCAAACTCGACGCCGAGTTCCCGGCTCATGGACAGGACGCCGCCCTTCGAGGCGCTGTAGGAAATCTGGGATGTTGCCGCTCCCATGACAGCCACGAACGATGCCGTGTTGATGATGGATCCCTTGCCCTGCTCCTGCATATAAGGAATGGCGTACTTGCAGCAGTAGTAAACGGAGGTCAGGTTCACTTCCTGCACCCGGCGCCACGCGTCGATTCCGGTATCCAGGATCGAAGCGTCGTCGGCGGGAGAAATGCCTGCGTTGTTGAAGGCGATGTCAACACTGCCGTACGTCTCCTTGGTCTGGGCGTAGAGGTTGCGGACTTCTTCTTCACTGGTCACGTCCACCTTGACGAACAGGCCGCCTACTTCGCCGGCGGCCGCAATCCCTGAGGTCGGTTCGATGTCGGCAATCACGACGTTGGCGCCCTCAGCTGCCATCCGGCGTGCCGTGGCCAGGCCGATGCCGCTGGCACCACCGGTGATGACTGCGCTGCGGCCGGCGAGACGGTTGGAAACTACTGCTTGCATTGGTGCTCTCCTTTGAAAAAGTGGAAAAGATCAGGCGGACTGAGTGGAAATGAAGACGTTCTTGACTTCGCTGAAGGCGTCAAGGGCGTCCGGGCCGAGCTCACGGCCGAGGCCGGACTGCTTGAAGCCGCCAAACGGGGTGGAGTATCGGACGGACGAATGGGAGTTCACGGAGAGGTTGCCCGATTCGACTCCCCGAGCCACACGCAATGCGCGGTCCACTTTGGACGTCCAGATGGAGCCGGACAAGCCGTACTCGGTGTTGTTGGCGATCCGTATTGCATCTGCTTCGTCGTCGAATGGGACCACTGCAACAACCGGGCCGAAGATTTCGTCGGTGAAGGTTGGCGCCTTCAGATCCGGTGTGAGCACTGTGGGTGGGAACCAGAAGCCCGGTCCTTCCGGCGCCTTCCCCTGGAAGGCGACCGGGGCGCCGTCGGGCACGAAAGCGGAAACCGTGTCCAGCTGCTGGGCCGAAATCAGCGGCCCCATGGTGGTGGCCGGATCTGCGGGGTCTCCCACACGCATGCCGAGGACCTCTGGCTCCAACAGTTCCAGGAAGCGCTCAAAGACGCTTCGCTGCACGAGGATCCTGGAGCGTGCGCAGCAGTCCTGCCCGGCGTTGTCGAAAGCACCGCCGGGGGCGGCGGCCGCAGCCATCTCAAGATCGGCGTCGTCGAAAATGATGTTGGCGCTCTTGCCCCCCAGTTCCAGCGTCACGCGTTTCACCTGGTCAGCGCAGCCTGCCATGATCTGCTTGCCAACGCCGGTTGAGCCGGTGAACACCACCTTCCTGACCGCCGGATGCGTGACGAACCGCTGGCCCACCACGGAACCCTTGCCCGGAATCACTTGGAAGACGCCCTCAGGAAGGCCCGCTTCCAGAGCCAATTCACCAAGGCGGATCGCGGTCAGCGGTGTCACCTCCGCCGGTTTGAGCACCACGGTATTGCCTGCCGCAAGTGCGGGGGCGAATCCCCATCCAGCAATCGGCATCGGGAAATTCCAGGGAACAATGATGCCAACAACGCCCAGCGGCTCGTGGAAGGTCATGTTGACGCCGCCTGCCACAGGAATTTGGCGGCCGAAATGACGTTCCGGGGCGGCGGAGTAGTAATTGAGGACGTCGCGGACGTTGCCCGCTTCCCATCGAGCGTTTCCAATGGTGTGGCCCGCGTTGCGCACCTCCAGTTGCGCGAGGTTCTCCAGATCATTGTCGACGGCGGCAGCGAACCGTCGCAGCAGCAACGCCCGGTCCGCGGGGGCAACGGCCCGCCACGTTTCGTAGGCAGCGGCTGCCTTGGCAATGGCGGCGTCTGTTTCGGCCACGCCAGCGAGCGGAACGGTCTGGATGACCTCCTCGGTGGCCGGATTGATCACGTCAAACACTGTTGCTGTCATGCGGGGGACATCGCTTTCATGGTTGCGGTCTGGTCTGAGCGGTAGCTGGCGGCGGCGTCCACAAAGCCGCGGAACAGCCGGAGATCATGGGGGTTGTGTTCCGGATGGAACTGGACGCCAAGAACCCAGCCGCCCTCAGTGGTTTCAATGGCCTGCACCAGGCCATCGGCGGAGCGGGCTGTCACGCGCAGGGTTTCAGGCACGTCGTCCATGGCCTGGTGGTGGTAGCACGGCGAAGTGGCGGAATCACCCAGGAGGTGGTGGATGAGGCTGCCGGGCGTGGTGTCGAATGCCGCCTCACCATAGACACCAGGTGCTGGCTGACTGTTGCTGTCAGGAAGGATGTCAGGGATGTGCTGGATCAACGTTCCGCCTAAAACCACGTTCAGGAGCTGGGCTCCCCGGCAAATCGCGAATAGGGGGAGCCCACGTTCAAGGGCGGCACGGATCAGGGCTGAGTCATGCTCGTCCCGCAGCGGTTGGGACTTGGTGGTGGGATGCGGTGCCTGGCCGTACAGGGAAGGATCGACGTCGGGACCTCCCACCACAATCAGGCCGTCCACCAGATCCAGCACGGATTCGTCGGTGCCCAGCGGAGGCAGCAGGACAGGTGTTGCTCCAGCTGCGACCACCGCCTCCACGTACGATCCGGGGAGAATCGCCGCCGTCGTATTCCACACTCCCCAGGAGGCGTCCTGAAGGTAACTGGTGAGCGCGATTCTGGGCTTGTACGGTTGCCCGTAGGTTTCAGAGACGTTCGAAGCCACGGACCCGCTCCCAATCTGTGATGGCACTGTCGTAGGCGGTGAGCTCCACGTTGGCGGCGTGGACGTAGTGGTCCACTACGTCGTCGCCGAATGCCTTGCGCGCAATGCTGCTTTCGGCCAGGAGGTCCCGCGCATCACGCAGCGTAGTGGGCAGCCGTTCCGCGTCGGACTCGTAGGCATTGCCCTTGGTGATTGCCGGCAACTGGAGATCGTTTTCGATGCCATGGATGACGGCGGCAATCATTGCGGCTACGGCGAGGTAGGGGTTCACGTCGCCGCCGCCCACACGGTTCTCAGTGCGGAGGCCGCGGCCGTGGCCCACCACGCGGAGTGCGCAGCTGCGGTTGTCCAAACCCCAGGCGATCGCTGTTGGCGCGAAGCTGCCCTCCACGAAGCGTTTGTAGGAATTGACGTTGGGTGCCAGGAAATAGGCGAGTTCGCGCAGCGCCGCGAGTTGACCGGCCACGAACCGTTCCATCAGGGGGCTGAAGCCGTGTTCGCCGTCGCCCGCCAGCACGGGGTTCCCGTCCAGGTCGGTGAGGCTGAAGTGGATGTGGCAGGAGTTGCCTTCACGTTCGTTGAACTTGGACATGAACGTGATGCTCTTGCCGTGCTGGTCCGCTATTTCCTTGGCGCCGTTCTTGTAGAACGTGTGCTTATCGCAGGCGGCAAGGGCTTCATCGAAGCGGAACGTGATTTCCTGCTGCCCGAGGTTGCACTCGCCCTTGGACGACTCGACCACCAGGCCCGCCGCTTCCATGTTGTTGCGGATGGAACGGATCACTGGTTCCAGCCGGGCGGTGGCAAGGAGCGAGTAGTCCACGTTGTACTGCGTCGACGGCGCGAGGCCCGTGTAGTTCTTCTGCCACGCCTGGTTGTAGGAGTCATCGAACATCAGGAACTCCAGCTCGGTCCCTGCGTGGGCACGGTAGCCCAGCTTTTCGAGCCGCTCGATTTGGGCCTTCAGGATCTGCCGTGGTGATGCGGTTACCGGCGTCCGGTCCGTCCACAGGACGTCGCACTGCACAATGGCTGTGCCTTCGAGCCAAGGGACTCTCCGGAGGGTTGAAATGTCCGGCATCATTACCATGTCGCCGTACCCGGTCTCCCAGGACGACATCGCGTAACCGTCCACGGTTTGCATTTCGACATCCACGGCCAGCAGGTAGTTACAGCCCTCTGCGCCGTGGTCCAGAACGTCTTCGAGGAAGGAGCGTGCACCACAACGCTTACCCTGGAGGCGACCCAGCGCATCGGTGATGGCGACAATGACGGTATCAATTTCGCCGCTAGCTACGGATTCGCGCAGTTCGTCGACGGTGAGCTGCCGGTTCCGGCTGGACTCTTGGATGTGGGAATTCATGATGTCTCCGCAGTGTGGTTCTGTGAGTGGATGTCAGGTTCTGCTGGCTGTTACTTCAGCTCGGCCTCGGCCATGGCGAGTTGGGCGAACTCTTCTTCGGGTGCGCCCGCCACGATCCGGTGCCGGCTGTAGAGCCAGTAGTAAAGGAGGGCAGCGGCAAAAATCGCTGCCGTGATGGAAGCGGCAAAGACGTCGACGACGAACGTCGCCACGACTGCCACCGCGGACAGGACCAAGGCAATCGACGTCGTGACGATCCCGCCCGGCGTCCTGTAGCCGCGTTCCAGGTTGGGTTCCTTCTTGCGAAGGACGATGTGCGAGAGGTTCAGCAGGACGTAGGAAACTGTGGCGCCGAAGACTGCGATGTTGATGAGCAAAGCACCATCCTGCGTTAGGGCAGCCAGTAGGAAGCCGATGGTTCCCGGGACGATCAATGCCCAGTACGGGGTGCGCCGGGCGCCGGTCAGTGACAGCCAACGGGGCAGGTATCCCGCCCGGGACAGGGCAAACAGCTGCCGTGAGTAGGCGTAAATGATGGAGAAGAAGCTGGCTACCAGTCCGGCCAGGCCGGCGTAATTGATGAAGTCGGCCAGGAAAGTGTTGCCACCGTAGGCAATGCGTAGTGCCTCAGGGAGCGGGTTGTCGGATTCGCTCATGGCTTGGGAGCCGGCCGCTCCCGGGACCAGGACCAGCATGAGGGCGCCAAAGATGACCAGGATAATGACGGCCACAATGATTCCCCGAGGCATGTCCCGCTTGGGGTTGGACGTTTCCTCGGCCGCGAGGGGGACGCCCTCCACTGCCAGGAAGAACCAGATCCCGTAGACGAGCGCCGCCAGGATGCCGCCGATACCCATGGGCAGGAAGGCGCTGGAGCCGGCGGATCCATCGGGAACAATATCGAACAAGCGGGCGGAATCGAACTTGGGAAGCAGGCCGACGACGGCGGCGGCCAGGGCGATGGTTGCCACCGCGGTGATGGCGAACATGATCTTCAGGGCTTCGCCGACTCCGCGGATGTGGATGCCGATGAAGATGACGTATGTGACCAGGTAGACCGGCCATGAGTTGGTGAGGCCAAAGAGGCCAAGCGCTTCAACATAGCCGCCGATAAACGTGGCAATAGCTGCCGGGGCCACCGCGTATTCGATGAGGACCGCCATACCTGTCGCGAATCCACCGAGGGGTCCCAAAGCCCGGCGGGCGAAGGCATAGCCAGCCCCCGCCGTCGGGAGCGTCGATGAGAGTTCAGCGAGCCCGAAAACCATGCACGTGTACATAACGGCCATGAGCAGGAAGGCGATCAGCAGGCCGCCCCAGCCTCCTTGTGCCAGGCCCAGGTTCCAGCCCGCGAAATCGCCGGAGATCACGTACGCCACTCCGAGCCCCGCGAGGAGAACCCATCCGGCGGCACCCCGTTTAAGGCGCCGGTGCTTCAAATACTCATCCTCGCCGCCGGGCGGCTGGAGCACTGTTTCCATGCGTTTTCCTATCGTCTGAGGAATGCTTCTGGGAAGAGTCGAGCGGAGGATCATTCAGATCCTAAAGGACTGTTTTCAGTCCAAAGTGTGCTTCAAAGTCTGGAGCGTGATTCGCCACGAGTCAAGACTTTTCTGAAAAACCTGATGACTTGGATCACAATTGAGGGCGTGTCCAATGGTTTTTTTGATGACCTTTATTGGTTGGCGTGGGTAGCATGGAGGCAGCAGCGCCCTGTGAACGGCCTCACTGATCGGTGAATGACCTCACTGATGGGCGCAGCCCGCATTCCGTGGAAGGAGATGCCGTGCCGGACTCACCGTTTGGCCCGTCGTTCTCGATGCTGCGCCCAGTCAGGGGCGGCAACGCGTTCGAAGAGACCATCGAACACATCCTGCAGACCATCAAGCTGGGGATCTTTGCTCCCGCCGAAAAACTGCCGCCCGAGCGCGAACTGGCCGAACAATTAGGTGTCAGCCGCGCCACGCTTCGGGATGCGTTGGGGGAGTTGCAGAGTGCCGGCTATTTGGAAGTCCAGCGCGGCCGGTACGGCGGTACGTATGTCTCCACAACGGCAGTCCAGCGCCAGCCGGACCAAGGGCCGCTCGACCCCGCCGAAGTGGAGGACGTCCTGCTGTTCAGGTCCATCATCGAGCCTGCCGCTGCTTCTTTGGCCGCCAAAGCGGACCTCTCCGCGGCTGCCCGGAGGCACCTGCAGGTCTGCCTCTCCGAAGTGAGCGCTTCCCCCGCCGTGGGCTACCGGCCCCGCGATGCCCGGTTCCATATCGCCGTCGCCGAATTGTCCGGCTCCGCAAGCTTGGTGGGCGCCGTGGCCGAAACACGATCCAGGCTCAACGAACTCCTGGACCGGATTCCCTTGCTCAGCACCAACCTCGAGCACGCCAACGAACAACACGCCGAGATCGCCGAGGCTATCCTGCGCGGCGATGCCCCCGCCGCCGAACGGGCCACCATCGAACACCTGGAAGGAACGGCTTCACTGCTGCGCGGCTTCCTCGCCTGATCCTCTCTCACATCCTGCAGGTTTTTGGCGATCGTTCCATCAGGTCCTGCGGGTTTTTGGCGATCGTTCTCTCACGTCCTGCCGCTTTTTGGGGATTGTTCCTTCAGGTCCATGCTGCCGCGGCCGAATCGCGGCGCAATATGGTTGAGCCTTTGTCATGGGGCTGACTAGTGTTGGACACATGCGCGAACTCCAGGCCAAGATCATCGAGGAAATGGGCGTCCAGCCCCGGATCAATCCCCAAGAGGAGGTCCGCAAACGGGTCACATTCCTGAAAGAATATGTGAAAGCCACAGGCACGAACGGCTTTGTGCTCGGCATTTCCGGTGGACTTGATTCCACTCTTGCCGGCCGGTTGGCGCAGCTGGCAGTCGAGGAACTGGAAGCTGAAGGCGTTAACGCGAACTTCGTCGCGATGCGTCTCCCCTACGGCATCCAGCACGACGAAGACGACGCCCAAGCCGCCTTGGACTTCATCAAGGCCAAAAACGAGCGGACCTTCAACATCTCCCGCGCAGTGGACGGATTCGAGGAAGAGTTCGAGAAAGCCACGGGCGCTGAAATCTCCGACTTCCACAAGGGCAACACCAAGGCCCGCGCGCGTATGGTTGCCCAGTATGCACTGGCTGGCGAACACAATTACTTGGTCATCGGCACAGACCACGGCGCCGAGTCCGTCACAGGCTTCTTCACCAAATATGGCGACGGCGGTGCGGATATCCTGCCGCTGTTCGGCCTGAACAAACGCCAGAACCGCGAACTTCTGGCCGAACTTGGCGCGTCCGCGCGGCTTTGGCAGAAGGTTCCCACAGCTGACCTCCTGGACGACAAGCCGGGCCGTACCGATGAAGACGAGCTCGGAGTCACGTACGACCAGATCGACGACTACCTTGAAGGCCGCGAAGTGCCCGACGGCGTCGCTGAAATCATCGAACAGAAGTACCTCCGTACGCGCCACAAGCGCACGGTGCCGGTCACGATCTTCGATACCTGGTGGAAATAACCCCCGGATCCTCTCTCACTTCCCACGGTTTTTTGGCGATCGTTCTCTCACGTGGTGAGGGGTTTTTGACCGACGCTCTCTCACATACCGAAGATCTTCGACTCATTCACTGCGACCGTTGCCGGTCCACTGAATGATTGGTCTTCTCCGCGTCGATGAACTCGAAGAAGTCCTCTACTTTTGCTTCGTGGCAAAGAAGGCGCTGACTTTACCCAGGAACTCGACCTCGGCCTTCAACCGTTCGTTTTCAGCCAGGGCCTTCTGGTGCTCATCCCAGGCAACCGGGACTCCGTCCTCGGGCAGGAGAGACGCGTTAGGTTGATCTGCCCGATCCCTGCGAAGCCAGTTTTGCAGCGTGCTTTCCTTCACCCCGGTCTCCTCGGCGATCTGTTTCACTGGCCTGCCAGTGGACAAAACAAGCCGCACCGCGCGCTCACGGAAGGCGGCATCGTATCTTCTTCTGGACGTGGTCATTTGAAGTGAAGCTCCCATTCATGCTGTCCCGGAAAAAACTTTACGCCCGGACCGCCCGACGACGGACACTTCCGGTGAGTGCCGACGTCGGGCTTTAGCGCATCGCGGCCAGCTCGCCGTCGTGCGGGACGTGAGAGAGCAAGCGCCCAAAACAGTCAGGACGTGAGAGAACGTTCGCCCAAAAGAGGCGGGACGTGAGAGAAGGTTCTAGGCCGAGACCGGACCCGTGGAGCCGCGGACCGTGAGGTGGGTGGGCATGACAGCCAGGCGGCGGGTGGAGCCGGCGTGCAGCGGGTCGAGTTGGGCGAGCAGCATGGAGACGGCCACGCGTCCGGCCTGCTCAATGGGCGAGGCAATGGTAGTGAGCGGCGGATTGCAGAAGTCCGCGCCGAAGATGTCGTCGCAGCCCACGATGCTCATATCCTCAGGGACGCGGATGCCTCGCTCGCGCAGCCGCTGCAGCATGCCGATGGCTAGGAGGTCGTTGAAGACGATGCAGGCCGTGGCGCCTGTCCGGGCCGCGGCGTCAGCAGCTGCCGCGCCTGACGTCGTCTTGGGCGTAAAGGGGCCGACGTGGGAGGTGGTCAGTCCACGGTCCCGGCTCTCTTCTTCGAACGTCTTCCAGCGCTTGGCGTTGGACCATGACGACGCCGGTCCGCCGACGTAGCAGATCTTGGAATGTCCCAGCGAGGTCAGGTGTTCCAGGGCCTGGACCACTGCACCGGGGGTGTCGATCATGACCGTGGGGGCGTTGGCTGAGGACCTGTTGATCGTAACGATGGCCTGTGAGGACGCAGCTTCGAGTATTTGCGCATCCGTGAGGCGTGAAGCGGCCAGAATGAATCCGTCCGCCGTCCGCCGCATTTTGTGCAGGGTGTCCGCCTCCATCTCGGCTGACTCTTCCGTGTCCACGAGCAGCTGTGTGTAGCCGGCGGCTTTGAGCTGGTTTTGTGTGCCTCGGATGATGTCGAAGTAGAAGGGGTTGGTGACGTCGGGCACCAGCAGGGCGATGGCGTTGGTGCGCCCGGAACTAAGCCCGCGCGCTTGTGAGCTGGGCACATAATTCAGCGATGCTGCCGCTTGCTCCACGCGCTCGCGGGTCACACGGTTCACCCTGCCCGGATTGGACAATGCCCGGGACACGGTTGAAGTTGCGACTCCCGCTAGTTCCGCCACGTCACGGATGGTGGGAGGCGCCGCCGTCGAGCGGGCTTTTGCATCTGCCATGGGGCAATTGCAGCACTTTTGGCAACTTTTGGCAAACGCTTGTCGCTTTGATTGCCAAGTCCATAGACTCGACAACGAGCCCCTGAGACGCACCACACCACACCTGCGGGCTTGGTATCCAAGGAGGAAACAATGAGGTTTGCACCATCAGCAAAGCTGGCAGCCGTTATCGCAACGGCTGCGCTCGCTTTGACGGCCTGCGGGGGAAGCAGCAGCAGTTCCGAAAGCTCCGGGGGCGCGGTGGATGGCACCGGCAAGAAACTGAGCGTCCTTACGGCCGTCAACAGCCAGTACCCCGAACAGCAGAAGGCGTGGTTCAAGGACATCGCGGCCAAGTTCAAGGCCAAGACAGGCGCGGATGTTGAATTTGAGACGTTCGCGTCCGCCAACGATGAACTGACCCGGATCCAAACTTCAGTGGTTTCCGGCCAGGGCCCTGACGTCTACAGCCTGGGCACTACTTTCACACCCACTGCCTACGCCACCAAGGCCTTCGTCACTCTGTCCGACGATGACTGGAAGAAGGTAGGCGGCAAGGACCGTTTCAACCAGGCCGCGCTGGGGATCTCCGGCCCGGACCCGGAGCACCGGGCGGGCATTCCCTTCGTCAGCCGCCCCTTCGTCATGGCGTACAACAAGGACATCCTTGCTGCTGCGGGCATCGACAAGCCGGCCACCACGTGGGATGAACTCGCCGAGCAAGCCAAGAAGATGACCAACGCCAGCACGGGCACCTTCGGCCTCGCCACCGGCTACAAGGACAACTTCGACCCGTGGAAGTTCATTTGGGCGATGTCCGTCCAGGCCGGCAACCCGTTGGTGGACGGCGACAAACTGAAGATGGACGATCCCACCGTCAAGAAAGCCTACGAGACCTACTTCGGCTGGCTGACCAAGGACAAAGTAGTGGATCCGGCTGCGATTGGGTGGAGCAACAGCAACGCTGTAGCTGCGTTCGCCTCGGGCAAGGCTGGCTACTTGATGATGACGACGTCGAGTTCAATCCCCACCTTGGACAAGTCCGCTGTCGCAGGCAAATATGCGTACTCCATCATGCCGACCACAGCACCGGGTGAGACTTCTCCCAAGGGCGACGGCGACAAAGCGGCCAGCATCCTCTCCGGCGACAACGTAGTAGTGGCGGACTACTCACAGCAGAAGGACCTGGCGTTCGCATACGTCGAGCTCATTACGTCAAAGGATGAGCAGTTGAACTACCAGAAGATCTTCGGGGAACTTCCAGCGAACGCTGACGCGTTGGCATCGCTGACAGACCCGAAGCTCCAGCCGATCGCCGATGCTGCGGGCAAGTCGAAGGCCACCCCCTTCACCGGCGCATGGGGCGACATCCAGCTGGGCCTCCTGAACGTCACGGTCCAGTCCATTCCGGAGCTGGCCAAGGGCGCTGTGGACGACGCAGCCTTGGAGCAGCGGCTCAAGGATGCCCAAGCAAAGGGACAAGCATCCCTCGACCGGGCCGCCAAGTCCTAGGCAGGATCTCCAATGTCCACTGATTCCTTCAGGGAAATGAAGGCCGCGACGGGCCCGGCTGCCGAGGGGCAGCCAGCCCGGTCGGGCACAACAGCTCAAGCGTCCAACGGCGGCACGTCACCAAACACCGCCACAGGCACGGGTACAGGCCAGCCAGCCGGACGCGGTAAGAAACCCGTCCGCCGGAAGGGCTTGAGCGAGCGCAACCGCCCCTTGTGGATGCTGATCCCCGGCGGGCTCCTGATGTTCATCATCATCGTTCTCCCGCTGTTCCTTGGCATCTACATGTCGGCCCTGAACCTGGACCAGTACTCGCTCCGCAAGTGGGTCAGCGCCCCGTTTATCGGCGTCGGGAATTTTGTGGAGGCGCTGACAGACTCGCCGCTGCTTCACTCGGTGTGGTTGAGCGTCAGCTACTCCCTGATCGCCATGATCGTCACGCTGCCGCTGGGCATTGCTGCGGCGGTGGCAACCCAGAACTCGTTCAAGGGCCGCGCGGTGATTCGATCGATCTTCCTGATCCCTTACGTGCTCCCGTCATTCGTGGTGGCCACTGTTTGGCGGACAATGTTCCAGCCCAACGGCGTGGTGGACTCTGCCTTGGGAACGTTCGGGGTGGATGTCGGGCTTTGGCTCAATGGGCCCCAGACCTATTGGACGCTCATCCTGGTCCAAATCTGGGCTTCGTGGCCTTTCATCTATCTCCTGGCACTTTCGGGCTTGCAGTCCGTGGACCACGAGGTCCATGAGGCTTCCGCGCTGGATGGTGCGCTGTGGTGGAACAAGCTGCGCTACGTCATCTTCCCGTACCTCAAGGGACCCCTGGCGCTGGCGTTCCTGATCGGCATGCTGCACCACATCAACAACTTCACGCTTCCGTTCGTGCTGTTCGGTGTTCCGGCTCCCGCCGACGTCGAGGTCCTTCCGATCCTCACCTATGTGACCAGTTTCCAGAGCTTCCGCTTCGGCCTCAGCGCCGCCATGGCGTTTGTCTCCCTGGTACTGATCGCTATCCCGTTGTTCATTTACCTGCGCGCCGTCAAGCTGGACGACGCCGAGACGCCTGGAGGCAAGAAGTGAGCGCATCAACCACCTCCGTCCGCGGCACGGCAAGCCGGGGAACGTCGGCAGCCACATTCCGGCCCGGCTCAAAACGACAACATGAAGTAACCCGTCTCCTGCCCGTGCCGATGCTGGCGATTATCCTTACCGTTCTGTGCGCCATCGTCCTCATCCCTGTCGCCTACATTTTCCTGGCTTCGGTTAACTCGGACATCGGTGTGGCCAACGGCGAGTTCTGGCCCTCCACGTTCTCCATGGAGAATTACACCAAGATCTGGTCCAGCGTGGGGCTTGCCAAGGGCCTGACCAACAGTGTGCTCGTAGCGGGAGCCACGGCCGTGGTGTCCGCGGCGATGTCCGTTTCCATCGCCTACGTGCTGGTCAGGTACCAGTTCCGTGGGCGGCTCAGCATCCTGCGTGGCTTGTTGGCGCTGCAGTCCGTGCCCGGCACGCTCATGGTCCTGCCGGTCTTCGTTCTCTTCTCGTCAGCGGCCAGCTACCTCGGCATCCAGGTCATCGGCACCCAGTGGGGCCTGTTCATTACCTACCTCACCTTCGCCATGCCGTTCTCAACCTGGGTGATGGTCACCTACCTGCGCGGCTTGCCACGGGAACTGGAAGAGGCTGCAAGGATCGACGGCGCCAGCAACCTTGGCGTACTGATCCGCATCATCCTTCCCCTCAGCTGGCCCGGAATCGTGGTCTCAGGCATCTTCGCCTTCCTGCTCGGATGGAACGACGTCCTGTTCGCCTCGGTCATGACCAGGCCGGACAGCCAGACGGCGGCCGTCGCACTGCAGATCTTCGGAGCTTCCCAGGAAGGCGGGGCCATCCCGTTGTACGGACAGATGATGGCAGCCTCGCTCGTCTGTGCGGCCCCCGTCGTGGTCCTGTACCTGATTTTCCAGCGTTACCTAGTGGGCGGACTTACCGCCGGAGGAGTCAAATAGCAATGACCGATTCAGCAACAGTCGAATGGACGCTTTCGGGCTTCGGCGACGAAATCGACGACGACCCCGTGCTGCAGATCGCGGTACTACAAGCCTTGGGCGCCAACCACATCGAGGTCCGCAGCGCGTGGGGTACCAACATCGTGGATCTCAGTGCCGAGCAACTTGGCGAGCTCAAGAAGCTCCTGGACGCAGCCGGGATGGGAGTGTCCGCCATTGCCTCGCCCATCGGCAAAGTGGATGTCACGCTGCCTGTGGAACACGAGGTGGAGCGACTACGGCGGGCGGTCAAAGCAGCGCAAGTCCTTGGTGCCCGCTACATCCGGATCTTCTCCTTCTACTACGGCGAGGACGTGGCGGTGGACAGCATCCGTGACGACGTCATCCAGCGGATGCGTGCCCTGGCTGCCGTGGCCGAAGAAGCAGACGTTGTCCTGCTTCACGAAAACGAAAAGGACATTTTCGGGGACACCCCGGACCGTGTCCTGGACATCATTGAATCTGTTGCCTCGCCGGCCTTGAAGGTGGCATGGGACCCGGCCAACTTCGTGCAGGTGGGCGTCAAGCCCTTTGACGAGGGCTACGCCAAGCTCCGTCCCCACCTGGAGTACCTGCAGGTCAAGGACGCGCGGTTCGCCGACGGCGTCGTGGTTCCTGCCGGGGAGGGCGACGGCGATGTGTTGCGCACCGTTGAGGCGTTGAAATCCGATGGCTTCGTGGGATTCGCGAGCCTGGAACCGCACTTGGCCGGCGCCCACGGACTGGGCGGTTTCTCCGGTCCCACAGCTTTCGGGATGGCCGCGCGGGCCTTTGCAAGAGTCGTGAATGAAGCAGGAGTGGAAACCAAATGAGCACAACTATCAATGTCGCCATCGCCGGATGCGGCACCATTGGCCGAACGCACGCAGCAGCGGTCGGAGAACTGCCCGAGCTTCGCGTCACGGCACTGGTGGATGAAATCCCGGAAGCGGCGGCCGCACTGGCCCAGGAGATAGAGGACGGTGGCGCTTCCAAGCCAGCCACGTTCCGGACTTTGAGTGAAGCGTTCGCGGGTGCCGACGTCGACCTCGTCATCATTGCTACCCCCAGCGGACTTCACATCCAGCAGGCGCTGGAAGTCCTCGACGCCGGCAAGCACGTTGTCATCGAAAAGCCGCTCGATGTGAACCTGGACCGTGCCGACGAGATCGTTGCCGCTGCCAAGGCTGCCGAAGACAAAGGGCTCGTAGCGAGCGTCATCAGCCAACACCGCTTTGACCCCGCGAGTGTCGTGGTGGATCAGGCGCGCCGGGCAGGCCGGTTCGGGCGGCTGACTTCGGCTATAGCTTCCGTTAGCTGGTATCGCAGCCAGGGCTATTACGATTCCGGCGCCTGGCGTGGAACGTGGGCCATGGACGGCGGTGGAGCCGTGATGAACCAGGGCGTTCACACAGTGGACCTGCTCCTGTGGTTCCTTGGGCGTCCTGTGGAGATCAGCGCCAAGACCGCGCTTCTGGCGCACACGGATCTGGAGGTAGAGGACACAGCCGTGGCAACCCTCATGTTCGAGTCCGGCGCGCTCGCCGTCCTGCATGCAACGACCGCAGCCTACCCGGGCCTGACAGTCCGGCTGCAGGTCATGGGAAGCCAGGGTTCCGCGGTGATCGACAACGACAACCTCGAGTACTTCCATGCTGCTGCTGAGGGCGGCGATGCGGACAGCGGACCCATGGGCATCCGCGGTGGCGGCAACCAGGCCGAAGAGGAGTTGGCCAAATTCCCTGAGCCACCCCAGCAGACGAACCTTGACCCCACGGTCTACCCTGCCGGCCACATTCGCCAGTACCGCGATGTTGTGGAGGCCATCCAGGAGGGCCGTCCCGCAGGTGTCACTGTCCAGGACGCCGTCACTGCCCTGGCCACGGTCCGTGCGCTGTACGTCTCGGCTACCCTCGGCCGCCCGGTCCTGATCGCCGACGTGATGGCCGGAAAATACAACGACGTTGAGGTGCGTACCGGCAACGGCCACTTCGAGGAGGTTACGGCATGAAATTCTCCGTCTTCACGGCCTCGACGCCGGATTGGACTCCGCAGCAAGCCGTGTCAGAACTGTCGGCCCAGGGCTGGCACGGCATCGAATGGCGTGTCACGGATCAGGCCGACGCCCCGGAACCTGGCTTCTGGGCAGGAAACAAAGCAACCTGGCCCATGACCGGCCTTGAGGACTCGATCCCGGAAATCGCGCGGCTCACTTCCGAGGCCGGACTCGAATACTCGGGCTTGGGTGGTTATGCACGATGCGACGATCACGACGGCGTCGAAAGGGTCCTCGCAGCGACCGCCGCCTTGGGCGCCCGCCAGGTCAGGGTCAATGTTCTGCCGCTGGGCAACTCGACCATGGGCGGGCAGGAGCCGAGTGGATTGTCCTACCCGGAGCTTTTCGACGCGACGCGCGAGCACTATGAATGGGTTGCCGGCCGGGCCGCACACCACGGTGTCAAAGCGCTGGTCGAGCTGCACCACGGCACGGTGACAGCCTCGGCGTCATCGGCGCGCAGGCTCCTGGACGGCCTTGATCCGAACCATGTTGGGGTCATCCATGATCTCGGCAACCTGTTGATCGAAGGCTGGGAGTCCCCGTTGCCGGCTCTGGAATTGTTGGGCCCCTACCTGGCCCACGTCCATGTGAAGAATGCCCGTTGGGTCCGCACTGATGACCGTGACGAGGCTGGAGCGGCGGTATGGGTGAACGAGTGGGCTCCACTCACCGAGGGGCAGGGGAGCGTCCTGGCCTACTTCAAGGCCCTGGCCGCCGTGGGCTATGACGCCTGGGTGACTGTGGAGGACTTCTCCACTGACCTACCACTGGGCGAGCGGACAGCCGGAAACCTGCACTTCCTGCGCCACACGGCAGAACTCGCTGGATTGACTGTCAACGGAAGCCTGCCTGCTGACTCCCTCTCGAAAGGCTGACCCATGACCGAGTCGCTTGCCACCCACCCGGACCGACTGCTGCCAGCGGACCCCGGAACGCGCTCCATAGCGCGCACGTTGCTGGCACGGGTCCAGGACCTGCCCATCATTTCCCCGCACGGACACGTTGATGCCGCAGTGATCGAGCAGAACACGCCGTTCCCGGATCCGGCCGCTCTCCTTGTAACTCCGGACCACTACGTCACGCGGCTCATCCACGCGTCCGGCGTACCGCTGGAACAGCTCCAGCCGGGCGCCGGGGCCCGGGAGATCTGGCGGCTCTTCTGCGAGTCCTGGCCGCTCTTTGACGGCACGGCCTCCGGATACTGGCTGCGGACGCAGTTCGAGACAGTTTTTGGGCTGCAGGGCGAATTGAGTTCTGACACGGCCGACGCCACCTTCGATGCCATCTCGGCAAAGCTCGCCGAGCCGGGATTCCGCCCGCGGGAGCTCTTCAAAGACTTCAATATCGAAGTACTTGCCACAACCGACGACCCCCTGGACGATCTCGCAAGCCACCGGGCGCTCGCGGCAGATCCCTCTTTCCATGGACGCGTCCTGCCAACGTTCCGACCGGATGCGTACCTGAATATTGCGCACCCGTCGTGGACAACCAACGTTGAGCGGCTCAGTGAAACAGCGTCCGACGGCGGCTCGGGCTACCGCGGTTACCTCGCCGCTTTGGAAAACCGCCGTCGTTACTTTGTGGAGCATGGCGCCGTCTCGGCGGACCACGGCGTCCGCACCCCGGCCACCCTCAAATTGGACCCTGCCGACGCCGCACGGCTGTTCGAACGCGCCCGGTCCGGTCAGGCAACAGCAGCGGACCGCGACGCTTTCGAAGCCCACATGATGTACCAGATGGCGAGGATGTCAGTGGAGGACGGACTGGTGATGACTATCCATCCAGGCTCGTTCCGAAACCACCATCAGCCCACCTTTGAAGCCTTTGGCGCGGACACAGGCCACGACATCCCCGTCGCCACGAACTACACGGAGGCCATCCGGCCGCTGCTGCAGGACTTCGGGACGGCGAAGGACTTCCACCTGGTGCTGTTTACGCTGGACGAGACAGTCTTCTCCCGCGAACTCGCCCCGCTTGCAGGCTTTTACCCGTCCGTTTACATCGGGGCGCCGTGGTGGTTCCTGGACGCGCCGGATGCGATGCTCCGTTTCCGGTCTGCGGTTACGGAGACCGCCGGCTTCTCCAGGTCCTCGGGATTCATCGACGACACCCGCGCGTTCTGCTCCATCCCCGCAAGGCACGACGCCTCACGCCGGATCGAAGCCTCTTTCCTGGCGCGGCTCGTTGCCGAGCACCGCATCAGCGAGGACCGCGCACACGAGCTGATTGTCGACGTCGTCGATTCCTCGCCTCGACGGGTTTTCAAACTGTGAGTGTCGACGAGAAGGACCTCCCGCGCCTCAACCGTACTATCGCGCCCGTGGCCAAACCGCCGGTCCGAATTGTGCACCTGGGCCTTGGCGCGTTCCACCGCTCGCACCAGGCCTGGTACACGCAGCATGCTGGCGATTCTGCGGAGTGGGGGATTGCGGCTTTCACCGGACGCCGACCCGAGGCAGCAGCAGTTCTGGCTGAACAGGACGGCCTGTTCACCGTGGTGGAGCGGTCAGGCACCGGCGACTCGTTCGAGGTGGTCGGCAGCATCGCAGAGGCGGTGGACGGGGCCAACGTCGGACGGTTGGCGGAGTTGGTTGCTGCACCGGACACTGCACTGATCACGCTCACCATTACCGAGGCCGCGTACGCTGCGGGCGGTCCCGACATGGATGATAACTCGACGCCGTTGGCCCGTTTGGTGATCGCCCTCGCCGCCCGCCGGGATGCTGGGGTGGGACCGCTCGCCGTCGTGAGTTGCGACAATCTGGCCCATAACGGGAGCGTGGCCCGGCAGGCTGTTGGTGCCCTTGCCCGTGCCAGGGATGAGGCACTGGCGGCATGGATCGATTCCAACGTCAGCTTCGTCAGCACCTCGGTCGACCGCATTACTCCCCGGACCACGCAGGATGATGTTGCGGTAGTGGCTGAACAATGTGGTTACCGGGACCAAGCCGCGGTGGTCACGGAGCCCTTCCATAACTGGATCCTCAGTGGCGACTTTCCGGCGGGCCGGCCCCGCTGGGAAGACGCTGGCGCGGTCTTCGTGGAGGACATCGAGCCCTACGAGAACCGGAAGCTCTGGTTGCTGAACGGTGCCCACTCGATCCTGGCCTACGCAGGACAGATCCGGGGCCATTCAACGGTAGCTGAGGCCTTGTCCGATCCCGTGTGCAAGGATGCTGTTGAGGCGTTCTGGGACGAAGCTTCACGCCACCTTTCCGGTGACGCGCTGGGCATTCCGGAGTACCGACGGGCATTGTTGGAACGTTTCGGCAATGCCCGGATCGCACACCACCTGTCCCAGATTGCCATGGACGGAACCACCAAACTTCGCATGCGGGCTTTGCCGGTCCTTGAGGCCGAACGTGCTGCGGGACGTAGCGGAGATGGTGCCGCGCGGATGATCGCAGCCTGGATCGCACACTTGTCCTCCACAGATGACTTTCAGGACCCGCTCACCGCTGGGATCAAGGAAGCCAAAACGCTCGACGGCGAACACCGCACCGCAGCGCTGCTGGCGCTGGTCAATCCGGCGCTCGCGAGGGATCCCGCCCTCGTTGCACAGATTCACCGGCTCCAGGACCCTCTGGCCGCCACCATCTCCCACGCTTAATATCCATCGGAAGGATCCCTCGACCATGAAAATCATTGCCGCTGAAGTCTTCGTGACCAGCCCCTCCCGGAACTTCGTCACCCTGCGCATCACCACCGAAGACGGGGTGACTGGCATTGGTGACGCGACGCTCAACGGCCGGGAACTGGCCGTCGCCGCGTACCTTAAGGAGCATGTGGCGCAGCTGCTGATCGGGAAGGATCCGCACCGCATCGAAGACACGTGGCAGTTCCTGTACCGCAGCTCCTACTGGCGCCGGGGGCCCGTGACCATGGCCGCGATTGCCGCCGTGGACATGGCGCTGTGGGACATCAAAGGCAAGGTGGCCGGCATGCCGGTCTACCAGCTGCTCGGTGGTGCATCCCGGAACGGGCTGCGTGCCTATGGGCATGCGTCGGGTTCGGACATTCCCTCGCTGTTCGACTCGGTGCGTGAGCACCTGGAACTGGGCTACAAGTCCATCCGCATCCAGACCGCGGTCCCAGGCATCAAGGCCGTCTATGGAGTTGCCGCCCAGGCCCAGGCATCCGGCGAACGCTACGACTACGAGCCTGCCGGCCGCGGCAACTTCCCACTGGAAGAAGACTGGGACACCCGCGCCTACCTGCGCCATCTGCCCACGGTTTTCGAGGCCGTGCGCAATGAGTTCGGTCCGGAAATTCCGTTGCTTCACGATGGCCACCACCGCATGACCCCCATCCAGGCAGCGAAGCTTGGCAAGGCACTGGAGCCGTATGACCTGTTCTGGTTGGAGGACTGCACCCCGGCCGAGAACCAGGAAGGCCTGCGCCTGGTCCGCCAGCACACCACCACGCCGCTGGCCATCGGCGAAATCTTCAACACCGTGTGGGACTACCAGACCCTCATCAAGGAGCAATTGATCGACTATGTCCGGGCGGCTTCCACGCACTTCGGCGGGATCTCGCCGTTGAAGAAGGTCATGGACTTCGCTGCCCAGTACCAGATCAAGTCAGGCTTCCATGGACCTACGGATATCTCGCCGGTGGGCTTCGCCGCCCAGTTGCATGTTGGCCTGGCCATCCACAACTATGGCATCCAGGAATACATGCAGCACTCGGACAAGACCAACGAGGTCTTCCAGCAGTCCATGACGTTCAAGGACGGATACCTGCACCCCGGGGAGGAGCCCGGCATCGGTGTCGAGTTCAACGAAGAAGCAGCCGCTGCCTTCCCGTACCAGCAGGCCTATCTGCCGTACAACCGTCTTGTGGATGGAACTGTTCATGACTGGTAAAGCGCAGTCCCTCCACCACGTCGTGGTGATGGGCGTGGCCGGCTGCGGCAAAAGCACGGTCGGTGCAGCCGTCGCTGAGCGGCTCGGAGCCGAATTCCTCGACGGCGATTCGCTGCACCCTCAGTCGAACATCGACAAGATGGCCTCGGGTACTCCGCTGAACGATCAGGACCGCGCACCCTGGCTGGCCGAAATCGGGACGCGATTCGCGGCGTCGAACTCTGCTCTTGTGATTGCCTGCAGCGCGCTCAAGCGTTCTTATAGGGACATTATCCGCAGTGGCGATCCGTCCGTGGTGTTCGTGCACCTGCAGGGCGCGCGTGAGTTGCTGAGTGAGCGCATGAACGCCCGGCCCGGCCACTTCATGCCCGCGTCCTTGCTGGATTCGCAACTCGCAACGCTTGAGCCGTTGCAATCCGATGAAGCCGGCTTGGTAGTGGACATCGATCAGCCCGTGGAGAAGATCGTGGACGACGCGTTCTCAGCACTCGAAGGAGCACTGTCCTAGCTCGCTGCACTGGAACGCCCGGCACTGCCCACAAGGCGGTGCCGGGCTCTTCTTTTTGGTGCCGAAAGCATGAAATGGGAAAGTGTGAACGCTAACAACGTTGTAAATCAAGACTTCCGGACGAGGTTCCCACCTGCAATCATTTTGTGATCCAATCCACTTGACCGACGGTATTGTTAGCGTTCACAATGGCAGTCGTATCACCTTGAAGTAGCCTGTGCCGCCCCCAGCGCACAGGCCAACCCAGCTTCACCGTGCCGGACGCGCAGATGCTCCGGCTGCATCAGAGTTCGCGGCAAAGCTGCCGCGGAAGGAGAGCATCGTGAGATTAAAGAAACTCCTGGGCGCCGTAGCGGTTGTCCTTACCTTGACCGTGGGAGCCACGGGCTGCGGTAGCCGCGGAGGAGCTGCAGAATCCAGCAGCACCGCCAAGCCCAGCGATTCGCTGGTCGGCATTTCGATGCCGACTCAGACGTCCGAGCGTTGGATTGCCGATGGCGCCAACGTTGAGAAGTCCTTGAAGGACCTTGGCTACAAGACTGACCTTCAGTTCGCCAACGATGACATCCCTACGCAGGTTTCCCAGATTGAGAACATGCTGACCAAGGGCGCCAAGGCCCTGATCATCGCAGCAATTGACGGCACCACGCTGACCGACGTCCTGGCCAAGGCCAAGGAACAGAACGTCAAGGTCATCGCCTACGACCGCCTCATCAACGGAACACCGAACGTCGATTACTACACCACCTTCGACAACTACACCGTGGGTGTCCAGCAAGCTACGTCACTGCTCACCGGCCTTGGCCTCGTGGACGCAAGTGGCAAGAAGGTTGATGGCAAGGGCCCGTTCAACGTGGAGCTCTTCGCCGGAAGCCCGGATGACAACAACGCCAACTTCTTCTGGACTGGCGCCATGGACACCCTCAAGCCCTACCTGGATGCAGGCACCTTGAAGGTTCCCAGCGGCCAGACCAAGTTCGAGCAGGCAGCCATCCTGCGCTGGCAGGCACCCGTTGCCCAGAAGCGCATGGAAGACATCCTGACGTCGGCTTACAGCTCCGGCACCAAGCTGGACGGCGTGCTCTCCCCGTATGACGGCCTTTCCATCGGCATCATCTCGGCCCTGACCAGCACCGGTGGCTACTCCACCGGAAAGCTGCCGGTAGTTACCGGCCAGGACGCCGAAAAGGGCTCCGTGAAGTCCATCATCGCCGGCGAGCAGTACTCCACGATCTTCAAGGACACCCGCCAGCTCGGCGCGCAGGCCGTGAAGATGGTTGACGCCGTGCTCAAGGGTACGGAACCGGAAACCAACGACACCAAGACCTACAACAACAAGGTCAAGGTTGTTCCGGCCTTCCTCCTGAAGTCCGTCATCATCACCAAGGACAACTACAAGAAGGAACTCATCGACTCGGGCTACTACAAGGAATCCGACGTCAAGTAAGCATTTCCTTCGGGTTGTGGTCCCGCTTCTGAAGCGGGGCGGGGCCACAACCCACCATGAGCCGGCCGAATCCCCGGCCAGGCAAAGTTTCCAACCAGTCAGTGGGAATTGACGATGAACGTACCCATTCTTCAAATGCGAGGAATAACCAAGACCTTCCCCGGGGTCAAGGCCCTTCAGGACGTCACCCTGGATGTAAACCGCGGCGAAGTCCACGCTATCTGTGGAGAGAACGGCGCCGGGAAATCCACCCTGATGAAGGTGTTGTCCGGGGTGTACCCGCACAACTCCTTTGACGGCGACATTCTTTTTGAGAACGAACCCTGCGAATTCAACAGCATCTCGGACAGCGAGAAGCGCGGGATCGTGATCATCCACCAGGAACTGGCCCTTAGCCCGTACCTTTCCATCGCAGAGAACATTTACCTCGGCAACGAACTGGCAAACAACGGCTGGGTGGATTGGCGGAAAACCAACCTCGAAGCCGCCAAGCTGCTTGCCCGCGTAGGTCTGAGCGAAAACCCCGTCACACCCATCCAGCACATCAGTGTTGGCAAGCAGCAGCTGGTGGAGATTGCCAAGGCGCTCTCCAAAGAGGTGAAGCTCCTCATCCTGGACGAGCCAACTGCTGCGCTGAACGATGAAGACTCGGACCACCTGCTGGACCTCATCCTGCACCTCAAGGGCCAGGGCGTCACCAGCATCATCATCAGCCACAAACTCAACGAGATCCGCAAGGTGGCCGACGCCGTCACCATCATCCGCGATGGCAAGTCCATCGAGACCCTGCGGCTGGACCAGGGCCAGATCACCCAGGAACGCATCATCCGCGGAATGGTGGGACGTGACCTTGAAAGCCTCTATCCGGACCGGACTCCGAACATCGGCGAGGAAGTCCTCCGCATTGAAGACTGGACCGTTCAGCATCCCCAGGACCACAGCCGCACCGTGGTGCACAATGCCAACATGAATGTCCGCAAGGGCGAAGTAGTGGGCTTGGCGGGCCTTATGGGCGCGGGCCGCACCGAATTGGCCATGAGCGTTTTCGGCAGGACGTACGGACGCGCCGTTTCGGGCAAGGTCTACAAGTACGGCGAAGAGATCAACACTTCCACCGTTTCGGACGCGATCGATCACGGCATTGCCTACGCCACCGAGGACCGCAAGCACTATGGCCTGAACCTGATCGAGGACATCAAGCGGAACATCTCCATGGCGGCGCTGAACAAGCTGGCCAAACGCGGATGGGTTGATGGCAACAAAGAAACCACCGTTGCCAACCACTACCGGAAGAGCATGAACATCAAGGCGCCATCCGTTGCAGCCATCACCGGCAAGCTCTCCGGCGGTAATCAGCAGAAAGTGGTGCTGAGCAAGTGGATGTTCTCGGATCCGGACGTGCTGATCCTGGACGAACCAACCCGCGGTATCGACGTCGGCGCAAAGTTCGAGATCTACACGATCATCAATGAACTCGCAGCCGCCGGGAAAGCCGTAATCGTGATCTCCTCGGAGCTGCCTGAGCTCCTGGGCATTTGCGACAGGATCTACACGCTGTCCGCAGGGCACATCACCGGCGAGGTCCCCATCGCCGAGGCCACCCAGGAAACCCTCATGCACTTCATGACTCAAGAGAAGGAATAGCCAACATGTCCGCCCTACGAGAATCCCTTGGCTTCCTCACAAGCCGCCTCCGCCAGGTTGGCATCTTCGTCGCCCTGATCCTGATCGTTATCCTCTTCCAGGTCCTGACCAACGGCATCCTGCTTGAACCGCAGAACGTCAGCAACCTGGTGGTCCAGAACAGTTACATCCTGATCCTCGCCATAGGCATGGTGATGGTCATCATCGCCGGCCACATCGACCTCTCCGTCGGATCCATCGCCGGGTTCATCGGTGCTGTTGCCGGTGTGATGATCGTGCACTGGGGCTGGGCATGGTGGCTCGCCATCCCGGCTTGCCTCCTGGTAGGTGCCTTGGTGGGTGCCTGGCAGGGTTACTGGATTGCCTATGTGGGCATTCCCGCCTTCATCGTCACCCTGGCCGGCATGCTCATCTTCCGTGGCCTGACGCTCATCACCCTTAAGAACCAGCAGATCACCCCGTTCCCCAACGAGTTGCGGGCCCTCGGTGGAGGCTTCCTCCCCGATATCTCCGGCGGCACATCCGTACTTGAATGGTTGACCGTCATCCTGGGCGTTGGCGGCACCGCAGCCATCCTCTTCCAGGCCATCAAGGAACGCCGGGTCCGCCGCAAGTTCAACCTTGAGAATGAGCCGATGGCATGGTTTGCCGTCAAGAACGGCTTCATTGCCGTACTGATGCTCATCATCACGTTCCTGCTGGCCAGCTACCGTGGAACCCCGATTGTGCTGATCGTCCTGGCAGTCCTCGTGATCCTGTACTCGGCATTGATGAACAACAGCATCTTCGGGCGCCACACCTACGCCATTGGTGGAAACCTGCATGCAGCAGAGCTCTCCGGCATCAAGACCAAGAAGGTAACCTTCCGGTTGTTCGTCAACATGGGCGTCCTCGCTGCGTTGGCCGGCCTGGTGTTCACGGCACGACTGAACTCCGCCCAGCCTGCTGGCGGTACCGGCTTTGAACTGGACTCCATTGCTGCCGCATTCATCGGTGGCGCGGCCGTCCAAGGTGGTATCGGTACCGTTGCGGGAGCAATGATCGGTGGCCTCATCATGGGTGTCCTGAACAACGGTATGTCCATCCTTGGCTTGGGAACTGACTACCAGCAGCTCATCAAGGGCCTGGTTCTGCTCCTTGCAGTCGGCTTTGACATCTTCAACAAGAATCGGACCGGTGCTGGCGGAGGGTCCTCAATCGGCCGCCGCTTCAAGTGGAAGACAACGCCTCCGGCAACCGAATCTGCGCCAGCTGCCAAGACTGAACCTGTGCGGGTAGACGCCAAGTAGCAAAAAATCCTGGGATAGGCCCGCATTCGGCTCCCAGCCGAGCTGACCTGCTCGGTGTGAAGAGCCGGATGCGGGCCAATCCTGCCCAAGCCCGCCATACGAATCCATAAAGTGAGGTGCGATGTCTCCCGGTGCACCATCAAGCAGGCCACCCGTTATGGGGGATGTAGCCAAGTTGGCCGGGGTCTCGCACCAGACCGTTTCCCGTGTCTTGAACAACCACCCCAACGTCAGCGGGAAGACCAAGGAACGCGTGGAATCGGCCATCGCCAGCCTTGGCTACCGGCGCAACACCGCAGCCCGCAGCCTGGTGACGCGGCGCTCCCGGACCATAGGAGTGCTGGCCTGCGAAACCGGCCAGTACGGACCCGCAAATACCTTGCTGGGAGTCGAACAGGCGGGCCGGGAAGCAGGCTATTTCGTCAGCATCGCCAACCTCCGCGAAGTGACCGGCGACAGCATCAACGACGCCATCACGCATTTTCGCAACCAGGCTGTGGAGGGGGTGGTCATCCTGGTACCGCATCCGGATGTCCTGGCCGCCCTCCGTGACGTCGCCGTCCCGTTTCCCATGGTGGCCGTGGGTGCCGGAACCGGGAACCAGCTGACGGGTGCTTCACTAAACCAGCGTCTGGGAGCGCGGTTGGCGGTGGAACATCTCATCGGGCTCGGACACCGCCACATCGGACACATTTCCGGTCCGCCCCACTGGATCGACGCGGCTGAGCGCATCAAGGGATGGCAGGAGGCGCTCGGCAACGCCGGCTTGGAGGCCGACGTTCTTCTCCAAGGGGGATGGGACGCCGCCTCGGGATACGAAGCAGGCCTGGCGCTCATTGAACAGCGCAAACCAGACGATCAGCCCACTGTCACCGCCGTCTTCGTCGCGAACGACCAAATGGCGGTGGGAGTCCTTCGCGCCCTGCAGGAAGCTGGGTTGCGAGTTCCGGAAGACATCAGCGTGGTGGGATACGACGATCAGCCTGAAGCTGCGTTCTTCCTGCCGCCGCTGACCACCATCAAACAGGACTTTGAAGAACTCGGCCGCCGTTGCATGTCCGCGGTACTCCATCAGTTGGAAAACGAGCCAGGCAGTGAGGAACAGATCGTGAATCCCAAGCTGGTTGTTCGTTCCACCACCGCGGCCCCTGCGCTTCGCCCGGCTCCGTCCCCACTAAACTAGAAGCCATGACTTCCACCAGTACCCCCGCAGCAGATACTGCAACTGCCCGTGCCCGCCTTCTTGAACTCATTAAAGAGTTGGCGGTGGTCCGCGGAAAGGTGATCCTCTCCAGCGGCAAGGAAGCTGACTACTACATCGACCTCCGCCGCATCACCCTGCATCACGAGGCCTCCAAACTGGTGGGCCAGGTCATGTTGGCAATGATCGACGACGCCGGGATCCCGGTTGAGTGCGCTGGCGGACTCACCATGGGTGCCGACCCCGTAGGTACTGCTGTCATGCACGCCGCCGTTGACGCCGGGCGCGCCGTGGACGCCTTCGTGGTCCGTAAGGCCCAGAAGTCGTACGGCATGGGCCGCCAGGTAGAAGGTCCCTCGGTTGAGGGCCGCAATGTGGTTGTCCTCGAGGACACGTCCACCACCGGCGGGTCCGCACTGACCGCCGTCGAGGGTGTCCGTAAGGCCGGCGGCAATGTGGTTGCCGTCGCCGTCATCGTGGACCGCGACACCGGCGCGAAAGAGAAGATCGAAGCCGAAACCGGCGTGCCCTACCTCTTTGCCTTCGGCAAGGACGAACTGGGCCTCAACTAGAGAGTTTGTAGGCAAACTACGGGGCTGTAAGGCAGTGCCCGCGAAGCCTATGCTAGCTGCGTGGACGTTCAAGTAGGGAAGCTCCAGGCTCCGCCGGAGGTGAACGAAAACCTCCCTGGCCGGGGCTCTGCCATGCCCGGATCCGGCTCAGGGGATGCTGCCGATCCGGCCGACTGGGCTCGGATCCTGCCCCAGGTTTCCCGGATAAAGCGGATATCGCGCCGCGACTTCCTTATCACTGCAGGGGTTTCCGTGGCACTGGCCGGAGACATGCTGTTTACCCGGCACGTGCAGGCCGAGCGTCGGGCCACCAAGATCCTCCGCGTTCCGGACTCCTACTCGGATCTCTACTTTCCGAAGGCCAGCTGGATCCTGTTTCCCGGGTATAAAACCAGTTGGGAAGAGGCACAGTGGATCCTGAACTCGCTGCGCCCCGCCCTGCACCAGCGCGGCCGCCTTGCCGCCGTCGGGTATTCCAACCTTGGCCTGGACGTTGATGAGGTGGTCCGCGAACTAGTTCTTCACGTTCGCGAACTGGGGCTGGAGAAGCTGTATTTCTACGGCCACAGCTTCGGTGGGATGCTCGCCACGCAAGTTGCCGCCCGTCTGCTGGAACTGCATGGTGTGGAGACCCAGCTGATCGTCCTGGATTCCAGTCCCTTCAGCCGCGCTGATGTGCTGGATCAGAGCTGGTTCGACGGCGTGGTGTTCCTTTATGAGAATGGCTTCCGCATCCCTTCAGTCCTGCGTGGCGGCTATGAACTGGGGGAGCGGGTGGCGCACAAGGACGAACGCACTTGGCGGCAAATCCTGGACCAAAGCCTGGAGCAGCTCTCGCCAATTGCCCCCTCCAGCGTGCTGATCCAGACGGAGTCTGCGTACATTTACCACTTCGATGGCCTGCGTCTCGCCGGCAAAATCGGCTCGGCCAAAATGGCGTTCCTGGGCAACTCCGAGGACAAGACGGTCAACTACGAGTCTGCTCGGGCTGCGTGGAGCAAGGTCTTCGCGGCGAACATGAAGCTCCCGGTGCTCAGTACGGATGGTGCCCGGCCCGCCCATGCCAGCCCGCAGTGGAGTGCCGACATTTATCGGCCCCTGTTGGAGCGGGTCCAGAATGAGCTGGAACCGCTGCCGCCTGCACCCGAGGAGCCGTCGTACCAGGAGCCGAATGGACGGGTTATCCGGCCAGCGTAGGTTTTATTGCTGGGCTCCGCTGCATCACCCCGCAGCGGTTCAGCCCCGCAGTGCTTCAACCTCGACGGCGGTGAGGCCCGCCTCGCGCAGGAAGCTGCGAGCATCCCCGAATTCCCGCGCGAAGCCCACCAGGAAATGCCGGATCGCGGCTTCAGGGCTCTGCAGGATCATGAGGTCAGGGCTGAAATACTGCGCGGGAGTGGACGGGACGTGGAGCCGCCATGTCTCGGCCATGACCTGAAGCAGGTTCGGAAGGTTGCGCGTGGTGGCCGTGTAGTCCTTCACCACGGCCTCGTCCGATTCACCCGCGGCCATGAGCGCGATCGCCGACACCACTCCAGTCCGGTCCTTGCCCAGCGAACAATGAACCAGTGTGCGTTTGCCTTCCGCGACAGGACGCAGGGCATCGGCTACCCAATCGGGTCTGACGCGGATCCAGCCCAAATACAGATCTCCCAGATCTTCCGGAGTCTCCACTGCCTGCAGCGACCCCGCCACCGTGTTGGGATCCAACGGATTGTGGATGAGCTCGACGGCGGGTCCGACGACGGCGGTACTCCCGCCACCGCCGTCGGGCTTGGACGCGTTCGAAGGAGAGGGGCCGCCCGGAACCAGCCACGGAACCAAAGACCGCTCGAGCTCGCTGCGCAGGTCCATGATGGCCTGGATGCCATGCTGCGCCAGGAATCCCGATGTCGCGGCTGCATCCAGGCCAAACGGCTGGCTCCCCCTCAATATCCGGCCACCGGCCAGAGGACGGAGGTTGAGCACAGCCACGACAGGACTCCTTTGGCTTTAGATCTGGCTCTTGAGGTCGGCCACGGAGCTCAGGATCTGGTTGGGTCGGAACGGGAACGACACGATTTCCTCGCGCTGGGTGATGCCGCTGAGCACCAGGACCGTGTGGAGGCCAGCTTCCATACCTGCCACGATGTCCGTGTCCATGCGGTCGCCGATCATGGCCGTGGTCTCCGAGTGGGCGTCGATCTGGTTCATGGCCGAGCGGAACATCATGGGGTTCGGCTTGCCCACGATGTACGGTTCGCGGCCCGTGGCCTTGGTGATCATTGCCGCGATTGCGCCCGTTGCCGGCATGGGGCCGTCCTTGGAAGGGCCAGTGGCATCAGGGTTGGTCGCGATGAAACGGGCGCCGGCCAGGATGTGCCGGACCGCCATGGTGATCGCTTCGAAAGAGTAAGTGCGGGTTTCGCCGAGCACCACGAAGTCAGGTTCCGTGTCCGTAAGGATGAATCCGGCTTCGTGCAATGCAGTGGTGAGGCCGGCCTCGCCAATGGTGTAAGCGCGGTTGCCGGAATCAGAGGACTGGACCTGGTCCTTGAGGAACTGGGCCGTGGCCAGCGCGGACGTCCAGATGTTCTCCTCCGGAACTTCCAGGCCGGAGGCGCGGAGGCGGGCCGCGAGGTCCCGGGGGGTGAAGATGGAATTGTTCGTCAGGACAAGGAAGCGCTTGGACGTATCCACCCAGCGCTGGATGAGCTCGGCTGCACCCGGGATCGCCTGGTTTTCATGAACCAGCACGCCGTCCATGTCCGTGAGCCAGCATTCGATTTCGTGGCCGTTCCGGTAAACCGATGCGGACGTGTGGGGCGTGGATTCTTCTGCCATATTTGCCTCCGGCTGGGATTGGTCATGCACTGCCTCCCAGTCTTTCATTATTCGGCCGGGGTGACATCCCGTGGTCTCGATGGCGTTAACTATAAACTCAGTGTATAGATGGAGCTGTGAACAACTCACTCACCCTTCTGGGCCTTTTGAATCGCGAGCCCAGCTACGGCTACGACCTCAAGCACTCTTACGACCGATACTTCGGAGCAGGCAAGGCGCTGGCCTACGGACAGGTGTATTCCACGCTGGCGCGGATGGTCCGTGATGAGTTGATCCGGGCTTTGGGCGAAGAGACCGGGGGAGGTCCTGATCGAAAAAAGTATGCGATTACCGACGCCGGAGAAGCCACAGTGCGCGAGTGGCTCTTCACTCCCGACATTCCCTCGGAATCCCTGCAGAGCAACCTCTTTGCGAAAACCGTCATCGCACTGCTGCTGGATGACGACGCCGAGCGGCTCCTTGACGTGCAGCGCAGCCAACACATGGCCCGGATGCGGGAACTGACGCGCGCGAAGAAGGAAGCAGGCCTGCTGCAGGTACTGATGTGTGACCACGGTCTGTTCCACATCGAAGCGGACTTGAGATGGATCGACCTCACGGCCACCCGCCTGTCCCAACTCAAAAAGGAGCTTCAGAGCGCATGAGCATCCAAACACCCATCCTCAGTGCCCGCGGGTTGCACCACTCCTTTGGCCCGACGGAGGCGCTCCGCGGAATAGACCTGGATGTCCATGCCGGGGAAGTATTGGCCGTCATGGGTTCATCAGGTTCCGGGAAGTCCACGCTGCTGCACTGCCTGGCCGGGGTCCTCGTGCCCGACCGCGGAACGGTGACGTACAACCCCGTTGACGAAGTGCCCTTGCACCTCAACGAACTCAAGGAGACCAAGCGGGCCCGGCTGCGGCTGACGGACTTTGGATTCGTCTTTCAATTCGGGCAGTTGCTGCCGGAACTCAGCGCGGTCGATAACGTCAGCATCCCGTTGCTGCTTAAGGGGATCAAACGACCTGAAGCGCTGGAGCGATCCAGAGACATGCTGCAACGTCTTGGCTTGGACGGACTGGGCGAAAAGCTGCCTGGCGAATTGTCTGGTGGCCAAGCCCAACGTGTTGCTGTTGGCCGTGCCTTGGTGACGTCCCCTGCGGTGTTGTTCGCAGATGAACCCACTGGCTCGTTGGACTCCCTCGCCTCGGAAAACGTACTCACCTTGATGCTCGATCTTGTCCGCGAAGCCGACACGACGGTGGTGATGATCACCCACGATGCCCGAACCGCTGCCTATGCAGATCGGGAAGTCATTGTGCGCGATGGTGCTCTGGGCGCCGGATACCGGGTGTCCACGTGAACTGGGGACTTTTCCGCCTGGCTGTGGCCGGCAGCCGCTCCGCCTATGGCAGGTTGACTGGAATCGCTGGAGGAGTCGCCGTCGGGGTCTGTCTTTTGTCGTTGCTCTGGGGTGGCGCCAACGGATTGCAAGCCCGGGACGACCGTGGCGCCTGGCTGCGCGAAACGGGGCATCCGTCCGTATCGGATTCGATCGATGCTTCGGGCGTTGCAGCTCCTATCCCCTTGACTCAGGAAACAGTGCTCATGCGGAGCAATGGGCTGGAGATCTTCCGGGACCAACTCATTGAGCGCCGCGATTTCGCTGCACTTCCCTCGACGACCGTGAGCACCCCGGGAATTGGTAGCCCGCCGGAATTCGGGAGCTATTACGCCTCGCCAGCGCTACAACGCCTGATCGAATCGACGCCCCGGGATCAGCTCGGAGACCGGTTTGGGGAGTTTGCCGGCGTGATCAACGACGCTGCCCTGCCGGGGCCCGATTCCCTGGTGGTCATCACGGGGGCCTCGGAGGCAGAGCTTCGAAAGAGCGGAAACGCCTCGTTGGTTTCGGACTTCACCAGCAACCCGTACGGAGGCAGCGCCGCCTCCTACACCACGGTGCTCCTTGTCGGAGCCATAGCAGTGTTCTTTCCGGTGTTGCTGTTGATCAGCATCGTCACAGATTTAGGAGCAGCGCAGCGACGCGAACGGTTTGCGACCCTGCGACTCATTGGGGCGTCACCCGGCACGGTCTCCCGGATTGCCGCCGTGGAAATTGCCATCCCCAGCCTGATCGGTGCCGCGATAGGCCTTGCCCTGGCGGTGATGTTGAAGCCTGCCACTGCCCAGATACCGATCAATGGCACCAGAATGTTTGCTGCTGATCTCCACACCGGATTGGCGGCCAATGTGGCGGTGGTGGCTGTAGTTGTGGTGGCGTCTGCACTTGTCGCCGCCATTCGGACCGCACGCGCAGACGTTGGGCCTCTAGGGGTGACGAGGGTGGTTCACGAGAAGAAGCCAACAATTTGGCGAACAGTGCCGCTGGTTATGGGGCTCGCCTTCATGACTTTGGCGGTTGTTCTCATCCGTGTTCTGAATTTCCGGCTGCCATGGCTTGAGTCCACGCTCTTGGTGGTCGGATTCATGATGGTTCTTGCGGGCATCGTTGTGATCGGCCCGTGGCTGACTCGAATGGTGAGCCGGATGGGCCAGCGACAGGCACGAAGCGCGGCCGCAATCGTTGCCGCAAGCCGTATTCAAAAGACTCCGGCGGCTACTTTCCGGTCCGTATCGGGGCTTGTGATTGCAGTGTTTGTTGTCTCGGTTTTCGCCGGCGCATCCAGCATCCTGGAATCCACCGAGAGTCCACAGCCGCGCCCCGGGTTGATGCAGCCCACCAGCCTCCACGCAACTGTGGGGTCTGGAGAAACACAGGTCCGGGTAGGGAAAGCGGCTTTAGCTGCGAAGGAATTGCCCGGAATTCTCAGCGCCACCATTGGCTATGGCTCGGCTGTGCTTTCGGACCGGGGCGCCGGACCCGAGCTCTACTTCCGGGCCTCAGAAGCTCGGGCCTTGGGGTTCGAGGACATTCCAGCAGCAGAAACGGTTGCTGTGGACAGCGCCTTCCTCTACTTCTGGACAGCTCAGCCGCTGGTCTTGACAGCGGCTCCCGATGGGACACTCGCGGGTCTTGTTCCGGTTGTCATAGTGGTGGACACCGACGGCACTCCTGAGGCCATGGACCGCGCTCGGACTGCGTTGAGCCGCTCGGGAGTCACGGCCACCCCTGCGTCCTCCCCATCTGACTTTCACTTGCAATCATCCAAACGCCTGATCCAGGGCCTTGCCGTGCTTGCGTACCTCGGAATGTTCGTTGCCGTCGCCATCGCCGGGCTTTCCCTCGCTGTTGGGACGGCCTCGGCAATCCTGGACCGGCAAAGGGTTCTTGGGCTTATGCGCCTTATGGGGATGCCAGCCTCAATTCTGCGTCGGATCATCGCCCGGGAAGCTGCAGTTCCCCTCCTGAGCGTGCTGCTGCTTTCCATCGGCCTCGGGTTCCTCACGGCCTGGCTCATGGTCACGGCAATTAACGACGCATACCAACTCTCGTGGCCGGAGCCCGGATATTTCATTGCCTTGGCGCTGAGCCTGCTCCTGGCGCTCAGCGCTGTCATCGCCACCTTTGGCCTGATCCGGCGAACTACTTCCGTGACGGCTACACGCTTCGAATAAAAATCGCGGTTCGAAGGGAGACATCCCATGGTGTGCCTGCGTGGGTAGTTCTGCCCATGCGGATATTCGGCTTTGACTTGCGTCGGGCGGCTCAGCCTCGACTACGCTTGTTCCGGCGCAGGCGTGCCACCACCGTGGGTCGGGGGATCGACATGGTGGATTTTTTGTGTCGCCGCACTTCAGCAGGTCCCCAGCACTGGATCGACAACCGGATATCCCCAGATACGCCGGTACTCAACACGTTTGAAAGGGCCTGTCATGACCAACAGCAACGGAGTGCCGCAGCCTCCCTACAATCCCGACGGCGTGCCGCAGCCGCGCTATGACACCGGCCAGGAGCAGTATCGGCAGTATCAGCCGGGCCCGACCCAGCCTATGTATCAGCCGGAAGCGCAGTACCAGCCGGAAGGGCAGTACCATCCGGAAGCGCAGGGGCAGGAGGGCCAAACTCAGGCTCTCCCCACACAGCCGGAAGTGACCCAGGCTTTCCCCGCGCAACAATTGCCGACCCAGCAGGGTTACCCTGACGGCGAGTTCGCCGAAACGGTCCACCGCTACCCACAGACGCAGCAGGGTCAGCCCGGTTTCACCTCACCGGGCAGCGGCTACCCCGGCCAGCCTGGTTACCCCGGTCAACCTGGTTACCCTGGTCAGCCCGGCGGACCCGGCCAGGGCCCGGGTGATCACAACAAAAAGGCGCTGTTCCTGATCCTCGGCGGGGTCGCCGTCGTCGTTATCATTGCGCTGGTAGTCGTGTTCGCATGGTTGATTCCTTCGGTGACCAAACCCGTGGCCGTAGAGAGTCCGGTGTCTTCGGCCAGTGCCTCGGACGAAGCCTCCGACGCAGCGTCCGAACCGTCCGCAGAGCCGTCTGGCGAGGCAACCGCTTCCTCGGAGATTCCGGAGGGTGCTATCCCGCTGCCCAGCGTGTGGGAAGAATTTGCCGGCCCGACGAATGTTCCGGCCGACGGCGATCCGCTGTTCAGCAAGTGGGTCACTGGTGAATCTTCCTTCCAGTACCTGGCCGAGTGGACCCACGACGAATCCTTCGGGATCACCAAGGACCCCACCACCGGTGAAGAAATCCAGAAGAAGGCCCAAGGCACCGTGGAGGCGGACGGCGACGGCATTGCCCTCGCGTATGCGTTCTTCGCCGAGTCCGACGAAGGCAAGTTCGGCAAGGACCCGAAAGAGATCAAGGCCGCCATCGAGGACATCGAGGCCCGGTACAAGGGGATGACCGCCACGGAACTGCCCCAGAACCTGGTGGGCCACAAGTGCACCTCGGACTTCAAGACCTCGATGCCCGAGATCCGCGAATTCCGCCGTGGTGCTGCCGTGGTCATTGGCTTCACCTGCACCAACGCGCGCGGCGAAGAAATCCAGGCAGTCAACCTGTTCTCGGTGACGCCGTGGGGAACTCCGCAGATGCTGGGCGTTAGCGGGCACAAGACCTACTGGGATGCCCACCCCGGCCTGATGGAGCAGCTCGCCAACTCGTACCGCATCAACAAGTGGAAGATGGTCTAGGCGCTCGGGCAAAGAGGCCAAGACGGGCAGGGCTAAAGTTGAGGGGTGAGTGACCTTCCCCCCAACACGGCCCTGCCCACCCCTGCCCACACCGCAGTAGAAGCTGACGGAACCGTGGAAGTTAACGGAACCGCGGCAGAAGGCGGGGCTGAAGCAAAGCCGGAGGTCGGCGTCGGGCCTTGGGAAGGCGAGTGGCCCGTTGGCGAGCACTGGGACCCGGACCTGCTCAGGGACGGCGACCGCCGCAATGTGGTGGACCAGTACAGGTATTGGAAGCATGAGGCGATCGTCGCAGACCTGGATTCCAAGCGGCACGAATTCCACATCGCGATCGAGAACTGGCAGCACGACCTCAACATCGGAACGGTTGTGCGCACAGCGAATGCGTTCCTCGCCAAAGAGGTCCACATCATCGGTCGACGCCGGTGGAACCGTCGCGGGGCCATGGTCACCGACCGCTACCAGCACGTCCGCCATCACCCCACAGTTGAGGAGTTTGTCCAGTGGGCGCAAGGGGAGGGGCTTGCCGTGATCGGCATCGATATCTTCCCGGATTCCGTGCCGCTGGAGACCTACGACCTCCCGGAAAAGTGCGTCCTTGTATTCGGGCAGGAAGGCCCAGGCCTCACACCCGAGGTGCATGAAGCTGCCGTTGCTACGCTGTCCATTGAGCAGTTCGGCTCCACGCGCTCCATGAATGCTGCCTCCGCTGCGGCGATCGCGATGCATGCGTGGGTTCGCCGGCACGTGTTCCAGCAGCCGGTCGCCTAGTCTCTTCGCCGAGGTGGCATTTAATGGCAATCCCAGAGCTCCGGATTGCCATTAACTGCCAACTCGGCGAGCCACGGGAGCGCCAGCCTGTGGATAAGCCGACGGAGCGCCTTGTAAACCAGCCAGAATGGGGCATGCGCAGGGCATCACTTCCGGACCATCTGACCACTGGATCATTCTCTGTGCGAGCATCGGACAAGGCCGGCGTGCCTCGGTCCCGAACCCACGCCAAGGATCTGGTGTTGGTTTCGCGGGGGATCAGGGTTCCTGCCGGGTCCGATGCTTCCGGAGCTTCTGCTTTGCACGCTTATACGGATTTGGATGATTCCTCCATCCTCGTCTCGCTCTCGGCCGCACGGATCTGGGGTGTGCCGTTGCCGTCCAGCTATAGCGGAGATTGGCGCATTCACCTGGCGCGGCGGAGGGGATTTAGTTTTCCGCGGAGGGTCAATGTCGTGGGGCACTTGCTCACCTTCCAGCCGGATGAGGTGGGGGAGCACGACGGCGTCAGGCTCACCTCGCCTGCGCGGACGTGGTTGGACTTGGCCGCAACGCTGACTGTGGAGGACCTGGTTGCGGCCGGTGATTCCCTGGTCTGCTCCCACGGCGCCGATTTTCCTGTGCCCAAGGAAGCAGTGTGCAGCATTGAGGAGCTACGGAACGTGGTGGACAGGCATCCGGGAATGCGGGGAGTGCGCACGGCACGGGCAGCATTGGACCTATTACGCGGGGGCGCTGATTCTGCCCCGGAATCGCTGATGCGACTGGCACTGCTTAATGCAAACCTGCCCGAGCCCCAACTCAACCACGTGGTTCGCAATAACTTGGGCCACGCCGTGCTGTGGCCGGATGCCGCTTACCTCGAATACCGGATCTCGCTCCAATACGACGGCCAACACCATGGCTCGGCCGAGCAACATCTGCGGGACATCGAACGTCAAGAGAAGTCCCTCGCCCTGGGCTGGCTGGAAGTCCGGATCTCCAAGCACGACCTCCAAGGTGAGTGGCCCGCCGTCGTACACAAAGTCCGCCGGGCGCTCCAAAGCCGTGGGTGGGAGCCGCGCCGAGGTGACAGTTAATGGCAATGCCAGAGCGTGGGATTGTCATTAAATGCCAACTCGGCGGAAGTGTTAAGAGCTCCAGTGACCCGAAACACGGCGTCCCGGCGGATATCGCTAGGATGGGAGCTAGCCGTAAGCGGTCTACTCCAGGGTTACCAACCCACAGACGAATTCAGCATAGGAGTCACCATGCCCATTGCAACCCCAGAGATTTACTCCGAGATGATCGACCGCGCAAAGGCTGGCGGATTCGCTTTCCCCGCGGTCAACGTGACGTCGTCGCAGACTCTGAACGCTGCGATCCGCGGTTTCGCCGAGGCCGAATCCGACGGCATCATCCAGGTTTCCACCGGTGGCGCGGCCTACTGGTCCGGCGCTTCGGTCAAGGACATGGTTGCCGGTTCGCTCGGTTTCGCCGCGTTCGCCCGCGAAGTTGCCAAGAACTACAACGTCAACATCGCCCTGCACACGGACCACTGCCCGCAGGACAAGCTTGCAGACTTCGTTCTTCCGCTGCTTTCTGCTTCCGAGGAAGCTGTAAAGGCCGGCAAGGACCCCATCTTCAACTCGCACATGTGGGACGGCTCGCACGAGACCCTCTCTGAGAACCTGCGCATCGGACGCGAACTGCTTGAACGCGCAGCTGCAGCGAAGATCATCCTCGAGGTCGAAATCGGCACCGTCGGTGGCGAAGAAGACGGCGTTGAGAACGAAATCAACGAGAAGCTCTACACCACCACCGAAGACGCTCTCGCAACCATCGAGGCCCTGGGCGCCGGCGAAAACGGCCGTTACCTCACCGCCCTGACCTTCGGCAACGTGCACGGCGTGTACAAGCCGGGCAACGTCAAGCTCCGCCCGGAACTGCTCAAGCAGATCCAGTCCGAGGTTGGCGCCAAGATCGGCAAGGATAACCCGTTCGACCTCGTGTTCCACGGCGGTTCTGGCTCCTCCGAGCAGGAAATCGCTGACGCCGTTTCCTACGGTGTCATCAAGATGAACATCGACACCGACACCCAGTACGCGTTCACCCGCCCGGTTGCCGGCCACATGTTCTCCAACTACGACGGCGTCCTGAAGGTCGACGGCGAAATGGGCAACAAGAAGACCTACGACCCCCGCGTCTGGGGCGCTTCCGCCGAAGCCGGCATGGCCGCGCGCATCGTCGAAGCCGCACAGCAGCTCGGATCGGTCGGCAAGACTTTCTAATGTCCGACGAATTCCGGAAGAACCTGATGGGGCCTGAGCCCACGCTCCTGCCCGCCGAAACCGAGGTCTATCAGCACCTGGCTCTCGGCAAGGAAGCGCTGGACCTCGTGGAGAAGAACCCCACGTCGTCTCTTCTCTGGGCAATCCTCGCTGAGGAAGCCTGGGCAGAGGGTCGCACCATCGACTCTTACGCTTACGCCCGCGTAGGCTACCACCGGGGACTGGACTCGCTGCGCCGCAACGGCTGGCGCGGTGTGGGACCGATCCCGTGGGAGCACGAGCCCAACCAGGGCTTCCTGCGCGCGCTCTACGCACTGGGTCGTGCCGCCGCTGCCATCGGTGAACTCGAAGAGCCCGAGCGGATCGAGAAGTTCCTGAACGACTCAGATCCGAAGGCCAAGGCAGCGATCGAGGCCAGCTAAGGCCTGCGCTGCTAAAGCGAACGACGACGGCGGCCCTCACCAAAAGGTGGGGGCCGCCGTCGTTAGCTCGTTGCGGACTGCAACGAAGGGGGAGACTAAGCCTTGCGCGGGATGCCCGTGCGCGCCATTGCCTCGGCATAGGCGCCGTGGATGGCGTCCAGGTATTCCTGCTGGCGCGCGGGTGTGCCTGCGAAGGAGCGGCCACCAAGGGAGCGGACTTTGAAGGTCTTGAAGCCGCGGCGGGCGATGCTGGCAGGGGCGGCCTTCATCAATTGGTCGGCGAGGCGGTGTGCCTCATTGCCGTGTGCCACGAGGGCGGACGTGCGCGGCAGGATCGCGAGCAAGCGCAGGAGCGGCTTCAGGCCTTCGGTGATGTTGGCTGGCGTCAGCTTGCCCGGTTCCTCGTTGGGCTCGATCCACGGGTACGCGTTCCACGGCATCATGAGCTCCGGGCGGAGACCCAGCTGCCACTGCATGCCGAGCATGCGGGTGGCTGCTTCTTCGTCACCCGGGTTGATGAATCCTTCGCCGGAGTTGGTGCGCTGATTGGAGAAAAGGCTGACGATGCGGCAGTCATCCATGCTGTGGGCGGGGTCGATGTAGAGGACCTCGCTGCCCGGCTTCTGCTCCTTGATGGAGTCGCACAGCTCGTTGACCTCGGCGATGTGCGGTTCGTAGCGGCGGTTCCAGAGGATTTCTTCGGGTGATTCAGTCGCCAGTTCTTGCATCAGGGGTTTGGTCTCCTAGGTGTTACTGCGCGCACCTTTCCAAGGGGCCGCGGGCATGCCGCTGCCGAACCTCAAAGGGTGCTGTTGGGGGCTAACTAACCTTACCGGACTATGGGCGCTGCAGCACCCTGTTTCGGCGCGCCCCCAAATGAGACGCGGCGTGTTGCCCCGGAAACGTGTCTGGAATCTCGACGGACCGCGCAACTCCGGCCTCACCTCTGCGGCGCAGCCCTCGACGCCGGTGCGTCATTTCCGGCAAGATGCCCGGTATGGAGAAACAAGAATCGCCCGCTGCCGCCGTTACTGCTTTCCAGGAGCTGGGTTCGGAGCTCGCATCCGCAGGAGTGGTCACAGGGAAAATGTTCGGCGCCAGCTCGCTCATGCTGGACAAGAAGGCGCTGGCCTGTTTGAACGGGGACAAAGTGGTGTTCAAACTTGGCAAGGAGACTCCCGAACATGCGCGTGCCCTGGCCCTTCCCGGGGCCGTGCTTTTTGATCCGTCCGGCATGAAGCGACCGTTCAAGGACTGGGTGGAAGTGCCTTTCAGTTCGCGCTCCCAGTGGCCCGCGTTCGCCGAAGCGGCCCTTCGATTCGTGGCCGGCGGGTAAGGCGCCCAACGTCCTCCGCGCCGACGTCGAGAGCTGCCGTTAACCCTAAAGTGCACCTCCGCCGGAGGGCGCTTTTCCTTCCCCGGATAATGACGGTGAAACCACTGGTTTCGGGGGAAACCGTTCGGCCTCCCCACCAGCTCAGCATCATCAACCGTGGGGGTTAGACAATGGTCGCAAAGACGTCAACGAATAAAGCAACGAAGGTTCGCGCGCTTCTTGCGGGCGGGCTTGTCCTGGGCGTAGGTGCCGCGTTCACGCTGGCCGCCTGGACGGACAACGAGTGGGTTTTCGGTAACTCCGGTGGGGACAAAGGCCCGGGCACGCTGACCTACCACATGGAGCAGAACACGTTCAGCAACACCAACGGCACGGGCGCCGATGCGTGGAGCGACAAGCCGAACATTCCCACGGTGCCGAGCTCGACCACCGATGGCGCACTCACCTTCGGCGCCATCTCGGCCGCGCTGAAGCCCGGAGATACGGCCTATGCGCCCATGCAGCTGCGGGCAGCAGCGGGTTCCGAAGCCCTCACGGCCACTTTGGCGGAGGCAGTCAAGCTCGGCGGGACAGCCCCCGCGGCTGACACCACCACCAATTCCCTGGCCCTCTACAACGCCCTGACGTACCGCGCTGTCCAGGGTGTGACTCCGGCGAACTGTGCGGCAGGCACCCTGACCGGCGGCACGGACATCGTTGGTTCCGCTGCGGCAGGTGTCCCGTTGACAACCAACTCCAACACCCCCATTTCCCTGCCGAAGGGCGCCGATGCTGCAACGGCCGGCATGGCAGTGAACATTTGCTTCGCCATCACCCTCCCGTCCGCCGTGACCGACGTGACCTTGCAGGGTAAGCAGACGGTTCCGCTGTGGAGGTTCACCAGCATCGTCAGCTCGTAATACGGTTCTGTGACAGAGCCATTGACCCGGACCAGGAGCTCGTCCCCATTGCCCCCTTCGGCCCCTGCCTTAGGAGGGACGGGCTTCTGGGCCGTCTTGTCCCGCATCCTCAACCTCTCCCGTGAGATTGCCCTGACATTGGTGGCCGTGCTCGGGTTAGTGTGCATTGTGGCGCTGCTCCTGGGCTTCGCCTACAAAGCATCTTTCGTGGTGTTCAGGACCGGATCCATGGAGCCCATCTATCCGGTGGGAGCCTTGTCCCTCACAGTCCAGGTGCCAGCGGCGGAATTGATCCCGGGCGACGTCGTATCCGTTAAGCGTTCAGAATCCGGGGTCCTGGTAACGCACCGCGTGGTGTCGGTGGATCCTTCCGGTTCCGGCGCGTCGCTGCGGCTCAAGGGCGACGCGAACAGCTCAGAGGACCCGCTGCCCTACCAGGTGGAGACCGCCCAGAAGGTACTGGCAACAGTTCCTGCGGTTGGTTCCTGGGTGATGGCGATGCGGGGCCCCGGCTTCATCGGCGCCGCCACCATGGCGGTGGCCGCTCTTGTTGTGTGGGCGTACTGGCCCAAGCGGGCCGCCCGTCACAAAGGTGTGGTGTCAACAGGGAGGTGAAAAAGCGGTGAAGCAGTGGATCCGGGCGGTGAGGCCCGCAGCGGCAGTTTGTGCCGTCGTCGTAAGCGCGCTGGGCTGTGCCCTCCCCGCCCAGGCTGCCGACCACCTCATCCCTGTGCCCCAGACCGGGACCCCCGGCCTCCTGTGGCTCTCCTCTTCCGTGTATCCGCTTGAGTTCCCGCAACTGGGGCCGGGCGACTCGTTCGTGTGGCAGATCGGTTTGTCATTGGACAAGCCGGAGGCCAACTCTGCCCTCCAACTCACTGCCGCAGGCACCCTGGCCGCTGCTGACGGATACGCAATCGCCGTGGACGAGTGCACATCTCCGTGGCAGGGCGACAGCGGGCTGAACCAGCACCTGGAATGCCCCGGCGGGTCATCAAGGTCCAGGATTGCGCCCACCCGTCTCAACGACTGGAACCAAGCCATCCGAATACCGCTCAGCAACCTCCGGACGGGAACGTCGCCCTACCTCCGCTTCACCTTGGCCGGGCCTCCCGACGCCGGCCCTTCCGCGGACGCGACGCTCACCTTGGGTATCGGGGTCAGTGCCATGGGGGACGACGACGGTGCCAGCGCACCTTCGCTGCCACCGGTGGCCGATGGCGGAAGCAAGGAACCCCTTGGAAACACCGGTGCCTCTTCCCTCCCGGCACTCTTCGCTGGTGGCGCGATGCTCCTCCTGGGAACGGCCGTCCTGGCATCGATGAAGCGACCGCGTGAATCCAAGGGACACGACGCATGACGGCCCGGGGCTCGCTGGTCCGCCGGGCATTCCTCAACCGGCCACGTCGCTCGATCCTCGTCGCGGCAGTCTCTGCCATCGCCTTGGCTGCCACCACGGGCCTGACCACCGCGGCCTGGACAGACAGCGAATGGGTGAAGAGCGCCGTCGGAGTGAGTTCGCCCGGGGACTGCAGTACCAACTCCATGTTCACCAACCAGGCTTGGGCAAGGGAACTGCACGGCACAGTGCTCAACACCAACCTGGATACCGTGGCGGGAGTCCAGGGGCTGACCGTGGTGAACAATGGCACCGTAGCCACCCCCACACCGGTCTCTGCCGTGCTTGTACCTGGCACCACCGATGCCTTCGTCACAAAAATCCCGGTCACGGCCTTGGGCAGCAGCCCGGTCTCGCTGGGTCTGGGATTAGGGGCGCCAGTGGGTAGCTTGGGCACCTACTCGCAGTGGGCTCGATCGCAGAAGAGCGGGCAGGCTCACGGAGCGGCCGGCCTGGTGTCTGATCAGACCGGTGCCGTGGACGTCGCCGGCACCGCGCAGGGAGCCGCCTCTGCGCCGAAGTCGGCCAGTATTTCCTTGGGAAACATCGTCCCCGGTTCCTTGGCCGGCGTGACATTGGACGTTGGGGCCGTGGCGTCGTCGTCAGCGCTTGACGCCTGTGTCATGACCAACGGCTGGCCGATGCTGAACCCCACTCCCACCGTGCAGCGCCAGTACGGGATCGCCGGGCTGGACCTGACGGCGGCCATTCCCGCGGTCGGGACGTTGTCCACCGGTGGGGCGTCGTTGGTGGCGGCTGTTCCCACGCAACTGAATGCTTTGCTGGGGACGGGCGGGTTGACCACGGGGATCTCTGATGGCATCAAGGGCATCGTGGACCCACTGTTGACCACGCTGGCGGTGGGGACCTACAGCACTACGGCCACGTTGTCCGCCCCGGATCTGAGCGGGGTAACCGCAATGATGACCGAGTCCATGACCGACGGGATTGTCACGGTCAACCTGGGAACCGGCACCATCAAGGTCAACATCGCGGCCCTTACAGGCAGTTCAGTGACGGGTCTCAATGGCATGGAGCCCAACCACGCAGTGGTCCTGGACGCCGCCATGGCCACCGCCGTCACCAACAGGGTCACCGCGTTGCTGGACTCGTGGAAGAACCGCGTGCTGGCGGCCGTTAACACTGCACTCAGCAGCATCTCGCTCCAGGCAACCACCACCATTGACCTCAAGGCTCCGGTGCTTGGGACCCCCCTGGCCAAAGTGACTGTTGTCATGGGACCAGCCTCTCTTGGCAGTTTCCTCGCGGGCACGGCACCTGCACCCCAAATTTCCACCCAGGTGCTGGGAGGTAACGCGCTCGGGGTGGTGACAACGTTGCTCAACTCCCTCCTGGGTCCTCTGACAACCGGCAGCAACACCGTGGTCAAGAACGTCCTCAACACCACCATCTTCAACACGGGAATTGTCGCCAACCTGGGCAGCAGCCTCCAGTTGCTGATCACGCCGGTGATCAACGCCGTCGGGCCTGTCCTGACAGCAGTCCGCACACTGGTGGCCATCAATGTCAACGTCCAACCCGATCAAAGCTGGCCAGGCACCAAGCCGGCTGACGTTACGGCAGCGACGGGGGAGTACAAGGTTTCCGCCATTCGTGTGGGGCTGGTGGACAGTGCGGGTCTGCTGAGTCTTTCGTTGGGCAGTTCGTCGGCCGGTCCAGCCGCCCTGGCAGTACCTTGACTTGTCCACAACTCCACGCCAACACCGGCCAAACACCAGAGAAACCGTTGCCATCGGCTAAACTTGGCTGGTAAGAGCCCCGAAACTCTTGCGTACGCTGCCGTCCGCGGCAGGCTGCACCGGTAAGTCGGGGCATTCTCATGTACGGCGTCGAGTCCCGGCCATCCGGCCTGGTCTCGCCCGAAAGAATGGGGGAGGATCCCATGCCCGCTATCGTGATCGTCGGAGCCCAGTGGGGCGACGAAGGCAAAGGCAAAGCTACCGATCTGCTCGGTGGCCGTGTTGACTACGTGGTTAAGCCCAACGGCGGTAACAACGCCGGGCACACCGTGGTGGTTGGCGGTGAGAAGTATGAGCTGAAGCTCCTTCCCGCGGGCATTCTGAGCCCCAACGCAATTCCCATTATTGGCAACGGCTGCGTGGTGAACCTCGAGGCACTCTTCCAGGAAATCGACGGCCTTGAGGCCCGTGGCGCGGACACCTCCCGCCTGCGCGTATCGGCCAATGCGCACCTCGTCGCCCCGTACCACCAGGTTCTGGACAAGGTCACGGAGCGCTTCCTCGGCAGCCGCGCCATCGGCACTACCGGCCGCGGCATTGGCCCGGCCTACATGGACAAGGTGGCCCGCCTGGGCATCCGCGTCCAGGACGTCTTCGATGAATCGATCCTCCGCCAGAAGGTGGAGGGTTCGCTGCGCCAGAAGAATGAACTCCTGGTCAAGGTCTACAACCGCCGCGACATCGTGGTGGACGAGATCGTGGACTACTTCCTCTCCTTCGCTGAACGACTTCGCCCGCTGGTTATCGACAGCACGCTGGAGCTGAACAACGCGTTGGACGAGGGCAAAGTTGTGCTCATGGAAGGTGGCCAGGCAACGTTCCTGGACGTTGACCACGGCACGTACCCGTTCGTCACCTCATCCAACCCGACGGCGGGCGGTGCGTCCGTCGGCTCGGGTATTGGTCCCACGCGTATTTCCCGTTCCATCGGCATCATCAAGGCTTACACCACACGTGTTGGCGCCGGTCCGTTCCCCACTGAACTGTTCGACGAAATGGGTATGTACCTGCAGAAGACCGGTGGCGAGTTCGGTGTAAACACCGGCCGTCCCCGCCGTTGCGGTTGGTACGACGCCGTGCTGGCCCGCCACGCTTCCCGCGTCAACGGCTTCACGGACTACTTCGTGACCAAGCTGGACGTCCTCACAGGCATCGAGCAGATCCCGGTCTGCGTTGCCTACGATGTGGACGGCGTCCGTCACGACGAAATGCCCATGACGCAGACGGAGTTCCACCACGCTGTGCCGATCTTCGAGTACTTCGACGGCTGGACCGAGGACATCACCGGTGCCCGCACCCTGGAGGACCTCCCGGAGAACGCCCGCAACTACGTGCTGGCCCTGGAAAAACTCTCCGGCACGCGCTTCTCGGCCATCGGCGTCGGCCCCGACCGGGACCAGACGATCGTGGTACACGACCTGATCAACGACTAAGTTTCACTGCAATTTACGACGACGGCGGGTCACCCTCGGTTCCATGTTGAACCGGCGGGTGGCCCGCCGTTTTGGTCACGCCGTTTTGGTCACGGGAGGACTGCGACCGCCTTCTGCGCAGCATCCGATCTCAACCTAGCTGCCTGGACGATGATGCCCACTGCGGCAGCGGCCATGATGACCACTCCGTAGGCCTGCAGTGTGGGCACAAGTCCCCAGATGGGCGCGAGAAGGCCAGCGATGATGACCGGCACGCTGAAGGCCAGATAGGCCGCCGTATAGATGGCGGAGAAGACTCCCGCGCGTTGTTGGGGCTGGATATGGGGTGCGATCAGGCGAAGTTGCCCTCCAAAGGAGCCGCCGAATCCGAGACCGCCAAGTACGGCGCCGACCCAGACGGCGGCAAGCCATTTTTCACTGACTCCCAGGAGGACCGCCACTATCCCCACCAGGATGAGGGACACTCCAACAAGGGAGCCATGCCGGGCAGGGTGCCGGGCGAACAAGAGCCCTGCAATGGCGGCGGAGAATGGACCCAGAAATGCGGAGAAACCTGCCACCAGGCCCCCATCCAGTGCAAAGTGCAGCCGGAGCAGTGGGGGGAAGAGCCCAAGGAAGAAGGCAGGGAACATCCAGCCGGCAATGTGAACCGGGATGCCCGCTGCGAATTCTCGTCGGATGCCAGCTGGAAGACTGAGCCGGGGTGTGAGGGATCGAGCTGCCCCGGGGCGTTTTGGCGTTGTTTCTGCTGTAAACCTGACAAAAACGATGGCCAGGATCATGACGCCCGTGAGAATGGCGAAAATGAGCAGGTTGGCGTCCGCTGTGAACTGAACTGCGGCACCCGTTACGAGGGCTCCGATGCCAAGACCCCCAGCCACTGACGCACCCGCAAGGCCGCCAGCGAGTTTCTTACGGTGTGACGGTGCTTGCTCGGCGATGGCTGCGTTGAAGGCGCTTGTTGCAATGCCGGTGGCGATTCCTTGCAGGGCCCTCGCGATAATCATCCAGGTAATGGTGGATGCAACCATGAACGCGATCATGGAAATCAGCTCGGTGTACAAGGCAATCAGCATGACTGGGCGCCTGCCCAGGTGATCCGAAAGTGAGCCTCCCACCAGCAGCGCTGCCAACAGGCCTATTGCGTAGATGGCGAAGGCGAGGCTAAGGGTGGCCGCCGAAAAGCCCCACTCCTGCTGCCGGAGCGAGAGCAAAGGCGTGGGTGCCCCTGCCGCGAAAAAGAATGCGGCGAAGACCACGGCTAGCCCGGGAAAAGCCGCTTTGGCCGGGAACGTGCGGGGTGGCCGGGATGGTGACAAGGTACGGGACAAGTGAAGCTCCTTAGACAGAACGGTCTAATCCCAGTTAGACAGGTCGGTTCAATAGAGTCAAGAAATTTTAGACAGATCTGTCTGATATGCTTAATGCATGGCCTCCACCAAACTTCCGGCTCGTCAGCGGCTCCTCGATGCTGCAGACAAGTTGTTTTATGCCGAAGGTGTCCACACTGTTGGCATTGACCGCCTAATCGAAGAGGCAGGCGTAGCCAAGGGCTCGCTCTTCTACAACTTTTCGGGCAAGGACGATCTAGTCGCCGCCTACCTGGAGGGTCGCGACCGTCAACGGCGCGAACGCATTGCGAGGTTCCAGCAGGGTTTGGATGATCCGGTCGACAAGCTCTTGGCCATCTTTGATGCGCTGCAGGAAACGGTCTCTTCTCCCGGATGGAGGGGATGTCCCTTCGCCAATGCCAGCGCAGAGGCACTTCCCGGAAGTGTGGAGGCCGAGGCGCTCCGGGCCTTCCGGGACTGGCTTTCAAATGCGATGCTTTCCCTCTGTGAAGAAGCAGGCTTTGTCGAACCGGCAGGCGTGGCCGCCCGGCTCCGGCTGCTCTACGACGGAGCTGTATCGAATTCAAATCTCGATGCGCAACCAGAAGCTGTGGGCTGGGCTAAAGAGCTGGCCGCGAAAGTTCTGCACGAGTCACCTCGCGCGTCGGAATAGCCTCGCGGGGAGGGCAGTTGTCGCAAGCATGAAGGCAATTACCTATAGCGAGTATGGAAACCCGGACGTCCTTGAGCTGACCGAGCAGCCAATGCCTAAAGTTGGCCCGGGCATGGTCCTGGTGAAGGTAAAGGCGGCGTCGGTAAATCCTGTCGACTGGAAGATTATGGCCGGTTACCTGGACTCCTTCATGGATCTGCAGTTCCCGGCCATTCCGGGGTGGGATGTGGCGGGAGTGGTGGAGTCTGTGGGAATCGACGCCCCGCATTTCAAGCCCGGCGACGAAGTTATCTCCTATGGCCGCAAGGACTATGTTCACGGCGGAAGTTTTGCTGAATACATTGCGCTCCCGGAGCGGCTTCTTGCCAGGAAGCCGGCCTCCCTGGATTGGAACCAGTCGGCCGGGCTTCCTTTGGCCGGTCTCACGGCCTTCCAGGTGCTCAATCGTCTAGGGCTCAAGGCGGGAGAGACGGTTTTGATCCATGGCGGTTCTGGCGGTGTCGGATCCCTCGGCGTTCAGATCGCCGTGGCGCTCGGCGCACGGGTCATCGCGACCGCGTCGGAAAGGAACCACGAATTCCTCAAGTCCCTCGGGGCCGAAGCGGTGGCATATGGTGAGGGGCTGTCCGATCGCGTGCGTGCGCTGAGTCCTGCTGGAGTGGACGTTGTGGCGGACTTTGCAGGCGGAAACCTCGAGGCGACGCTGAAGGTCCTGTCCGACGGAGGTCGGCATGCGTCCATTGCGGACAGTGAGGTGGAGTCGCACGGCGGAACCTGGATGTGGGTGAATCCCGTTGGTGCCGAACTGCAGCAGCTCGCTGACCTGGTGGACGAACACAAGATCCGGGTAGAGGTAGCGGAGGCGCTTCCCTTGGCTAAAGCGGCAGATGCGTTCCGGCTCAACATGGAAGGGCACACTCGCGGAAAGGTTGTGCTCACGGTGGACAGCGGGGCTTGATGAGTCTGGCTGCACGCACGACGGCGGCGCGCCACTTCGGTGGATTGACGGGCGACAGACCCCTAGGACCATGATCGCGTGCCAGGGTTCCAGCTGTGGTGATCGGCCGCCGTGCCGTTGAAGACTGGCTCGATAAACGTCAGCACAAGTTCGACCTGGGCCTCCAGGTCGCGCTGGCACATCTCCTCAAGCTTCAGTTTCCGGCGCCACGCCGCCCATTTTGCCTGCCTGCCATCCTGGCCGTAGCCACCGAGCAGGCCGCGGAGTGGGGCGAGATCGACGCCTCGATGTTGAGCAACTTGAATTGCCGCTTGCCTTACCTCCCGGGCCTTGAACTCGAATCGCTCAGAGAGGAGTGCGACATCGAGTAGATCGCGCCAGCGGGTGCTGGCCGTTCCGCGCTGGAGCATCGTCACTGTTTTCTCAGCAATTACGGTGAGGAGAGGATGGCCCTGCATCTTCACGAACCCGGAAAGCAGTGACGGAATTTTGATGAGCTCCGGCGCGGGCCAGATGGGGTCGCCTGTGCTGATGTCGAGTTTGATGACGATATTTGCGCGATACAACGTCGCAGGTAGGGCCACCCGTAGACCGCTGTATTCATCCTCGTCCCGAATCTGCTCGGTCGTCAGATCGTCGGTGTTGAAAACCAGGCCGTCGTCGACGACGACGTCGGAAACCGTTTTTGACCACTTCGGTGATACGAGTTACGTCGAGTTGGAAGTCGAGGGCCTGCATATCGATGTCGCGCGTGGGTCGGCGAAGAGCATGAGCTGAGAGCAGGACCCCGCCCTTGAGGCAGAAATCACCAGCATGACGGGTGTCGCTGAGCCGCGCAAGAAATCGCTCCAGTGCGTATAAGACGAAAATCTCCTCCGATGGCCGACCCCTTTTGCGCGCAACGGCTTGCAGTTGCCGGTAGATCTCGCTGGAGCTCATAGAAGGACCTCCATGGCCACACGAAGGGGTCCTTTGGATCGAGGAATAGCCGTGGAAAGCTCCATGAGTCGTGCCGGTTGTGATCCAGGGCGCTTGAGCCAATTTCTCAAGGCTTCGATGCCCGTTTCATATCCGGCGCTGGCTCGAAGGCGGAAGGCGTCAACTATGGATCGTTCGGCCGAATAGATGCCTATGTGGGCATCTTCCACGCCTTCAATCGGGACCAGGGTGCGGTCGAGATCGAACGTTGCTTTGTCGAACTGATGCCAAGTGATTGGTCCCGCGATTTTCGGAGGCGTCTTACCGCGCGGTAGGGCCAAGTCAATTGTGGAAGGGATCTCGTCGATGAGGCCGTGCCTCGCAAGTGCGCTGCTGAGGCAGATGGTAGCTAACGGCGCCTTATATGCAGCCTCAAGCAGATCCAAGTCGGCATCGAGACTCCGGCTCAAAAAGTACAGCCCTGGTCCTAGTTGATCGATAACGCCCGAGTCGCGGAGCCGATACAAGCTCGCCTTTGGTACCCCCAATCTAGAGGCCTCATTGACGGTGAAGGGAGAGCCCTTGGGGAGCTTGTCGATGAGCGGACTGCGATAGACCATGGATAAATTGTACGACAGATAAGTTTATGTGTCGTAGAAAAGATCCATTGCAGCTTAAGCGAGCGTTCCTGCTGTGCTGCACCATTGCGTGGACAGCCTGCCGGGCGAGGAGCATAATAGTTAGCGGAGCTAATTAGCACTGCTAACTATTATGCCAACCTCAGGAGGCGCCTCCCAGTGACCGCAGCTATTAACGACGGACCGGCGGAGATTCAAGCTGACGTTCTTGCCATTGATCTTCGAACCGCGGTGATGCGGACATCCCGCAGGCTGCGCATCGAAGCCACTGGCGAGGTTATTACTCCCGGGCAGTACACGGTGCTCGCCCACCTAAATTCCGGTTCGCAGACGCTGCGGGAATTGGCCGAGCTGGAGCACGTCCAGGCACCGTCGATGACCCGGATCGTGAATGCCCTGTCCGGGCAAGGTTTCGTGTCACGGCAGGCCAACCCCGAAGACGGCCGGCAGGTCCACATCAGCATCACTCCCGCTGGCCAGGAAGTTCTGGCCGAGGCCCGCAGCCAACGGACTGCCTGGCTTGCCCAGCGCGTAGCAGGACTCAGCGAGGAGGATCGGCTGACGCTCAGCCGGGCCGCGCACATCATGCAGGAGATGAGCGCCAAGTGAGTGCCATGTTCCGCGCCCTCGAAAGTCCCAATTACCGGCTCTGGGCTGGCGGCGCCCTGGTGTCCAACGTCGGCACCTGGATGCAGAGGGTGGCACAGGACTGGCTGGTCCTGACGGTCCTCACCAATCACTCCGGAACGGCAGTGGGCATTACCACGGCCTTGCAATTCCTGCCTATGCTCCTGCTCGGGCCGTATGCGGGCGTCCTGGCCGACCGCTATCGCAAGCGCGTGATCCTCCTCTGGACGCAAACGGCCATGGGAATCTGCGGGCTGATCGTTGGCCTTCTGGTGGCAACGGGTGTTGCCCAGTTGTGGCACGTCTATCTCGCCGCCCTTGCCTTGGGGTTGGCTGCGGCCATCGACGGCCCGGCCCGGCAAGCGTTCGTGTCAGAACTTGTTGGCCCTGACAGGCTCTCCAATGCCGTGGCCCTGAACTCGGCGTCCTTCAACAGTGCCAGGCTGACCGGCCCGGCCATCGCCGGTGTGCTCATTGCATGGATCGGGACGGGCCCGGTGTTCCTTCTCAACGCCGCGAGCTTTGTGGCCGTCATCGTTTCCCTCTGGCGGGTTAAGGCATCGGAGCTGGAGCCAGCAACGCCAGTGGCCCGCGGCAAACACCAATTGACCGAGGGCCTCCAGTACGTGCGTCAGCGCCCGGACCTGGTCCTCATTTTGCTGATGGTGGGCCTCCTGGGCGCCTTTGGTATGAACTTCCAGGTAACGAATTCGTTGATGTCCACGGCGGAGTTTGGCATGGGGCCGGAGGCGTTTGGCCTCCTGGGATCCATCATGGCCGTGGGAACGCTCGCGGGTGCGTTGCTTGCCGCCCGCAGGTCCGGCCCGAGGCTCCGTTTCATGCTGGGCGGCGCGCTGAGCCTCGGCGCTTTTACCGTCCTGGCGAGCATCTCGCCGTCGTTCTGGATTTATGCGGCAGTACTTGTTCCAGTAGGGCTGGCGTCCATCACGTTCCTGAACAGCTGCAACACCACCATCCAGTTGTCCGTTGAGCCCCAATTCCGTGGACGCGTCCTCGCGCTGTACCTGGCCATCCTGCAAGGCGGGACCGCAATTGGAGCACCCCTTATGGGCTGGATCGGCACGGAATTCGGGGCCCGCTGGGCTGTCGCATCAGGCGGGGTGGTGGTCTTGGTGACCGCCGTCGCTTGCGTGATCCTGGTCAGCCGCCGAAGCCAGAAGACGCTCCGTGAACATGTGCGCAGTGCATGGCTGCGGAGACGGGCAACCCAAGTGTCTTGAGGCTAGCGGACCTCAAGCTCCTCCAGCGTCTTTCCCTTGGTATCCGAAGACAAAAGGGTGGCCAGCGCCGAGACAAGGCAGATGCCCAGAGTGGTCAGGCCGATGACCATGGGGATGTTCGCAGATCCTGGGGGAGCGATGGCCGTGAACAAGCTCGGGAAGAACGAGGCGATCATGAGGCCGATGTTTTGTGAAACTGCGAAGCCCGTCACCCGCATCCGCATAGGGAACTGCTCCTGGAAGAACGTGGCGAAAGTGGCGTTCCACATCTGGAACAGGATGCCCTGGACGATGACAACGCAGACGAAGATCAGCGGCAGGCTGCCCTGTTCGATCGCCCACAGGTACACCATGGTCAGCAAGCCGCCAGCTATGCCGCCTGCAACCATGAGTGTCCGCCGGCCAATCCGGTCTGACAATGCCCCGAACAACGGGATAGTTACCACTGCGGCTACGTTTGCTGCCATGGTCACCCAGAGGAATTCACTGCTTGAGAAGCCGTTGCCGTAGCTCTTCTGGGTAGCGAAGGACACGCCGAAGATCAGGGTGGCCATGCCGATGACGTTCGTGAACGTCATCGCAACGCATCGGACCAGGACCCACGGGTGGGTGCGCAGGAGGTCTGCAAGGGGGAAGCGGCGTTTGGTGCTTGGCTCTTCCGACTGCGCCAGGTAGGCGGGGGGCTCCTGCACGCGGCGGCGAATGATGTAGCCGGCCAAAATCACGACGGCGCTGAGAAGGAACGGCACCCGCCAGCCCCAGGAATGGAACTGATCATCAGGCAGGAGGGCGGCGAGCGGAATGAGGACAGCAGTGGCGAGGATCGAACCCACCTGCGTGCCTTGAAGGCTGAAGCTAGCGAAGAAGCCGCGCCTTGCATCGGGGGAGTGCTCTACGATCATCGCGCTGGCACCACCGAGTTCGCCAGCGACCGCGAAGCCCTGGATCAAGCGGAGAATCACCAGCAGGACGGGCGCAAGAAGCCCCACCTGCCCGTAGGTTGGCAGGAGTCCCACTGCGAAAGTAGCGAACCCCATGAGCAGCATCGCGAAGACGAGGACCCTCTTGCGTCCATGCCTGTCACCGTAAGCACCCAGGACCACTGCGCCGAGCGGGCGGGAAACGTATCCCACGGCATAGGTGGCCAGGGAGGCGATGATGCCTACGGTGGGGTTCTCCGTGGGGAAGAAGATCGTGGGGAAAAGCAGCGTCGCGGCCAGTGAATAGAGCGCGAAGTCGTAGTACTCCAGCGCGCTTCCGATCCAGCCGCTCATTGCGGCTTTCTTCGGGTCCTTCCGGCCGATGGTGTCGTCCTGGGTTGAAGGGGTATCCCTCCGGTGCGTGACGGTCATTCGCCGAACTCCTTTGTCGTCGTTGGCAAGGAACAAAAACTCTTCCAATCCAGGACTGAACAATGCGGTGCTCATTCAGCATGAGGAAGGTTACCTGTGGTTGATCCCACTCTTGAATCGATTCATTAATCATACGATGTGACCTGCGATACGTCAAAGGATCGCTGTCGGAAGAGTTGTTCAGGGAGACGCAACGGAAAAACGCACGACGGCGGCAGGTCGCCCCGGCACCCAAAGAACCGTTGGTTCGTCGGAACCGAAAGGCGAGCTGCCGCCGTCGTGATTTGATCAGGAAATCAGGCCATTCGGAGAAAGGCCCTGGTTAAGGCGCAACAGCAAGTTTCGCACTGAGGGACATGCCCAGCCGTGCCTGCAGTTCTGAAACGGTGGGCGGGTTGGCGCCGGAGCGGCTGACCGTGATGGCCGCGGCCATGGAGGCAGTTTTTCCGATGGTTTCCAGTGCTCCCGGCGCAAATCCTTCTTCGCCCTCTGCCAAAAGGCCGAAGATGAGGGCGGACATATAGGAGTCGCCCGCGCCGATGGTGTCAGCAACCTCGGTTTTCACGGAGGGGATGCTGAGCTTCGCGCTTTGCGTTGCGAGGAGGGCGCCGTCGGCGCCCATGGTGATGACGGCCAGGCGCGCCCCTTGCTCGAGCAGGCGGGACGTGACCTCGTCCGGAGACGCCGTCGGGTAGAGCCAGTGAGCATCTTCGTCGCTGAGTTTAACCACGTCCGTGAGCGGGAGCAGGTCCTCGAAGATAGTCTTTGCCTCGGCGTGGCTACCAAGGAGGGCGGGGCGGATATTGGGGTCATAGGTGACCAGGCACGACTTGTGGCCTTGCTCAAGAAGGGAGCGAACAGTGGAGGCTCCCGGGGCCAGGAATGTGGCGATGGATCCGGTGTGCAGGACTTTCGGGATCATGGCCGGCGCTACTGGAGCCAGTTCCCAGGCGATATCGAACTCGTAGCTGGCCGAGCCATCTGCCGCCAACGTGGCAGTAGCGGTGGCTGTGCGTTCAAGGGACGTTGAACCAGGAAGAAGCCGGACGCCTGCGCTCTGGAGGTGGTTGGCGATGGCGGTACCGTGTTCGTCTTCGCCGATTGCTGTGAGCAGCCCCGTGGATACGCCGAGCCGGCCAAGGCCGTAGGCCACGTTCGCCGGCGATCCCCCTGGATAGCTGATGGTTCCTTCGAGCGTGTTAACGATGTCGATCAGGGCTTCGCCGATAACAACAACATCCAGCTGGTCGTGGGCGGAGGTGCCCGGGGCAGGCTTATGCATCTCGGTTCTTTCGTCGGTACCGGCTGGACGGCCGGGTGTGGATCCGTCCGCGGACCTGTGGGCAGGTCCGCGGACGGAGAAGGGGGTTCCGTTTGGAACGGAAGGTGCGGCGCGCCTGTCAGGCTTTGGCCGCACCTGTCATGATGGCGACGGCGTCGGTCATGGTGTGGGATTGCGGGGTGATGGTGGCCGCGCATTTACCCAGGCGCTGGATGTGGATCCGGTCGGCCACATCAAACACGTGGGGCATGTTGTGGCTGATCAGGATGACAGGCAGGCCGCGGTCACGAAGGTCGCGGACCAACTGCAGTACCTGATTGGATTCACGAACGCCCAGTGCCGCCGTCGGTTCGTCAAGAACAACCACCTTGGATCCGAATGCCGCCGCACGGGCAACGGCGACGGCCTGGCGCTGGCCGCCGGAAAGGTTCTCCACCGGCACAGTGACGTCCTGCAGGGTAGAAATGCCCAGCCGGGTCAGTTCTTCCTTGGCCTTCTTGCGCATACCCTTGGTGTCAAGCATCCGGAAGATGGTCCCCAAGGGCCCGGGAAGACGCTCTTCACGGCCGAGGAACAGGTTCGACGCGACATCCAGGGCCGGTGAGACGGCCAGGTTTTGGTAGACCGTTTCGATGCCGTGGACCCGGGCGTCCTGCGGGCGCTTGAAGTGGACCTGCTGTCCGGACACGAAGATTTCTCCTGTGTCCGGAACTTCGGCGCCGGTGAGGCACTTGATGAGCGTGGACTTACCGGCACCGTTATCGCCGATGATGGCCAGGACTTCGCCGGGGTAGAGATCCAGGTTGACGCCGTCGAGGCCAACCACCCGGCCGAAGGTCTTCACGAGGTTCCTGGCTTTAAGGATGGGCTCGCGGGTTTCGGTGTGTGAGGCTGTAAATTCAGTCATGGTCATGACTTGACCTTTCGGATCCACTGATCGACGGACACGGCGATGATGATCAGGATGCCCACCGCGAGGGTCTGGTAGAGCACATCCAGGCCAGCGAGGGAGAGGCCGTTGCGGAAGACGCCAACGATCAGCGCTCCGAGCAAGGAACCCCAGATGGAGCCGCGGCCACCGAAGAGGCTGGTTCCGCCAATCACGACGGCGGTGATGGAGTCCAGGTTCAGATCGACGCCGGCGTTGGGGCTTGCGGCGTTGGTACGGCCAATCTGGATCCAGGCGCCGACGGCAAGGACGGCTCCTGCGGCCAGGTAGACGCTCATGAGGACGCGGTTGACGGGAATACCGGCCAGGCGGGCTGCTTCCTTGTCATCGCCCACGGCGTAGACGTGCCGTCCCCAGGCGGTCTTGCCCAGGATAAAGGCGACGGCGATGTAGAGCAGGAGCATCATGACGACGCCGGTGGAGATCCGGACGGGTCCGATCGGGAAGGTGCTTCCCAGCCAGGTGAGCACACCGGGCATTGCGGATCCGCGGACGGTGCTGCCGCCGGAGTAGAGCAGGGTCAGGGCGATGAAGATGTTCAAGGTTCCGAGCGTGACGATGAACGGCGGGAGCCGGAAACGTGTCACGAGGAAACCGTTCAGTGCACCTGACGCAAGTCCCACGATCAAACCGGCGATGAGTGCCAGTGGACCTGGGACCCCACTGCCGACAGCCATCTGAGCGATCACCATCGAGGACAGGATCATGACTGCGCCGACGGAAAGGTCGATCCCAGCGGTCAGGATGATGAGGGTCTGAGCAATGGCCAGGGTTCCGACGACGGCGACCTGCTGGGTGATCAACGAGAGGTTCTCTACCCGAAGGAAGCGGTCGTTGAGGAGTCCGAAGACCACCACCGCGATCAGCAGGACAATTGCCGGGCTGAGGGCGGGGTAGCGGTGGAGAATGTTGCGGATTCTGCTGAGCGGCGTTTGGCGGTCGAGGAATTCCTCGGCCAGATCAGCGTGCCCGGCGCTCGGGGGGCCGGCGGTCTGTTGCTGGGTCACTTTAGGTTGCTCCTGAACTTACTTGCCCCAGCAGATCTGGGAAGCGTCGGTGGTGGTGATGCTCTTCACGCCGTCTGCAGGCTTGTCCGTGACGAGCTCGACGCCGGTGTTGAAGAAGTCCAGGCCCTCAGAGTTGGCAGGCTTCTTGCCGGTCTTTGCGAGGTCAACAATGGCCTTGACGCCAAGCTCGGCCATCTTCACCGGGTACTGCTGTGCCGTGGCGCCGATAACGCCGGACTTGACGTTGTTCACGCCTGAGCAGCCGCCGTCAACGGAGACGATCAGTGCGTCTTTTTCCTTGCCCGCGGATTTCAGTGCTTCGAAGGCACCGGCAGCGGCAGGCTCGTTGATCGTGTAAACGACGTTGATGTTGGGGTTCTTGGCCAGCAGGGTCTCCATGGCGGTACGTCCGCCATCTTCGGCACCCTGGGAAGCCTGGCTGCCGACGATTTCGTACTCGCCACCCTTGCCACCGGTGTACTTGCCCGTCTTGGCTTCGTCGCCGTTCTTCTTCTTATCGGCAGTGTCGATGCCCAGGCCGGTCAGGAAGCCTTGGTCACGGTTATAGTCAACGGACACAACCTTGTCATCGAAGAGGTCCACAAGTGCGATCACAGCTTTCTTGCCCGCCAACTGCTGGGCAGTCCACTTGCCGATCAGCTCGCCGGCGGCAAAGTTGTCCGTGGCAAACGTGATGTCAGCGGCATCGGCCGGGTCCGGCGGGGTATCCAGCGCGATGACGAACAAGCCGGCGTCCTTGGCCTTCTTCAGGGCATCCACTACGGACGGGCCGTTGGGGGTGATGAGAATACCCTTGTCGCCCTTGGAGATTGCGTTTTCAATGGCCTGGATCTGGGTGTCTTCGTCGCCGTCGGCCTTGCCTGCGGCAAGCTTGAGATCAACGCCGTCCGCCGCGGCAGCCTTCTTGGCGCCATCCTGCATCGACACAAAGAACGGATTGGACGTGGTCTTCACAATCAGCGAAACGCCGATCTTTTCGTCGCTGCTCGCGCTGGACGAAGGCGAGGAGCCGCCGCCGCAGGCAGTCAGGCTTAGTGCGCCCAGTGTCAGGACTGCACCAGCGGCAAGAAGGCGGGTCTTTGCCGACCTTGAGGCTTTGGAACTCAACATTGAAACTCCTGTTTTTTGTGGCTGCTCATGGCGAGTGATTCCCCCATGACAACGTTGTCAGGTAACATGTAACCAAGCTCACACAGTGCAGTCAAGTGTTAATTGAAGTTGAGGAGCATTTCGTTGACAACGGTGTCTAATCGTTACCAAACCGACCCTGCGCGCAAGCCCCCCACGATGAAAAACGTCGCTGACCTTGCCGGGGTTGGCATCAAAACGGTCTCAAGGGTGGTGAACGACGAACCAGGCGTTTCGGAGGAAACCCGTCAGCGGGTCCTGCGGGCAACCGAGCAACTCCAGTACCACCTGGACATCACAGCCGGCAGCCTGAAGCGTTCCGGACGCAAGACCCAGTCCATCGGATTGCTGCTTCCCAGTGTTTCCAACCCCTTCAGCGGTGAGATTCACCGCGCCATGGAAGATGCCCTCGGTGTGCGGGGAATCGCAGTTTTCGCCTCAAGCCTGGATGACGATCCGGACCGGGAAAGGAAGCTGATTTCGGCTTTCCTTGGGCGTCGCGTGGATGGGCTTGTGCTGACCACGATCGCCAAGAGCCAGGCGTACATGATTCCGGAGCACTCACGGGATCTGCCGTTGGTGTTCATCGACCGCGAGCCCGTGGGTATCGAGGCGGATGCAGTAGTGACGGATAACGAGGTGGGCGCCGCGGCGGCAGCCGCGCATCTCATCAAACATGGCCACACGAGACTGGCCTACCTTGGGGACCGGACCGATATCCAGACCGCTGTGAAACGGCGGGCAGGTTTCCTGGACGAGATCGGCAGGTCCGGCATCGCGACCTCCACCGTTGCGGTTCGCGAGAATCTTCACGACGAGGAAACGGCACTCCGGGCTGCGCAGGAATTGCTCACTTCAGAGAACCCGCCTACGGCGATATTCTCCAGTCAGAACCTGGTAACTTTCGGTGCCATGCGGGCGCTGAAATCCCTCGGTGTGCAGCACAAAGTCGCCTTGGTCGGATTTGACGACTTCACCCTGGCCGACATGATGGAGCCGGGGGTTACCGTGGTTGCTCAGCACCCTGAACGCATCGGAAAGCTCGCTGCCGAGCGGATTCTTGCAAGGATCGACGGCGACAACCGCCCACCGCAGACGTATATCGTCCCAACGGAACTCATCCCCAGGGGTTCCGGCGAGATACTGCCCCCGAACTAACTGCAATTCCACTCAATCGATCAAAGGACTGGACATGACCAAAACCTTGTACGCAGAATTCACAGTCAAGGAAGGCAGCGAAACCAGGGTCGCTGAAATGATGACAGAACTCGCCGGGCACGTCCGCCAGGAACCAGGCAATGTCACGTTCCTGCCCTACACGCGGGAAACCAATCCGCGGGAATATTTCGTGTTCGAGGTCTACCGCGACGAGGAAGCCTTCCAGGAGCACATCACCGCAGAATACGGCCGAAAGTTCAACGCGGAATTGGCAGAACACATCGAAGGCGACGGATCCGTCCTCACCTGGCTCACGCCCGTATCGTAGCCTTACGCCCGGCCGTGCCAGACTGGACGCATGTTTCCCCGTCCTGAGAAACCGCGCATTTTGCCCAAGAGCGACGACGCCCAGCCCCCGACGCCCGGAAGCGGCCCGACGCCCGGAAGCGACAAGGGCCGTCATCTCGCCGTCAGGCTCGACGACGCGTGGCTGAGGTTCCAGACGCGCCTCGCCATCCGGCGGGGTCGAGTGGAAACGGTCGTCCCGTACACCGGTTACGGCACTACTTCCTGGGTCCGGGTGCTGGCACGGGTTGTCCGCAGCGACCCCCGGGACGCCGCAGGTCATGCCAATCCCTTGCAGGAGAGCATGCGCGGTTGGCGGAACTTCATCAGCGCACCCGTCGCGCATGCAACCGTGCAGGTAACCGTTGCAGGCACCGTCCATGACGTCGAAGCTGATCGTGGGGGCGTCGTCGATGTTCGCATTGAGGTACCTCTGAACCCCGGCTGGCACACGATCATCCTGCAATCGGGGAGTTCCAGAATCGTTGAGGCTCCGGTGGAAATCGTGGCGGACGACGCCGACTTCGGAGTGGTCTCAGACATTGACGACACTGTGATGGTGACAGCCCTTCCCCGGCCCTTCCTCGCGGCCTGGAACACCTTCGTTCTCAATGAGCATGCGAGGACACCGACGCCGGGCATGGCCGTCCTCTACGAGCGGATCGCCAGGACGGCACCAACGGCGCCGGTGCTCTACCTGTCCACCGGGGCCTGGAATGTGGCGCCCACGTTGTCACGGTTCCTGTCCCGCAATCTGTACCCCGCAGGGCCCAAGCTATTGACTGACTGGGGACCCACGCCGGACCGCTGGTTCCGCAGCGGCAGGGAGCACAAGCGGACCTCGCTTGAGCGCTTGGCTGAAGAATTTCCCCGCATCAAGTGGTTGCTCGTAGGCGACGACGGACAGCATGACGAAGCCATCTATTCCGAGTTCGCACACCGCCACCCGGAGAACGTCAGGGCGATCGCCATCAGGCAGCTCTCAGTGGGTGAGGCGGTGCTCGCCGGCGGTAGGTCGAAGTCCGGGGGACAACCTACGCCGGGAATCCCGTGGATTTACGCTCCGGACGGTGCCGGGATGTCGGCGCAGCTTGAGGAACTGGGCATAATCCATAGCAGTGTGCGCTCAGCAGACGAGCCGGAGCAGGGCGACTGAGGTGGCTGTTGGATCAGGCGGATGACCTTATCCTGACCGCCATATGGCGGTCCTAACCGTTCCTTTTGAGGGCTTTTGGCGGTTAGCTCCGCGGGCAGGCGGGCCTACGCTTGCTTCAGGTCACGACGAGGTGGCCGAATTTATGGAGGACAAGATGACATCGGTACATAAAGCGCCACCTTTTGATCCCGAGCTTGGGGCGACACTTGTGGCATTGGGTGATCTGATCACTCCCACGCTGACGCCAGACATGATCGACGGCATGCGGCAGTCCTTCGTGACTGCCCCTATCGAGGACTTACTGGCCAATCGCCCTGTAGAGCACTCTGAGCGGACCATTCCAGGCCCCGTCGGGGCTCCGGACCTCATCGTGTCCATTTTTCGGCGGAAAGACCACGTGGCCGGCGGTCCTGGAATCTTCCACATTCATGGCGGCGGAATGGTCCTGGGCGACCGGTTTCTTGGCGCAGATTGGCTCATTGACTGGGTGGAGCTTCTGGACGCAGTTGCTGTCTCTGTCGAATACCGCCTCGCTCCTGAAAACCCGGACCCGGCGCCCGTGGAGGACTGCTACGCGGGCTTGGAATGGGTGGCCGCGAATGCTGCAGAACTGGGCATTGATCCTGGTCGCCTCATTGTTGCCGGTGCGAGCGCGGGCGGAGGACTGGCTGCCGGTGTCGCCCTGATGGCACGCGATAGGGGTGGCCCCAGGTTGGCGGGTCAGCTCCTGATCTATCCAATGCTCGATGACCGCAATGACACGATCTCCAGTCGCCAATTTGATGGCGTGGGTGTCTGGGACAGGACGAGCAACGATACCGGCTGGGACGCGCTCCTCGGCGACCGCCGCAAGACAGAGGACGTTTCCATCTACGCGGCGCCCGCCCGCGCTGAGGATCTTTCAAACCTTCCTCCCACTTTTATCGATGTGGCCTCCGCCGAGGTTTTCCGCGACGAGGACATTGCCTACGCTTCCACCATTTGGGCCTGCGGGGGTGATGCCGAGCTTCACGTGTGGCCCGGCGGCTTCCACGGATTCGATATGTTCTTCCCGCAGGCCGCCCTCTCCGTCATGGCGCGGGAGGCCCGAACACAGTGGCTTCGACGCGTTCTGGATGCCTGAAACCACGTCCGGCTGCCCGTCATGCATTGCCGCAGCAGCCGGACTGGGCCACCATTAACTTCTCGAAGACCAAAGGTGGCGGGCGATAGTTATGCAAGGACTCGTGTGGCGCCTCAAAGCGCTCGATCCCCAGGCCTCGGAAAGCCTTAAGGTCATCACGTATTTCGACGCGCTGGTCAACAGCCGGGCGAATGCGGAAATGCTCATCGGCGGGGCGGCGGTACTGTGTGACTGTTCAGTTGGCTTTGCCATGGATGGCCGTTCCATGTGCGTTGATGCCTCTGGCCAGAGGGTGCCGGAACAACAAGGTGAGTGGCCTTCCAAGGCGTTTGGTGCTGACGGACGGGCATGGATAGAGCGCGCCAGCCCCGGGTTCGTCAATGATGAATTGATCCTGGAACGGCTCGCGATTGCACTGGGCATCTTTTGGGATCGAACGAGTCCCGTGGCAGCCACTCGACGGGCAATCGAGACGATCATCAGCAGTGAGTCATCAATGGAAAGGCGCATGGAGGCGGCAGCCCTTCTGCACCTGGAGCGCAGTGGCTCATACAGGGTTCATGCAGTCCCTGCGGTGATGCCAATGCCGGGATCGTCAGCCGTAGTTCACACGGAATTCGGTTCAATCCGGGCATTCATTCGCCCGTCCATGGCGACTGCGCTACAGGATACGAGGGCAGGAATCGGCTTGGCCGCCGTTCCGCAGGAGCTGGACAGATCGTGGCAGACAGCGCTCCTGGCCCTCAGAATCACCAGTCCACACCACCCAATTCACAATGCCGACGATCTTGGGAGCCTCATTGTCCTTGCTGAAAGGGCAAGCGAGGCCACCCACGAACCGGCTGACGTCACGGCGCTGAAGCGGTTGATCACAGAACAGCCCAAGGCATGGCGAATACTGGAGGCCATTGCTGAAACAGGCAGCCTACGCGCTGTGGCGGGCCAGCTCAACCTGCATCACTCGAGTGTCCAGAACCGCGCAAGCGAGTTCACGTCCGCATTGGGCTTCGACATTCGAACACAGCCAGGCCGCGTGCGGCTTACGCTGGCGCTTACTCTGTTCCTGCTTTCCACCAACAGATTCGACTAAGGCAGTGACCCACGACGGCGGTACGTAGCCCCGCGTCGGTGACCCACCACGGCTCGTGGAAGAGGTCCCCTTCAGAAAGAAAATGACGAAGAGCAGAATGAACACATGGTCAATGCTGCGGTGTCTGAAGGCCTTGCGGAGGGTGATCACCTTCTTGCTGCTTCTGAGTGGAAAGCAGCGGCGATAGCGTTTGAGTCCGTGCTGGCTATTCAGGATGATCCTGGAGCGCATGATGGCTTGGGCCGTGCACTCTGGTGGCTGCGCGACGTCGACCGTTCCATTGCGGAGCGCACCATTGCTTACGCCGGTTTTCGTCGGCTGGGCCAGGACTCAAAGGCCTTCCGGTCGGCTTTATGGTTGGCGCGGGAATATGCCGATGCCTTGGGAAGCGAGGCGGTCAGCAGAGGCTGGCTTGCACGTGCGCAGAGCATCGTATCCCGCTTGCCGGAGGGCGTGGAGAATGGCTGGATGGCCCTGACGCGCGGTCTGCTGCAGGCCGACCCGGCAGCATCTTATGACGACGCCCGTATCGCGCTTGGGATGGCACGAAACTGGGGTGACCCGGATCTTGAGGCCATGGCACTGGCACTCCTGGGCCTCGGAACGATAGCCTCCGGCAAAGTACTGGACGGGATGACCCTGGTGGATGAGGCAATGGTGGTGGCAACCGCCGGCGAAGCTCACGATCAAATGATCTTTGGTGATGTGTGCTGCATGGTGACGCGTGCCAGCGAGCAGGCCTGCGATACGTCTCGACTCAGCCAATGGAACAAGACCCTCCTGCGGTTCATGGAGGGTACGGGTCATCCTGCACTGCTGGAATTCTGCGGCACTTGTTGCGCAGAGATCTTCCTTGCTTCCGGTGACATTGCAAATGCCGAGGGCTGGCTCACCAAAACGCTGCATGAACTGGATCAAGGCGGCCACCGTGCACGATGTGTACACCCGGCTGCCAAGCTTGCGGAACTTCGGCTGCTGCAGGGCAGGGTGGAAGAGGCAAACCGGCTGCTCGCTGGCTTCGAGGATCGCCCGGATGCATTGCGGGCAACAGCGGCAGTCCGTCTTGCTGCAGGCGACACAGCCGTTGCTGCAGCATTGCTACATCGCCGGATCCACCGTGTTGGCAGTGGGCTGCTCATGGTCCCGCTGCTCGCCTTGCTCGCTGAGGTCCAGTTGACACAAGGTGACCTCGGCCAAGCCAAAGCGACGGCCGAACAGCTCGATGAAGTCGCGGCCGAGACGCAGTGGCCTCGATCACTTGCTGCCTCGCATCTCACGGCAGGTCGCGTCGCAGCGGCAACCGGGGATGTCGCCTTGGCGCGCGAAAGGCTTGACGCGGCGATTTCCGTTTTTACTGAGCTCGGCATGCCCCTCGAGGCTGCGCGCGCCCATCTGTCGCTGGCCGAAGCCCTGCGTGAAACAGACCGGTACGTGGCCGTTCATGAAGCTGGAGTGGCGCTCGCAACGTTCGACGACGTTGGTGCTCTCGGTCTGGCAGATCAGGCCGCGGCGCTTCTTCGGGCCCTGGGCGGCCCCGCGCGCACAGGCCCGAAGGATCTGGGCGTGTTGTCGCGGCGCGAACGCGAAGTGCTCACCTTACTTGCCGAGGCCTTGACCAATACCGAGATTGCTGGTCGACTCTTCATCAGTGCCAAGACCGCTGAGCATCACGTCAGCAGCATCCTCGCGAAACTTCAACTGCGCAGCCGTGGCGAAGCCGCTGCATTCGCAATGCGTCATTCCCGTGGCGAATAGAACCGAATAGGGCAGTTAATGGGGGATATCCCCCATCCTTTCCCCGCGCCGTCGTCGCATGCTTTGACTATCCGCAAAGTCAGCAGTGGAGGTGCGGAATGAAGCAACAACGAACGGTGGGTAACGTCCTCAGACGTGAAATCGCCGTAACCGTCCATGACCATGCCATGGTCCCCGCGGACATTGTTTTCGATGTCCTCGCCAATCTTCCCAACCACATGGAATGGGGAGGAGCCGAGGCCTCGACACTTCTGTCGATGCAAGCCCCGATAGGACTGGCAACCGTCGGAACCGAGTTCACTTCCACGGCCGAGGACCGGATTTGCCGGATGCAGGACTCCTCGGTGGTCACAGAAGCCCTGCGTCCCCGGACGTTTGAGCGGGTGACGGAGTCCGCATTGGAGTCCAAAAAGTATGGAACCAGGGCTGGCTGGCTCCTGGTTCACCGCTACGAGATCGAGTCGAAGGTGGACCAAAGCGAGATCACCTACACGTGCCGGCTGGTCCGGGCGAGTGGGCTGCCAGGCGTGCTGTCGATGTTTGGATTTCCACTTCTGCGCTCATTCGCCACACGGGAATGGGCGCGGGCAAACAGAGGCGGGTTGCGCCGCCTCATCGCTGCGGCGGAAGCCGCACCGCGGGACTAAGCCCGCAATAAGAGAACGAAGGATGCAAGGCAATGGCAAAGCTATCGATTGATGACGAGAGCGCTCGCGTCGAGCGCATGACAGGTTACGAGGGCCGATACCGCGAGGCCGACGGTTACACTATCGCGTTTGAGAGGTTTGAAGAGGGAGGCGACTTCACTCCGTTCTATAAAGGGCTGCCGGATGACCGGTGCCAAAGCCATCACTGGGGATATGTCGTGAAGGGCAGACTCACCATGCACATGCCTGATGGAGACGAGATTGTCCACGCTGGCGAGGCGTACTACACGCCGCCCGGGCATACGGATGAGCTTGATCCAGGGACCGTTCTGGTGGAGTTCAGCCCTACGGAGGAACTCGCACGCACCTTGGCCGTTGTTGAGAAGAACCTGCAATAGCCGCGGTCAGGACTCCAGCACGCGCTTCAGGTTCTGGACAAAGACCTTGTTTCGTCGGGGAACCATGTACGCCATCATCGGGGTCATGAGCACCTTGAGCCCGCTGGGTTGCATCTCCACGCCTCGAGTGAAGCGGGCGCCTTCCCCGGCTGGCTCCACCGTATAAGTGATGCGTGGCTGGAGTCCTGCGAAGTCCGCTCGATATTGCAAGCGCGAGCCGTGCTTGACGTCCAGTGCTGTGAAAGTGCCGTCGGTCTTGCCCATAAAGGGTTTGAAGCTCAGCGGGTAGGTCTTGCCGACGATTGGGACAGGGTCGGTTTGGTCGGGCACGCTGGCAATGTCAACGTGCCAGGTCGGTTCGTTGCGAAGGTCCGCCACGTACTGGAAGACCTCCTCCGGTGTCCGGGCGATGACAACGCTCTCTGCAGATTTGATCATGGCTACGTGGCGCCTTTCGCTTCCAACTTCTTCAGGCCCATTCGCAGGGAGCTTGCCACCGGCGCACCCCGGGTCACGACGATCATGAAGGTGGCCAATCGCCCCATCAAACTGGTGGGCTTACGGTTCCACGTGACGTGAATGCGCGAACCGCCAGACTCGTTGGGTGTGATTCGCGCATTGACGTAGCTTCCCGGCGCGCAGAAATTACTCTCCTGGACAGTCCACTTCACGTCGTCGGGGTTTGCCCAGTCGTAGTGTTCCTTGGCCCAGATCACGCCACCGGGAGCTTTGCTTCCTTCTCTGATGTCCGCGAAGGTATCGCCCACCTGGTAAACCTCGTACATGGGTGGGTAGATGCCTGGCCAGATCTCCGGCCGACGCGGGCTAAAGTCCAGCAAGGCCTCCCGTACCTTCGCCGGTGGGACGACGGAGTCCAGATCCACTTCCACTTTTGGCATGTCAGCTTCCTCACCTGATGCTTCCAGTGTGGTCGTTTCCCTTGGCCGTGCAAGGGGCTTGGTAGGGGCTAGCCGCCAGCCTGGCTGAGCACGCCGACGTCCTTCGGCGAACCCACTGAGCCGCGTCGCACGAGCCGCGCCTCCAACGGTGGTCCAGCGGGTGAGGAAGATTTCCTGCCCTCAATCTGCCGGATCAACGCGGTGGCGGCAGCCATTCCCATGTCGTAGACGGGCTGTGCGATGACGGTGAGCGGGGGAGTGGTGAGACGGGTCCAGGCGAAATCGTCGTACATGAGGAGGGATACATCCGAGGGGATGGAGAGGCCGGATCCCTGGATGGCCTCCACAACGCTCAAGGCGATGAGGCCGTCAGAGGCGATGATGGCCGTGGCAGCATCTGGCCCCTTCAGCAGGTCACGGGTGATTCGCATGATGGAATCGGCGTCACCGGCATTAAGGCGCACCAGGTCCAGCGGCTGGCTGAGGCCCTCGTCTTCGAAGGCGCGGCGGATTCCCTCCAGACGGTCCGAGATTTGCGAGGAATCCAGCGTCATCGCTGCCACGTAAGGCCCGTCTGTCCGAACGGTTGAGACGAACGCGATGCGTCGATGGCCTGCTTCGATGAGGTACTTGGTGGACTCGTAGGAGATGGTGCCCATGTCCACGGCGAAGGTCTCGACGTCGAGTCCTTCGGCGGCGCGGTCCAGCAGGACCAAGGGCCGGCCAGAGTCGCGGACCTCCTTCAAGTGTGAGGTTTCCACGGATGAGGCCGGAGCCACGATCAGCCCGTCAACGCGCTTGTCCAAGAGCACCTGGACGGCGTCCACCTCGGCAGCCCGTTCTTCATCGGTGTTGATCAGGATGACGTTGTAGCCGCTCTTCTTTGCGGTGTCGGTGATGCCCCTGGTGGCCAGGCCGAAGTGCGGGTTTTCGATATCGCCCACCACCACGCCAATGGTGTTGGATTTGCCCGTGTTCATGCTGCGCGCAAGCTCGTTGGGGCGGTAGCCAAGCCCTTCCGCAGCGGCGAGGACCCGCTCCCGAACGTCCTCGCTGACTGCGCCATAGTTGCCCAGGGCGCGCGCAGCTTGGGCTTTGGAGACTTGCGCCGCTTTGGCGACGTCGGCAACTGTCACGTCCCGCCGTCGGGATCCATCAGTACTCATGTTCACCTTTCAGAAGTGGTGTTGACTCGGCTTGTGACTTCCGCTACATTTTCAATCAATCGATGTGAGTCCGGTCTCAATCCTAGAGGCTGAGACCGGACTCAACAAGACCCCCGCATCGAGTTAGACCCCAAAAGCGGCCCAGACAGCACCGCTGGCCCTCCCCACGATTGGACAACGCTGTGATCAAACTGAACTTCCGCCCGGCAGCGCTCGCAGCAGCAGCCTTGGCGGCCCTCCTCGCCCTCTCCGGCTGCGGTGGATCCTCCGCCGGGACCTCAAGCTCGGCCGAGAACCCCTATGGCCTGATCGAACCCGGCACCATCCGCGTCGCCAGCCTGGGCGACTCGAAGCCTTACACCTTCACGGACGCCTCGGGTAACTTCACCGGCTTCGATGTAGAACTCTTCAAGGACGTGGCTCACCGTGCCGGCGTGGACAAGGTTGTCTTCACCGGACAGGACTTCTCCGGCCTGCTCGCAGCCGTGTCCAATGGCCAGTTCGACGTCGGCGTCGCGGCCATTGGCATCACGGACAAGCGCAAGGAAACCGTTGACTTCTCCGACGGCTACCTGGCCGGCTACCTGACGGTCATCACCACCAAGACATCAGGCATCAAGGACGTCAACGGCCTGTCCGGCAAGCGCCTGGGCGTCGTCCAGGGCACGCTCCAGGAAGCCTACGCGGTCAAGAACTTTACCTCCGCCCAGCTGGTTCGCTTCCCGGACAACAACACCGCAATCTCCGCCGTCAACAGCGGCGCAGTGGACGCCCACTTCCTGGACTACGAGGCAGCCAAGGCCTACCAGGAGCAGTTCGGACTGGTCAGTGCAGCTGACATCCCGTCCTTCGACGCCCCGGCAGGCTTTGCCATTGCCAAGAACAAGCCCGCCTTCAAGGAAGCCTTGAACAAGGGCCTCGCCGCAGCCATGGAAGACGGCACCTGGAAGAAGCTCTACCAGAAGTGGTTCCCGGGCTCGCCGATGCCTGAGCAATACCTGCCCAAGGCCGAGCAGACCTCCAGCCCGTCGCCAACGGCTGCCAAATAGCGCAACCGCCAACTCAACAACACCGGCTACTCAACAACAAGGCCGGGCGGGCCACACCCGCAGCCCGCCCGGCCATCCCGAAAAACCAACAAACGTCTGAGAGCACTCAATGGATTGGCTCAATACCATCAGCCGCACGTTCTTCGATGTCGATTCGATGATCGAAGTACTGCCCCAACTCCTGGGAGTTGGACTCCTCAACACCCTGATCATCTCCATCGCAGCAACCATCCTCGGCGTAGTGATGGGCATGGTGGTGGCCGTCATGGGGATCTCGCGGTCCAAGTGGCTGCGTATCCCGGCCCGGATCTACACGGACCTTTTCCGTGGCCTGCCCGCAATCCTCACCATCCTCCTGATCGGCCAGGGCTTTGCACGGTTCAGCCAGTCAGTGTTTGGACCCTCGCCCTACCCGCTGGGAATCATCGCGCTGAGCCTGATCGCCAGCGCCTACATCGGAGAAATCTTCCGTGCTGGTATTCAGAGCGTGGACAAAGGCCAGGGCGAGGCATGCCGCGCCCTTGGCATGAGCTACTCAAAGTCCATGGCGCTGGTAGTGGTGCCGCAAGGCGTACGCCGGGTGCTGCCAGCGCTGGTGAACCAGTTCATTGCAATCGTCAAAGACTCTTCGTTGGTCTACTTCCTGGGGCTTCTGGTCAGCGAACGTGAACTGTTCCGCGTGGGCCAGGACGCCGCAGTGCTCTCAGGCAATCTCTCACCGCTGGTCATGGCAGGCATCTTCTACTTGGTGATCACCGTGCCACTGACCCACCTGGTCAACTACTTCGACAACAAGTTCCGCACCGGTCGCCGCCGTCCCACAGCCCCAACCAGCGGGCTGAAGGAAGTCAAGGAACTCGACGCGGCATCGCCGCTCATCACCGGGAGCAACACGTGAACCTCACAAGCAGCAGCAATACTGCCAGCAGCAGCACCAGCACCAACATGTCAGCGGCCAAGTCAACCGCCAAGGATGCGTCAACCTCAGCCGACGTCCAGACATTCCACGGCTCCAGCCTGGAACTGCGGAACCTGACCATGGCCTATGGCGACGTCGAGGTACTCCGCAACGTCAGCCTTACCGTTGCCCCGGGAACAACCACGTGCATCATCGGTCCCTCCGGCTCTGGTAAATCCACCCTCCTGCGCGGCGTCAACCGCCTGCACGAACCCAAGAGCGGGGACGTGCTTCTGGCAGGCGAAAGCGCCCTCAAGGTCAAGCCGGACATTCTCCGCGCCCGCATCGGCATGGTGTTCCAGCACTTCAACCTCTTCCCGGACCACACAGCCCTGGAGAACGTGGCCCTCGCACTGTGGAGCGTTAAGGGAATGTCCAAGAAGGAGGCACGGGAACGCGCCCAGCGCCGGCTCGCCGAAGTGGGCCTCGCCGAACGCGCCGACCACAGGCCCCGCGACCTCTCCGGCGGTCAGCAGCAGCGCGTCGCCATTGCCCGGGCGCTTGCCATGGAACCGGAAGTCATGCTCTTCGACGAAGCCACCAGCGCGCTGGACCCGGAACTCGTCAAGGGTGTTTTGAACCTCATGGCAGGCCTCGGCCGCCGCGGCATGACCATGCTGGTGGTCACGCACGAGATGGGCTTTGCCCGCAAGGTTGCTGATCAAGTGGTCTTCATGGATGAAGGCGAAGTGGTGGAGGTCGGCACCCCCGCCGAGCTCTTCGACAACCCGCGCAGCGAACGCCTGCAGCGCTTCCTTTCGGAAGTCCTGTAATGGGCCAGGTAACAGCGGCACCCATCCGGACGGCGGTCGTCGGGTTTGGCGTCTCAGGCAAGGTCTTCCATGCCCCGCTGATCGCAGCAGATCCGAACTATTCGCTGGACGTCATCGTGACGGCGGACCCTGGGCGGGCCACTGAGGCCGCCCGCCTCTATCCGCAAGCGAGGATAGTGCCCACCCCGGAACACATGTTCGCCCTTGCGAGCGACCTCGATCTTGTGGTGCTGGGAACGCCGCCGCTCACTCACCTCGAACTCGGTGCCACGGCAATCGCCAGCGGTCTGAACGTTGTAGTGGACAAACCTTTCGTCACCAGCGTCGCCCACGGTGAGGAACTGGCCACACGCGCGTCCGACGCCGGTGTGCAGCTAACGGTCTTCCAGAACCGCCGGTGGGACGCCGACTTCCTGACCTTGCGCAAACTGCTGCAGGAAGAGGCACTGGGCGAAGTGCGGACTTTCGAGTCACGTTTTGAATGGTGGCGGCCCGAAGGCTTCGGGAACTGGCGCGATACATCCACACTCGCCGAAGGCGGTGGCATCCTTAATGACCTCGGCGCCCACTTGATCGACCAAGCCATCCAGCTGTTCGGACCTGTGGAGGAAAGCTACGGCGAAACCGCAAACCTTGGCCCCCACCCCGGCGCGGCAGACACGGAGGCCTTCGTCTCACTGCTCCACGAGTCAGGCGTACGGTCCCGGCTGTGGATGAACGGCATGGCGGCCCAGGTTGGTCCGCGGTTCCACGTCCTCGGATCAAAAGCCGGGTACACCAAGTGGGGACTCGACAGTCAGGAACCAGCGCTCGCAGCAGGAGTCACGCCGCCGGACGCTTCTTATGGCATTGAACCCCAGGAGTCTTGGGGGCTTCTGGGAGTTGACGGTTCAGCCACACCCGTACCTGCAGAAAAGGGCGCCTACCCGCAGTTCTACGCAGAACTGGCAGCCTGCCTCCGTGGCCAAGGGCGGCTTCCCGTAGCGCCGGCCGAGGCTCTTGAAACCCTCAAAATCATCGAAAGCATCCACGCCTTCGCGTAAGCGCAAGAGCGTCGCAAGCATCCACAAGCACGAAAGAAAGGGAGAGCTATGTCCTCCACCAAGCACGTCGCCGTCATCGGGGGCGGCATCCTGGGCGTTTCCACCGCCGTTCACCTGCTCCGCGGGGGAGCTTCCGTGACGCTCCTGACCGAGCAGGGCCTGGCTAGCGAGGCCACCGGCCGTTCACTGTCCTGGCTCAACTCAGCCGGCGAACGGTCCACCCCCTATCACCAGCTGCGGCTGGCCGGCGTCGACCGGTACCGGACACTGTTCGCCGCAGATCCCACCCGCGAATGGCTACAGTTCGGCGGAGGCCTCATGTGGAACGCTGCCGGCCAGCGCGACGTGACCGAGGCCCGTCATGCTTACGAGCAGTCGATTGGCTACGACTCCAAACTTCTCGCCCCTGAAGAGATCGCATCGGTGACGCCGGGCATCGACGCCAGCGCTGTTCCCGAGAACGCCATCTTCAACCCCGGCGAGGGCTGGGTGAGCCTGCCGGACCTGGTCAACTTCCTCATGGAAGAGTTCCACGCCCTCGGCGGCCAGCTCGTCCTGAACGCGGGTAAAGTCCAGGTGACGCTCGACGGCGGCCGGGCCAACGGCGTCGAAACTGCTTCCGGCGAGACCTATTCAGCCGATGCGGTCCTCGTCGCTTGCGGCGCGGGGACGCCCGCCGTCGTGAAGCCGCTGGGGGTGGAAATCCCCAATGGTTCCCCGGTCTCCATGCTGGTGGTCACCAAGCCGGTGGAGCATCAGGTGAAGGCAGTGATGAATACGCCACGTGCGGCCGTTCGTCCCAACCCGGGTAACACTTTCGCCCTGGACCACGACTGGTATGAAGAGCGGATCACCGAGCACGCAGATGGTTCCTTCAGCATTCCTGATGAGGTTGTCCAGGAACTCGCGGACGAATCCTCCAAGCTGATTGCAGGCAACCCTGAACTCAAGCCTGCCTCCTGGAAGATCGGGTACAAGCCCATCCCCGGCGATGGTGAGCCCGTCTTCGGTGAACTGGGCCAAGTGCCCGGCTGTTTTGTCGCGTTCACGCACTCGGGTGCCACGCTGGGACTCATTGCAGGCGAACTGCTCTCCGGAGAGATCCTGACCGGCAGCAAGCACCCCATGCTGGCAACATTCCGGCCCGGACGTTTCTCCTAACGGTTACGTCTTCAATAAGTCGCCTTAAAAAGGGCCAACGGCCCCGATACGCCATCTGCATAAGCGTGTCGGGGCCGTTGGAGTTTTTGGGAAAGTGTCCGCCGGGACTGATCGGGCTGGGGGAAAGGAAACCGATCAGGCCCGGCGGGGGCTCTTTGTACAGGGTGTTACTTGGTGGTTTCGGTGCGTTGGGTGCCGGTGAAGGCGAAGGCGATGGTGCTGGTGGCGCCTTGGAAGGTGTCGTTCGCGGTGGTGGGGAACGCGGTGGTGACTTTGAGGTAGTCGGTTTTGGCCGGGGCCAGGGCGGTCAGGTTGTTCAGGACTTTGTTCGCGGTGATCACCGGGGCGGCTGCCATGACCGTGGTTTTGGTGCCGGTGCAGGTGTAGGGGGCTGCGGCGCCGGTCCAGGCGACGGAGCAGTTCTCGATGGTCAGCTGCAAGCCGTTGGTCACATCCGTGGTGAGCAGTGAGGCGGTGGCGCCGGCGGAGGTGGTGAGGGTGACGTTGTTCAGGTCAGAGTTGCCGGTGTTGGCCAGGGTGACGAGCTTTTCGACTTTGTCTCCGGGCAGCAGCCCTGCGATGGGGACGTTGAGGGTGTTGTTCGCTCCGGTGCCCAGGGCGATGGTGACGGTGCCGGCGGTGACTTGCTGGCTGGCCGAGGTGGAGGAGGTGAACGCGCCGTAGGTTCCCATGCCGGCGACGGCGGCTGCGGTGCCGAGCAGTGCGACGGAAGCGAGGACCTTGCCGGAGGTGGTCTTGAGGCTGATGGCCATGGGAATCAGTGTCCTTTCGGGAGGCCACCGCTGCCGGCCGGCCGTTTGTGCCGGCCCTGAGTGGCTGACAAGAAACACTGTGCCGGGCCCGGATCAAGAACCACTCCTGCAATCCATCAACACTCGCTCAGGAAAAGATCAAGGGATTTGAGCAGTTTTGAAGAAGCCCGGCGATGGGCCCGGATCTATCGTTGAAATATCCGAAAGATTTCCAGCAGCGAGAGGGGCCTGCCATGACTGAGACCGGAGCTACCAAGTCCTACGAGGGATTCACCGAGGACGAACGCGCCGCCATGAAGGAGCGTTCGCAGGAGCTCAAAAGGACCAAGAAGGCTTCCCAAGCCGACGGCGAGAGCGATGTCCTGGCGAAGATCGCAGAGATGCCGCCGGCAGATAAGGCCATTGCGCAGCGACTCCATGCGCTGATCAGGGAGCACGCACCGGAGCTTTCCCCGAAGACCTGGTACGGAATGCCGGCGTATGCCAAAGACGGGAAGAACATCGTGTTCTTCAAGAGCGCCGACAAGTTCAAGAGCAGGTATGCCACGCTCGGCTTCGAAGAGAATGCGATGCTCGACGACGGCAGCATGTGGCCAACATCGTATGCCTTGACTGAGCTCACCCCGGAGCTTGAAGACAGGATCGTCGAGCTCATCAAGATGGCAGTCGGTTAGGGGATCGGAACCGGCGACGACGGCGGCGCTCACCTTGTTAGGTG